>DJRK01000030.1 GCA_002440065.1 Atopobium sp. UBA6362 | reverse complement strand
GCGAACATCGGCTCGGCGAAAGATGCCGTCGCCGCCTACGCCGCTCGGTTGCTGCAGAAGTAGGCCGTGAGCTCCACGGGTCCCGCTGCCCGGCCCAGACACAAAGAAGCCCGACTGCTCGAGCCGGGCTTCTTTGTTGCAACGCTTTGTGCAAGTATTTGTGGAACTCGCAGATATCTAGTCGAAAATGCCTGCGACGATGGACGCGACGATGCTGATGACGATCGCGCCGAAGAACGCCGCCCCGAAGCTCTCCACGTAGATTCCCGCGTGGAAAATGTTGCGCGAGAGGTAGCTCGCAAGCTCCAGCACGACGGCGTTCAGGATGAGCGAGAAGATTCCGAGCGTGAGAACCGTGATCGGGAGCGAGAGCACCTTGAGCACCGGTTTGATGGTCGCGTTCAGGATGCCGAGCACGAGCGCGGTAAAGATCGAGGCCGAGACCGAGCTGCCGATGGCCGTGATGCCGGGAACGATCCAGATGGCGACGGCGGTGGCAACGGCGGTCGCGAGCCAGCTTCCAATGAACCCCATTTCTGCCCCTTTCCTTCTTGGGTGCGTGCACCTACAGCCTACCCCGATGTTGGTTTCTCGTCACATCATGGGCGGATTGCCGTTTGCAGCACTTTAATGCGCTAAAGTAGTGAGCGCAAACCCGTGATGCTGCTCGAGGAGGACGGAACATGAACGAGAACGAGGTCAAGAGGCTGCTCGAGGCGGTCTGCTCTCTCGAGACGGTCGATGAGGCCCGCTCGTTCTTTGAGGACCTGTGCACCCCGCGCGAGGTCGCCGACCTTTCCCAGCGCCTCGAGGTCGCCTCGCTTCTTTCCGAGGGACGCTCCTACCTGGACGTGAGCCGGGCCACAGGTGCCTCCTCCACGACGGTAAGCCGCGTGTCCAAGTGCCTGAACGGCGAGAGCGGTGGCTACCGCCTTGTTTTGTTCCGCATAGGGAATGGGACTGCAGAGTAGTGCGTACACCCTGTTCTACCTGGGGATATATTTTTGTCCGACCGGTGGCGTAGACTAGTTGCCGGGATTAGTCGCACGCCTTCGACCAAGGATTCGCTATGTCGCTGACGCTAGTAAAAATCGCGGGCGAGTCGCTCGTGTGTCCCTTCGTGCTCGATGGGCTCCGCTCCGCCGTGGAGAAGGGTGGGGAAGCCTGTGTGCTCGCCCCGTCGTTCGACCATGCCCTTCGCATTCAGCGAGAGCTCGCGGCACGCGGCATCGGCCTTGGGGTGCGCGTGACGACCCCTTCCGCCTGGATCGAGGAGCGCTGGGGCCTCTGGGGCGACGGCAGGAGGCTCGTGGACGGGGCGGCGCGCGAGATCGTGTGCGCCCGTATCGTCGCGTCCGCCGCTTCCGAGGGTATCGTCCCTGCCGATAACGAGGGAACGCGCTCGATCCTCTCAGGCCTCGTGCGAGCGGGACTTCGCCGGCTCGCGGAGGACCCGTCGGTGCCGGAGGGGGTCTCCGAGGCGGAGGCCGCGGTCGTCTCGCTTTGTGCGCAATACAGCCGAGAGCTCACGGCCCTGGGCCTCATCGAGGAATGCGAGGCTGCACACGGGCTCCCCGGGCGGCTCGCGGCCGGCGACCAGGCGTCCCTCTTCTTCGTGGGGTTCTCCCATATGCCGGCGCATGTTCTGAGCCTTGCGGCCGCGCTCTCTGCGACCCGCGAGGTCACGGTCGCGTGCGAGGTGGGCGCCTCTCTTGCCGATGCCCCGGCGCGGGCGCTTCTCGGTGCCTTGCGGGAAGAAGCCGAGAAGGTCGGCGCGCCCGTGGAGACGGTCGACGACGCGCCGGAGCCCGAGTCACGGCTCGTAAGGTCGCCCGAGGTCCAGGCCCTTGCGGATGCCGTCTTCTGCTCTGATGCGGCGCAGGTAAGCCCCTCGGGGGCGGTCAAGGTGTTGCTCCCCGCGGGGCCGAGCGCCGAGGACCGGTTGATCGCCGACGAGGTCGCGAAGGCCGCCTCGGAGGGCGCTGCCCGCGTCGCCATTGTCGCGACGGATCCGGAGCGCGCCTCTCGGGAGCTCGTGCCGCGGCTCGTTGCGCGTGGAATCTCGGTTCGTATGGCCCTGAGAAGGCCTGTCTCTGCCCTTGAGGAGGGGAGGGCGTTCCTCGAGTTCGCCCGCGAGGTGGCCCGTCTCGACGAGCTCGCCGCGCAGTGGCCCGAGGGGTCGCGTGCCCTTAACGGTGCCCAGGTCGTGAAGCTCGGCGACATGTCCTGGTGGCCGCCGCGTGAGCTCTCCGACTTCCTCGCCTCGCATATCTCGGGCCTTGACCCGGCGCGTGCGCGGGCGCTCGACCGTGAGTGGCGGGCGAATCGGCTCCTTACCCCGCAGGCGGTCCTCGACAAGCTGCGGAACGAGAAGGCGACCTCGCCGGCCGTGGCCCAGGCGACCCGCGAGCTCCTCCGCGGGAGGATCGGCTCGGCGGCGTCCAAGCTGCTCGCCCCCTTCGTTGATGGCGGTGCCGATTCAGGCGACCTCGTACGTGGCGAGGCCTCCGTTATGGCCAAGGCGGCGCTTGCGCAGGTGCTTTCCGTCGCGAAGAGCCTCAAGGAATGCGGCCTCACCGCCGACCCCGAGGTCGAGCGTCGCGTGAGCCTTGTTGAGCTCGTCGATATCGCCGCCTCGGTCCTGGGGCGCGTCTCCGCCTCGGCGAGGCTTCGCTGGGAGGCGCCCGGCTCCGCGTGCGAGGTGCTCGTCGCCCGTCCCAACGACGAGCTCGCGCCCACCGCATTCGACCGCGTCTTCATCGGCGGCATGACCTCGGCCGAGTCCCCCATCAAGCCGAACGACTCGGTCCTCGCGAGTCTTCTCGACTCCTACGGCGTCCAATCCGCCGAGGACGCGCTCCCGCTCGAGCGCCATCGCTTCCGCTCGCTGCTCCGCGCGGCGAGGGACGCGGTCTCGCTGGAGCGTTGCCTTTATTCGGCGGATTCCAAGGAGTGCTACCCCTCTGTCATGATGACCGAGGCGCTCGCTTGCTATGGGATAGGCGACGCGGCCAAGGCCTCGGCCATCTCCGAGGTGCTCGGGGAGCGCAACGTCGTTTCCGCGGGCGAGACGTGTGTGGGACGCAATCGTTCCGTCCGCGGGGTCGAGCCCGGGTTCGAGGGGACGGATGCCCCCATGCCGGCCGGCCGTATCTCGCCGGCTCTGAGGTCCTGCGTCACGCCGCCGCCCGAGGGGAGGCTCGATGCGGTCCCGGTGCTCTCGGCCTCGCAGATCGAGTCCTACCTCGAGTGCCCGTACAAGTGGTTCAGCCAGAGACGGCTGCGGCTGAGGGACGCGGACGCCGGCTTCACGGGCGCCGAGATGGGCACGTTCGCGCACCGCGTGCTCGAGGTGACGCACAGGAACCTCCTCGCCCTTGCGCAGGAAAAGCTACTCGGTGCCTCTGAGCTGCGACGCATTTACGAAGAAGACCCCGAGGGCATGCAGTCGGCCGCCTACGCCGCCGAAGCGGAGCGCCTCGTCGCGCTCGCCCAAGGGGACCCGACGGCCCTTATCGCGGGGTCGCGTCCCGTTGCCGGTTCGCCTTCCCTCGAGCTCGCCCGCAAGATCCTCGATGAGGAGTTCGGCGGCCACCTGGATCACCAGTATTTTCTCGGGAAAGGAAAACGCCCCCAGGTCCAGGCCCTCGTCCCGCACACCGCGGGGCAGGCCGGCTCCGTCGACGCGCTGAGGCGCGACCTCTTGGACCTTATCGATTACGAGTCCAAGCGCTTCACGGGCTATGAGCCCCGGTTCTTTGAGTGGGGGTTCGGCAAGCACGACGACGTGGTCGAGTACGCGGGCGTGCGCATCACCGGCACGGTGGACCGCATCGACGTGGACGCCCACGGGCAGGCGGCCGTCATCGACTACAAGCACAAGGGCGACCGGGGCTTTGCCGCCGAGTACGACGCCTTTGGGAAGGAAGGGGCGGGCGATGCCTTCGAGCTGCCCAGGCGCGTGCAGTCGCTTATCTACGGCCAGGTCGTGAGGCGGGCGTTCCCCGGCCTCAAGGTCCGCGCCGCCGTCTATCTCTGCACCAAGGGTTCCCACGAGATAGCCGGCGCCGTCGATGCCGAGGCCGTGGACGCCGTGTTCGGTCCCTGCGGCGCCTCAAAGAGGCGGCTGCCCCGCATCGAGGTCCCCCGTGCCGCGGGCTTCGGGATGAAGGGAGAATCGGGGATGGACGCGCTTCTCGATGCGTGCGAGGAGGCGATCGCGGCCAAGCTCGAGCGGCTGCTCGCCGGCGACATCGAGGCGAGCCCGATCGACGCCCACGCCTGCGACTACTGCCCGGTGCTCAACTGTGAGAGGAGGCTCTCCAAATGACCGATCGTCAGAAAAAGAGCGGCAGCGCGGCGGGACCTCAGGTGGACCTCTCCACGCTCAACGACAACCAGAGGAAGATCGCCCAGACGCTCGACGAGCCTCTCTTCGTGGAGGCAGGCGCAGGCTCGGGCAAGACGTTCACGCTGACCCAACGCGTCACGTGGGCCCTCGCGCCCGGGTCGGCCGCCGACGGCGGGGCCTTCCTCGACGACCTGGGGCAGGTCCTCGTCATCACGTTCACCGAGGCGGCGGCCCGCGAGATCCGCGAACGTGTCCGCGCGAACCTCAGGCGCTGCGGCATGGCCGAGGCGTCGCTCGCGGTCGACGACGCGTGGATCTCGACCATCCACGGTATGTGCTCGCGCATCCTGCACCGCCACGCCCTCGACCTGGGGCTCGACCCCGAGTTCGGCGTCGTGACCGGCTCCGCCCAGGAAAGCCTGCTCTTCTCCGCCATGGACGAGGTCATGTCCGAGGCGCGGGAGGACCCGGACTTGCGGGCGGCCATCGACGAGCTCGGCAGCGGCGACTACGCCCCGGCCTCCGGCTACAGCGGCGCCATGAAGCTCGTGAAGAACATCCTCGATGCGGCCTCGGCCCTGCCCGGGGGCATCGATTCGCTCTCCTGCGCGGCCGCGGGCACGGGCGACGGCGACGTCGCGCACCTGATGCGCGACCTGCTCATGCGCATGGAGGAGCTCGGCGCCGAGAAGCTCACCGCCGCCGCCGCGGGCAAGGTCGGGCCCTCCTTGGAGGCGCTGCGAGCCTTCGACGCGCTCGCGCCGAGCAAGAAGGACGCCGCTGCCGCCCTGGAAGCCTTCGCCTCCGTCTCCATGCCGACGAAGAGCAAGGCCATCGCCGAGAAGCTCGCCGCCGCGAAGGAGTCCTTCTCGCTCGCCCGTGCCGAGGTCGCCTTCGCCGCCGCGGCCGACCGCGCTCCCTCCTTCCTCGAGCTCGCGCGCAGGGTCGAGGCGTCCTATGCCGCACGTAAGCTCGACCAAGGCGTGCTCGACAACGACGACCTGGTCAAGCAGGCCTATGCGGCCGTGAGGGACTGCCCGGCCGTGCGCCGGGACTACGCGGGGCGATTCAAGCTCGTCATGGTCGACGAGTTCCAGGACACCGACGAGACGCAGCTCGCCTTGATCGAGCTCCTCGCGGGCGAGGGCGCCCGTCACCTGGCGACCGTCGGCGACGCGCAGCAGTCCATCTACCGCTTCCGCGGCGCCGACGTCGACGTCTTCTATCGGCGCGGCGAGGGGGTGGGGGAATCGGGCCTGGTGCGGCTCGACACGAACTACCGCAGCCACGGCGACGTCCTCAAGTTCGTGGAGCGCGTGAGCCGCGGCAACCGCGACGGCGCGTTGGACACCGGCGGGGGCGCCTCGGGAACGATGGCCTCCTTCATGCACCTCGACGACTGGCCCACACGCAAGGACGCCTTCCGGGCACGCGACCTCCCCAGGATCGACGTGGAGGTCACGGCCGGCAAGGGCGTGTCGGGCTACGCGACGGGGCACCAGAGCGCGATGGCCGCGGTGCAGGTGGCCGATGCCCTCGCGCGCTATCGCGACCACGGGGAGCGCCCCGGCGACATGGCCCTGCTCCTCGGCGTGACGACCCATGCGGGGCTCTACATCGACGCGATCCGCGCGCGGGGCATGGAGTGCGTCGTGACCGGCGGCTCGACCTTTACCTCCACGCCCGAGGTCAAGGTCATGTGCGCGCTTCTCCACACGCTCGCGAACCCCGCCGACACCCAGTCCGGGCTCTTCCCGCTCCTCGCGAGCGAGATGTTCGGCCTCGACGCGAACGATTTCTGCGAGCTTGGCACCAAGCAGCAGGAGAAGCTCGATGCCTGCGCCAAGCGGCCCATCGAGCAGGGCATCGCCGTCTTCGACCTCGTGGGCGGCCACACCCCGTCGCGCCGTCTTGCCCGTGCGCGCGACATCGTCGTGAGGGCGCTCGACGAGGTCTCGGTGCGTCCCGTTGCAGGCGTGTGCGAGCAAGTCGCGCGCGAGTCGGGCTGGCTCGCGAGGCTCGAGGCGCAAGGGCCCGCAGGGCTTGCCCGGGCAGCGAACGTCCTCGCCGCCGTGCGCTACATCCGCGACCTGACTTCTTCCATGGGACTGGGGCCGGCGCGCGCCGCGACGGAGTTCGATCTCTGGCTCGCCGCCTCGAAGATCGCGCCGGCTTCGCTCGCCGGTGCCGAGGGCGAGGGCGGGGGCACCGTGCGCATCATGACGATCCACGCGAGCAAGGGCCTCGAGTTCCCGGTGACCGCCGTGGCCGAGTGCTGGGGCAATCCCCGCTCCGACGCCTCGCTCGCGGTCATGCCCGCCGCGCGCGGGAAGGGCCCCGAGCTCATCCTCAAGCCGCTTTCCCCCGACAAGGACGCCGCGAAGGCCCTCTCCGGGATCGACGCAGAGGAGGCGGCGGAGGACGTGCAACTCGGTCGCGACCTGCCGCTCTGCGCCCGCTATGTCGGCCTGCGCTCCATGGGCGACGCGGCCGCGGCCGAGGAGAAGGCGCGTTTGCTCTATGTCGCCATGACGCGCGCGAGGGAGGCGCTCATCCTCAGCGTGAACGCCGCGGGCGGCAAGGAGGGCGTCTCCTCAAAGCTCGCCTCCGATGCGCTCTATGCGTTGTTCGGCGCCGAGGCCGCCCCGGCTCCCGGCGTCTGCGAGGTCGACTTTGGGGGAGAGACGCCCGCGCGCGTCCGCTGCGTCCAGGTCGAGCAGGAGGGGAAAGGCGCCGAGAAGGTCGTCCGCGCCGACTCCGGCAATACCCTCGAGGGCATCGATGGGGAGCTCCCGGCCGATCCCGCCGACCTGCTGACTCCTGGTGGGGCGAAGACGGGCACGGCGGAGAGCAACGGGGCCGACGGCGTCGACGCTCCAACGTCCTTCGATCTCTATGCGATTGAGCCGCCCGTGGAAGGCCTTCTTGGCACCTGGAGCACCCGCGAAGGCGTCTATAGCTACAGCTCGGTTCACCGGGAGGCGCTTGAGAAGGGCGGCGAGCGCCTGCCCCTGCCGACGCGCGGGCAACGGGACGCCGAGGACGCCGGTGCACCCGTCGACGCCGACGAGGACCGTGCCACGAACCTCGGCTCCGCCTTCCACGAGCTCGCCCAGTCGATGGTTGAGTCCGGGGAGACCCCGAATGAGGCGCGGGTGGATGCCATGTGCGCCCGGTGGAACCTTTCGGCACGGGCCCGAAAGCGGCTTGAGGGCGCCCTTGCGCTCTGGGGCGCGTCGAGCATCCGCGAAGAGGCGCTCGCCCATGGGCGGGTCCGCGCCGAGGTGCCTTTCTTCGTAGCGGCCCCATCGGAGCACGGCGAGTACCTCGAGGGCGCGATCGACCTTCTTTGCACCGACCCCGGCTCGAACGAGGCGCTGGTCATCGACTACAAGACCGGCGACCTTGGGCTGAGCGCGGAGGCGGTGCGGGCACGGCACGCCATGCAGGCGGAGTTCTATGCACGGGTGCTCCTGGACCAGGGGCTCAAGGGCGTTGAGTGCGCCTTCGTCTGCGTCGAGCGCGAGGACCCCGACTCGCCCGGCGAGCCGCTCGTCGTCCGCTATCGCTTCTAGCCCTGCATCCCCTCCTGCCCCCCTGCAATTTGAGACATAAACGTCCCCTGAAACGTCTCAAATTGCAGGGGCGGCGGGAGCCGTGGGATTACGGTGCCGAACCGTTGGGCGCCGTATCCGAACGCGGCTTCCGCGCTAAACTGGAACATCACTGATTCGTCTGTTCCCCGACTAGAAAAGGCGCCTGCTACATGGCCTTCGTCCATCTCCACAACCACTCCGACTACTCGATGCTCGATGCCGCGACCAAGATTCCCGACATGGTCAAGCGCGCGGTCGACCTCGGCATGCCCGCCCTGGCCCTCACGGACCACGGCTACATGTTCGGCACGCCGGACTTCGACCTCGAGTGCCGCAAGTACAACGACGCCCAGAAGGACATGAAGCAGTGGAAGCACGACGTCGAGTGCTTCCAGAAGGACTGGGAGCTCGAGGAGCCCGACCCCGACCCCGCCGACGCCGGCCCGCACGACCGCGTGCACGCCCAGTGGGAGTCCGACGTCGCGGTGTGGGAGTCCTCCGGCCACGACCTCGAGGCCGTGCGCGCCAACCGCCCGCCGCTGCTCATCAAGCCCATCTTTGGGTGCGAGGCCTACTTCATCACGGACGACTGCATCGAGAAGGGCACGAAGCAGCACCGCTACCACCTCATCCTCCTCGCCAAGAACG
This sequence comes from Atopobium sp. UBA6362, assembly GCA_002440065.1. Lineage (GTDB taxonomy): Bacteria > Actinomycetota > Coriobacteriia > Coriobacteriales > Atopobiaceae > Paratractidigestivibacter. Next base: position 1,381 of record DJRK01000030.1, on the reverse strand, counting down.
AGACGGGCTACGTCAACCTCATGAAGATGATGAGCGAGGCCGCGTCGGGCGAGATGTTCTACTACTACCCGCGCACCACGCTCGACATGCTGCGCCGCTACCACGAGGGTATCGTGTGCTGCTCGGCCTGCGTGGCCGGCATCATCCCGCGCATGTACTTCCAGGGCCGCCCCGACGAGGCGAAGAAGTGGGCGCTCACGTACCAGGAGATCTTTGGCGAGGACTTCTACCTCGAGGTGCAGGACCACGGCCTCGAGGACCCCTCGTGGGGCGGCTTCAACGACCGCACGCTCTCCGAGCAGATCCTCAAGCTGGGGCACGAGCTGGGCATCAAGGTCGTCGCGACGAACGACAACCACTACCTCACGCGCGAGGACGCACCGACCCAGGACATCCTCTCCTGCATCGGCACGGCGTCGAAGATCGACGACGTGAACCGCAAGCGCATGACGGGCACCGAGTTCTACATCAAGAGCGAGCAGGAGATGCGCGAGCTCTTCTCGTGGGCGCCCGAGGTCATAGACAACACGCTCGAGGTCGCGGCAAAGTGCGACTACGAGCTCGACTGGTCCCACATGTACCTGCCCAAGTTCCCTGGCCTGCGCCCAGGCGAGACCTCGGAGGGGCGCTTCCGCGAGGAGTGCGAGAAGGGCCTGGCCAAGCGCTACGGCGAGGACTGGAAGAACGTCACGATCGGCGACTGGAACGTCCTCGACCGCCTGAACCACGAGTACAACATCATCTGCACCAAAGGCTTCGCCGACTACTTCCTCATCGTGCAGGAGTACGTCCAGTGGGCCAAGAGGAACGGCATCGGCGTGGGCCCGGGCCGTGGCTCGGCCGCCGGCGCCCTCGTCGCCTACGCCATGGACATCACGACGTTCGACCCGCTCTCGAACGGCCTGATGTTCGAGCGATTCCTCTCGCCCCAGCGTACCGAGATGCCCGATATCGACATGGACTTCGATGATGAGCGGCGCCTGGAGGTCGTGCAGCACGTGCGCGAGCTCTACGGCCCCGAGCGCGTCTGCCACGTCATCACCTACTCCACGATCAAGGCGAAGCAGGCCATCAACGACGCTTGCCGCGTCCTGGGCTTCCCCGTCTGGCAGGGCCAGAAGCTCTCCAAGATGATCACGGGCGACCCCAAGGCCAAGCTCAAGTTCGTGCTCCAGAAGACCGGCGGCAAGGAGGACATGTACTCCCCGGACTTCGAGGAGGCCTACAAGAAGGACGAGGACGCGCGGCGCATCATCGACGCGGCGCTCTCCATCGAGGGCATGCACCGCGGCGAGGGCGTCCACGCCTGCGCCGTCCTCATCGCGCCCACGCCGGTGAACGACCACGTGCCGACGAAGGTCGACACCAAGGGCGGCGTCGA
>DJRK01000150.1:21719-38112 GCA_002440065.1 Atopobium sp. UBA6362 | reverse complement strand
CACGTGCTCGAAGATGGCCGCATTCTTCAGAACCTGCGCGAAACCCGGCATCTTGCGGACATCCGCGAGGTTCTCCGTGAAGAGCGCGTCCACGCTCATGACAAAGAGATGGTGCATCGGGTAGTGCCTCCGTAGGTAGCGTTTGTTTTGCGTCAAGAAAAACAGCCGCTAGGCCTTGAGGGCCTTGTCGGCCTGCTGCTTCGCGTCGTCGAGGGCGCTCTTGACGTCACCCGTGCCGCCCATGATCTTGTCGATTGCGTCGGTAAAGTCCTTGGCGGCCTCCGTGTAGCCGTCGTTCATGTAGTCGCCGATGGCGTACTGCAGCTGGTCGAAAGCGACCTGGTACTCCGGGGTCTTGGCGTAGGCCTCCTTGACGCGGCTGTCGTCCGCGTCGGACTGGCGCGTGAGCAGGTAGCCGGTCTTGAGGTGGTTTTTGACCGCGGCGTCCTTGGAGGTCATGAAGTTGATGAACTCGCCCGCGGCCGCGCGGCGCGCGTCGGCGACGCGGGAGGTCATGACGAGGTCGCAGCCGCCGGTTGGGACCTTGTTCTGGGTCTTCTTGGGCATGAATCCGACGCCGATCTCATAACCGCCCTGCTCGGCGAGCGAGAGGTGGTTCGTGAGGTCGGCCGTGGAGGTGCACCACATGGCGACCTGCTGGCTCGCCACGGCGCTCGTCAGGGCGTCGGAGCCGTTCGACCCGGCGGTGAAGGAGAAGTTGTGGCTGTCGACGCCATCCTTGAGCCACTGGACCGTCTCGACTGCGGGGTCCTCGTTGAAGGTCGCCGAGGGGGCCGTGAGGTCGTCGCTGAACGGAGCCGCGCCGTTGCTGTACAGGAACGCGGTGAGAATCCAGATGTAGGAGTAGAAGCCGTAGCCGTGAACGCCCTGGGCCCTGAGGGCGTCGGATGCCTTCACGACGTCGTCCCAGGTCTCGGGCGCCTTGCTCGCATCGACGCCGGCCTTCTGGAACAGGGTCTTATTGAAATACAGCAGGGGCGTCGAGCGCAGGTAGGGCACGCCGTACAGCTCGCCGGAGGCGTAGCAGTTGTCCATGAGGCCGGGCCAGAAGTCCTTCAGGTCATCGTCGGCGATGAGGTCCGAGATCGGCTGGATCATACCGCCGTCCGCGAAGGTCTGGGTACCGTTGACCACCATTACGCACACGTCGGGCTCCTCGTTCGCGGCGAAGGCGGTCTTGAGCTTGGAGTTGAGGTCGTCATAGGAGCCCTGGTACTCGGCGGTGACGTGAATGCCCTTCTCCTTGCCCACGGAGTCGTTGAACTCCTGGACGCGCTCCTCGTTGTTCTCCTTGATCTTGTCGGTCCAGCAGTACCAATACTTGAGCTCGACGGTGCCGTCCGAGCTCGCCTGGTCGACGCTGGAGGAAGAGCCGGCGCCGTCGCCGGAACAAGCGGAGAGACCGGCGGCAGCGAGGCCGGAGGCCCCCAGCAGGCCGGCGCGGACAAACTGGCGACGAGAGAGACCGAAGTTCATGGATGGTTCCTTTCGATTTAGGATTTGATTTTGAGAATCATGCAAAGACACGTTATATGCAGGCGAGAGGGCCAAAGGCGCGTGACCGGGCTACTTGTCGCCGATGTAGGAAAAGGCCTTGATGATGTGCTTGTTCGCGAAGGCGTAGATGACCAGGATCGGGAGGCTGAGCAGGACGTTCGCCGCCATGAGGATGTGAAAGTTGATGCCCGACTCGCTCGCCCGCATGCTCGCGACGCCAACCGGCAGGGTGCGCACGACGTCCTTCGTCGTGAGGACGAGAGGCCAGAAGTAGTCGTTCCAGGTAGAGATGAACGTCAACAGCGCGCAGGTCACGATGGTCGCCTTCGCCATGGGCAAGAAGAGCTTCACCACGATCTTGAGCTCGCTCGCCCCATCGAGGCGCGCGGCCTCCACGAGCTCACGGGGCATCTGGTTGAAGGTCTGGCGCAGCATGAAGATGTTGAACGCGCTCGTCGCGAACGGGAGGATGAGCGACGCGTAGGTGTTGATGAGGTGCCACTTGGCAAACAGGACGAAGAGCGGCAAGAAGACCAGCTGGGCAGGCACCATCATCGTGACCAGCGTGCCCCCGAACAGCAGGCGCTTGCCCTTGAAGTCATACTGTGAGAAGGCGTAGGCCGCCGGGACGACGGTGAGCATCTGCAAGACGAGCACGCTGGCCGTCACGATGCAGGAATTGACGAGGTACTTCCCAAAGGGAATGGACGTCCAGGCGCTCTGGTAGTTCTGCCACTGGGGCGAGGCGGGCAGAAGAGAGGGCGGGAACTGCATGGTCTCGCCGAGCGTCTTGAGCGAGCTTACGGCCATCCAGAAGAACGGGAAGAAGAACACGAGAACCAGAATCGCGTTCACGGCCCAGCGCGCGACGCGGCGGGCGGCCTTCTTTGCGCGATGGGTACGGGCAGAGCGGCGCTCCTCGTCCGCCTGCGGCGCCGCGGCGGCGGTTTGCGGGTTATTCACTGTGGGGTTCATCTCCTAGCGGTAGTACACTCGCTTGGCGAGCAGCTTGAAGTAGACGACGGCGAAGAGGGCGATGAGCACAAGCAGGACCACGCCGATGGCCGCCGCGTACCCGACCTTGTTGAACTGAAACCCGTACTGGTACAGCGAGAAGACCAGGGTGTTCGTGGCGTTCTGCGGGCCGCCGGTCGTCATGATCTGTATGGTCTCGAAGGCCTTGAGGGAGGCGATGGCATCCACGACCACGAGGAAGAACACCGTGGGCGAGATCATGGGGAAGGTGATCTTGTGGAACGTGGTCCAGGCCCCGGCGCGGTCGAGGCGGGCGGCCTCGTACAGGTGGGACGGGATGCCTTGAATCGCGGAGACCAGGATGAGCGCGTCGTATCCCACGCTTTTCCATACCGAGATGAGGATAAGAGAAGCGAGGGCCACGTGGGGGTCTCCCAGCCAGTCGACCGCTCCGAGACCAAAGGCCGAGAGGATGGAATTGAGAAGGCCGTAGTCCTTGTTCATGATCCACATCCACAGCAGCGCGACAGAGGCGAGACTCACCACATACGGCGAGAAAATCACGGCTTGGATGAAGCCGTTCGTCCGGGTGCGCTCCTTCAGGTAGACGGCCACGGCCAGGCCCAGACCAACGCCGAGGCCCACCACGAACACCGTGTAGATGACCGTGTTCGCGAACGTCTGCCAGAATTCCTGGTCGGCAAATAGGTCTTGGAAGTTCCGCAGGCCCACGAACTGCATCTTGGGCGAGATGAGGTCCCACTTGAAGAACGAGAGGTACCCCATATTGATGATGGGGTAGACCCAGAAGACGGTGAGGATGACGACCGCGGGGCCCACAAAGAGGTACGGCTTGGCCTTGGCGAGCGTGCGCCTCGCGGCGCCGTCTTTCGCGGCCGCGGCGGACGACGGCGCGCTCATGCCGCCACCCGCTTCTCATCGCCGTCGAAGAGGTACAGCGAAGGCCGGTCCACGGTCAGCTCAACCTTCTCGCCCACATGAACCTGCGGCTGGTTGAAGGTCTTGAACGAGACGGCGCCGAAATCCGTCTTGACTTGGTAGATGATCTCGGAGCCCATGATCTCGCGGATCTGGACGACGCCCTCGAAGACCAGGTCCCCCTCGACCGGGGCGCGATAGTCGGAGAGCACCGAGGAGCCGTTCGGGAGCCTGCCGGAAATCGCCTTGGCGAACACGGCGCGCGAGGGGCGGAAGCCGACCCATTCGGCGTCCGCGGGAAGACCGAGCTCGGGGAGGTCTTCTTTGCGGAAGACGTTCATGGTCGGGACGCCGATGAACTGCGCGACGAACTTGTTCGCCGGGTTTCCGTAGATGCGCAGGGGGCTGTCGTCCTGCTGGATCCGGCCGTCGTTCATGAGGACGATCTTCGTCGCCATGCTCATGGCCTCGGTCTGGTCGTGCGTCACGTAAACGAAGGTGGTGCCGAGGCGCTGGTGCAGGGCGATGAGCTCGGTGCGCATTTGGGCGCGCAGCTTCGCGTCGAGGTTCGAGAGCGGCTCGTCCATGAGGAAGACCTTGGGATGCTTCACCATGGCGCGGGCGAGCGCGACACGCTGGCGCTGGCCGCCGGAAAGCTGGGAAGGCTTGCGGTCGAGGTACTTCTCGAGGCCGACGATGCGCGAGAACTCCTTGATGCGGGCGTCGCGCTCGGCCTTGGGGACCTTGGCGTTCACGAGCCCGAACTCCATGTTCTCGCGCACGCTCATGGTCGGGTAGAGGGCGTAGTTCTGGAAGACCATGGCGATGTCGCGCTCGCCCGGCTCGACGTCGTTCACCCTCACGCCGTCTAAGAGCAGGTCACCCGAGGTGACCTGCTCGAGTCCCGCGATCATGCGCAGGGTCGTGGTCTTGCCGCAGCCGGACGGCCCCACCAGCACCGTGAAGCTACCGTCAGGGATGACGAGGTTCATGTCCTCGATGACCGTAGTCTTGTTCTCGTAGGTTTTTTTCACGTGCCGCAACTCGATGGATGACAAGAAGCTTCCTCCCGATGATTCTGATTATGCGATTCGCTTGTTCGCTTGTCCCAGGCCCGCGCGGCGCGAAGCGCGCGGCGTCCAAGCGCAGGACCCAGTATCGGCATGGTGAATAACAGAACGGTAAGGGGGCGCGTCGGTTTAAGGTCAGGGCAAGTTACGCGAGCATAAGGAGATAATGAACGGCTGTGGCGTTGCGCGAGCAGACAAGGCCGCGCCGCCGCGCTCGCACAGGCACACGTATACTGGCTTTGAGTCGAAAGCAACCGGCGCCCGCGCGGCGCCGCCTCGAGGAGCCACTATGAAGCAAACGCGCCCATATCCGCAGGTCATCGTCACGCGCAAGGCGGCGCGGTCCCTCAAGGCCGGGCACCCCTGGGTCTTTGAGGGCGAGGTCCTGCGCACCGAGCCCGCAGCCGACGGCGCGCCCGCGACGAACGGCTGCGTCGTCGACGTCCTTGAGGAGAACGGCACGTGGCAGGGCGCGGGTTTTCTTTCCGAGCAGTCGAAGATCCGCGTCCGCACCGTGACGCGCAACGCGAACGACCGCGTGGACGAGGCGTTCTGGTCGCGGCGCATCGCCTGGGCATGGCAGCACCGCCGCGTCGCCATGGGCGGGCGGGCGCTTCCCGGCTGCGAGCCGGACACCAATTGCTGCCGCGTTATCTTTAGCGAGGCGGACGGCATGCCTGGCCTTATCGTCGACCGCTACGAGCACGTGCTGGTCGCGCAGGTGGGCACCGTGGGCATGGAGCTGCTGCGGCCCGTCATCTATCCCCTGCTGCTCAAGACCCTGCAGGCCGACGGCCAGGACGTGCGCAGCATCTACGAGCGCAACGACTCGCCTTCCCGCGCCAAGGAGGGCCTGCCGCAGTACAAGGGCTGGTGGGACGGCGAGGGCGCCGAGGCACCCGATTCCGCACGCATCATGGTCGTGGAGAACGGCCTGAAGTTTGACCTCGACATCGAGAACAGCCAGAAGACGGGCTTCTTCCTAGATCAAAAATACAACCGCCGAGCCGTGCGAGAGCTCGCCGGGGGCAGGCGCGTTCTCGACTGCTTCTGCCACGTGGGGCCCTTTGGCCTGAACGCGGCGGCGGGCGGGGCGGAGTTCGTCCGCTGCGTGGACGTGAGCCAGACCGCGCTCGACCTCGCCGCGACGAACGCCCAGCTGAACGGTCTCTCCGAGCGCATGGACTTCACCTGCGCGAACGTCCTCGAGTACCTGCCTGAGCTGCGCCGCGACAAGAAGCGGCTACGAGAGGAGGGCGGCCCCTTCGACCTTATCGTCCTCGACCCGCCCGCGTTCACCAAGAGCCGCTGCACCGTGAAGCACGCGAGCCGCGGCTACCGCGAGATCAACTACGAGGCCATGCGCCTTTTGCCCCGCGGCGGCTACCTCGCCACGTGCAGCTGCAGCCACTTCATGACGACGGAGCTGCTCAAGGAGGCGATCGCCGACGCCGCGCACCAGGCGAACGTCCAGCTCAAGCAGATCGAGGAGCGGCAGCAGGCGCCCGACCACCCCATCCTCTGGGGCGTGCCCGAGACCCACTACCTCGACTTCCTCACCTTCCAGATCGTCTGAGCAATTTTGGGGACAGGTTCGAAAATTACTCATTTGAGCACTTTTCGAACCTGTCCCCGATTTTCTCAACGGGTGTTGCGTTAAACCTGAAAAACCGTGAGCGGCATGATACCATCGGTAAGCGGTAGCAACGCTTCTGCACACCGAGATACGGGAGTCGCCATGGTTGGTCTGCTCGGAATGTTCCTGCTCGCCCTCACGCCGATAATCTGGCTCGTCATCGCTCTCTGCGGCCTCCACATGGAGGCGTACAAGGCAAGCATCGGCGCCCTTCTCGTCGCGATCGTCGCCGCGATGCTCGGCTGGGGAATGAGCGCGCTCAACGTGGCGACCGCCGCCCTCGAGGGCTTCGCCATGGCCGTTTGGCCCATCGTGATCGTGATCATCGCCGCCGTCTTCACCTACAACCTCACCGTGAGCACCGGCGCCATGGAGACGATCAAGCACATGCTCTGCGGCGTCTCGAGCGACAAGCGCGTCCTCACGCTTCTCATCGCCTGGTGTTTCGGCTGCTTCCTCGAGGGCATGGCCGGCTTCGGCACCGCCGTGGCCATCCCCGCCTCCATGCTCGTCGCCCTGGGCCTCCAGCCCGTGACCGCCATCCTCGCGTGCCTCATCGCGAACGGCGTGCCCACGATGTTCGGCTCCATCGGCATCCCCACCACCACGCTCGCCTCCATCACGGGCATCGACCCCGCTCAGCTCGCGTTCACGCAGGCCATCCAGGTGTTTCCCTTCGTGGTCGCCTGCCCCATCCTCATCGTCATGCTCGTGGGCGGCGGCCCCAAGGCCCTGCGCGGCGCCCTTCCCGTCACGCTCGTCGCTGGCCTTTCGTTCGCGGTGCCCGAGCTCGTCGCCGCGCGCTTCATCGGCCCGGCGCTCACCGACGTCGTGGCGGCCGTCTGCTCGCTCGTCCTCACGTTCGTCTTTGCGCTCACGCAGAAAGAGAAGCCCGTCCCCGAGGAGTTCTGCCTGCGCGGGAACCTCACCGGCGAGGGCAAGAACGAGACCGTCGCCGAGGACGTGCGTGCCTGGTCCCCGTTCATCCTGATCTTTGTCGTGCTGCTGCTCACGAGCAAGCTCTTCCCCTTCATCAACGAGCCGCTCTCGGCCATCAAGTCCACGGTGAACATCTACGCCGGCGACCCCACGGCCACGCTGACCTTCACCTGGATAAACACGCCCGGTGTCCTCATCCTGTTCTGCGGCATCGTGGGCGGCATCATCCAGAAGTGCCCGCCCGCCCAGATGCTGCGCGTCTTCAAAGAAACGTGCGCGCAGATGAGCAAGACGGTCGTCACCATGCTCGGCGTCCTCGCCGTGGCGAAGATCATGGGCTACTCGGGCATGATCGCCAGCATCGCGGCCTTCTTCGTGGGCACGCTCGGCAGCTTCTACCCCGTGGTCGCGCCGCTGCTGGGCGCGCTCGGGACGTTCGTGACCGGCTCGGGCACGTCGAGCGAGGTGCTCTTTGGCAACGTGCAGCTCCAGGCCGCGGGCACGCTCCACGTCGACTCCACCTGGCTCGTCGCCGCGAACTCGCTCGGCACGAGCGCGGGCAAGATGATCAGCCCGCAGAACATCGCCATCGGCTGCGCAGCGTGCGGGCTCGTGGGCAAGGACGGCGAGATCCTCGGCCGCATCGCGAAATACGCCTTTGGCTTCGCCGTCTGCATGGCCCTCATGATCTTCGCGGGCTCCGTCCTCCTAGGGTAGGGGCCGCAGCGAAAACAGCTTTTCGGCGCCCATTTTGCGGTACGCGCCGTGAATCACCGTAAGCACAGCTCTGGGAACCGTCTCGTTCTTGAACAACGGACGGGGCGGTTCCCAGAGCTGCTATACTACGTCTCCAATTAAACGAGAGGAGACCGACATGTCACCGATTGCGGAGGTGCTCAAAAGGGAGTCTCGCGTCCTAACGGAAAGCCCTGAATCAATCGAGGTCTTCAACGAACTCGAACGGCGGCTTCGGCTCGCTGCGGAGGGAAAAACGCATCTCTTGACCGAGGAGGAAAGCCTTCGCCACCTTCTTTCGCGGGAGAGAGATGCATAAATACACAATTGATCCCGTCGCACAGCTCGAGCTTGAAGAAGCCGGCAATGTTTATATCGCCTATTTCACCGGGCTGGGCGAACCCGAGAGGGGCAATCAGCTCTCTGAGGCCTTCGCCTTTGACTATATCCAGAAAATTCAGCAGCTCAAGAAGACGCCTTTCATGTACCCGCCTTGCACGGTTTACCCTTTCGATGGATCTGACCCCATGGACACAGGAGTTTTCGAGTAGGTTGGTTCACGGTGTTCTATACGGTTGCCGACGGCTCGTTCACTGTTTGGCATATTAGAAGCTCCAAGTCGGACTTCACCGCAATCGAGTAGTTCCTATACAAAGAAGAACAACGTCAAGTGGCGACCAACCGAGCGCGCGCTACTCGGTGAGCTCCTGCGCAGCGGCGCGTTTTGCTTCTTTCGCGGCGCGGCGACGGGCGCGGAAGAACTCGCGCAGCTGGGCGGCGGCTTCCTCCCCCAAGATGCCCGGAGTCACCTCGAACTCGTGGTTCAGCCGCTCGTCGTGGCTCACGTCGTAGAGGGTCCCCAGCGCGCCGCCCTTGGGGTCGGCGGCGCCGTACACGCAGCGGTCGATGCGTGCGTTCACCATGAGCCCGGCGCACATGAGGCACGGCTCGAGCGTCACGTACACGGTGCAGCCGGAGAGCCGCCAGCGCCCGAGCGCGCGCGACGCGGCGACCATGGCCGAGAACTCGGCGTGCGCGGAAGGGTCAAGGTCCGTTTCGCGCCGGTTGTGCGCCCGCGCCACGACCGCGCCGTCGCACACGACGACGGCCCCTATCGGCACCTCGTCCTCGGCCGCGGCGAGCGCCGCCTCCTCAAGGGCTAGGCGCATGTACTTCTCGTCATCGGGGCGAGGCATCGGCTCGCCGTCGCTGCCGGGCTTCTTAACCACCCCCAGCTCAGCGGTCTTCTCCGCGCTCATCGGGCCTCGCCGTCCAATGCCTCGGGCCCGGCGCTCTTCACGTGGTTGCCTATGATCTCGGCCACGTCGAGCATCGTGACGAACGCGGACTGGTCCACGGAATCGATGATCTCGCGTAGCTCGCGCATCTCGAACTTGGTGATCACGCAGTAGAGGACCTTCTTCTGGCCGCTCACCATGCCCGTGCCGTCCATGACGGTGACGGTGCGGCCCATCTCCCGGAAGATGAGGTCGCAGATGGGGGCCGCGTCGTCGGTGATGATGAGCGCCGCCTTAGCCTGGTTCATCTCGGACTCGACCATGTCGAGCACCTTGGACGTGATGAAGTACGTGAGCAGCGAGTACATCGCGCGGTCGAAGCCAAAGAGCAGGCCCGCGACGCCGTAGATCGCGATGTTCATGGCCAGAACCATCTCGCCCACGGCCAGGTTCGTCCGACGGCTCAGCACGATGGCGACGGCCTCGGTCCCGTCGAGGCAGCCGCCCTCGCGGATGACGATGCCTACGCCCAGGCCCAGTAACACGCCGCCGAAGCACACCGCGAGCAGCGTCTCCCCCGTCACGCGCGCGAGGCCCGAGAAAAGCGCGACCGACGCCGAGAAAACCGCCATGCTGAAGGCGGCCTTGACCGTGAAACCGCGCCCCAGCTTCATCCCGCCGAAGATAAGAAACGGCAGGTTGAGCACCACGTTCAGCACGCTCAGCGGCAGGCCCGTGAGGTGGCTGACCATGATGCCCACACCGATGATACCCCCGTCGAGAATCGTGTTGGGCACGAGGAACTCCTCCACGGCGAACGCCGCGATAGCGGCGCCCAGCGCCAGCAAGAAGAACTCGAAGACCGGATGCGAAACCCTTCTGTTCACGCGCGCTCCTTCACAGCAGCCCTGTACCCGGGCCAAAATCGCAAAACACCGAATGAACCAAGCTTACTATGGGGTAGGATAGATTCGCTCGCACCCCATGGAGGAGTGGCAGAGTGGTTGAATGCAGCGGTCTTGAAAACCGTCGAGCGGTAATCCCGTTCCGAGGGTTCGAATCCCTCCTCCTCCGCCATATTACCCGCGCGGGCCGCCTTCCGGAGCCGCGCCCGTCCTCCGAGGAGGAACCATGGTTGTAGCAATCGTCATCATCGTGCTGGTCGCGGCCCTTGTGGTCGCGTGGATCAGCATCAGCAACGGCATCGTGCGCGCAAACAACCGCGTAGACAACGCTTGGCAGACCATCGACGCGCAGCTCAAGCGCCGCAACGACCTTATCCCCAACCTCGTCGAGTCCGTGAAGGGCTACGCCGCGCACGAATCCGGCACGCTCGACGCCGTCACGTCCGCGCGCAACGCAGTCGCCCAGGCGCCGACGTCCGAGGCCAAGATGGAGGCGTCCGGCCAGCTCACCCAGGCGCTGCGCGGTCTTCTTGCCGTGGCCGAGGCCTATCCCGACCTCAAGGCGAACCAGAACTTCCTGCAGCTCCAGGCCGAGCTCAAGGACACCGAGGACCGCATCAGCTACGCGCGCATGAGCTACAACGACGTCGTCCTCGCGTACAACAACGCCATCCAGACCTTCCCCGGCAGCCTCGTCGCCGGCAGCAAGTATCAGCCCCGCCGCGGTTTCGAGCTCACCGACGACGCCCAGCGCGAGGCCCCCAAGGTCTCCTTCTAAGCACTTTTGGGGACAGGTTCGTCTTTTGCTCATTTGAGCACTTTTGGGGACAGGTTCGATTTTTACTCAAATGAGTAATTTTCGAACCTGTCCCCGATTTTTGTCACTGCTCGGCATAGAGGGCGCGCCTGCGACGGCGGCGGACCCAGGCGCCGATGCCCAGAAGCGCCAGGATATCTGCCACGGCCACGCCGATGTTCAGCCACTGGACGCCAGCGGTCTTCGTGGGCCTCACGATGGGATCCACGCCGCTCGATGCCGCGCTCTCGTTGTAGGTAAGGTTCGCGGCCCGGGCGTTCAACCAGGTATAGAGCACGTCCTTCGCCGCGCGACGCAGGTTGGTCTGGAAGCTCCTCGCCCGCGCCTCCTTCGCCGTGCCCTCGGCCGAGACGAGCTCCTCCTGCGAGAAGCCGTAACTAAATGAGCCGTTGCGGAACACGCCGTCCATGTACAGGTCGCCGCCGGCGCGCAGCATCTGGTCGGCGTTCATGTACTGCTGGTGGTCGGCATAGTCGGTGATCACGGCGCCCTCGAAGCCCCATTCGCCGCGGATAACGTCCGTGAGCAGGGCTTTGTTGCCACCGGTCCACGTCGCGCCCAAGCGGTTGTAAGAAGACATGAGCCCCGTCGCCCCGCCCTTCTTGACCGCGATCTTGAACGGGGTGAGGTATATCTCGCGCAGCGTCTGCTCGCTCAGCCACTCATAGAGCGAGTCGCGGTACGAGTCCTGGTTGTTCAGGGCGACGTGCTTCATGAAGCAATACGTGCCCGATTCCTTGGCGCCGGCGACCACGGACGCGCCCATCAGACCGCTGACCAGCGGGTCTTCCGAGAAGTACTCGTAGTTGCGCCCACCCAGCGGGGAACGGTGGATGTTCACCGAGGGCGCGTACCAGCCGTCGACGCCGATCGCCGCGCACTCGCGTCCTGCCTGCTGGCCGTACTCGCGGGCCAGGGCGGCGTTCCACGTCTGCGCGATCACGGTGCCCGACGGATACCCCACGCCCATCTGGAGCTGGTTGAACGAGCCCACCTGCGACGGGCCGTCGACCTCCTTGGTAAGCGGCTTGCCCACCGAGTCGATCGCCGTCGTGGCCAGGTAGCCGTGCAGCACGAGTCTGCTCATCTCGTCGACGCTCAAGTCGTCAAGAAGCGCATCCCACTGCGGGTCGTCGTAGTTCTCGCCGAGCTCGCGGCCAAAGGTCGTGAGGTTCCCGTCTTTGCTGAGCTGATGCGCGAGCTTGTCGCCCGAGCCCTTGGACTCGGGGTAGCTCAGAGCGCCGTCTTGGTCGGCATAGTCTGCGGCGTCGGCCTCTACCTGCTGCTCGTTATACAGGTTGAGCGCCGCAACGTTGTCGCTCATCTGACGGTCGGCATCGGACTTCGCGGCAAAGGTGGCGGCAAAGTCGGCGCGGGAAAGATACGTGATGTTCGCGCTCGAGTTCGAGCCGTCGATGGAGACGCCGTCCCAAGCCGTGTCGCCGGTGAAGCGGTTCTCGACCGCGGCGCCCGTGTCCAGATCCTCGTCGCACATCACGTCGTGGGGCAGGTACAGCTCCGTGCGAGCGTAATCGCAGGTCGCGACCTCGTGCGCGTTGTGCTTGAGCTCCACGGCGTACGTCCCGCGCTCGAGCTCGTAGCCCGTGTGGCCGTTGTCGTTCGCGTCGTAGCAGTCGTAGGAGGCGACGTCGTCCAGGCGGAAGCTCAAGGTGACGTCCTGGCTCTCGCCCGGCTCGAGGAGCTTGGTCTTTGTGTAGGCCACGAGGACCGTCGAGGCCTTCTCGATGCCTCCCTTGGTATAGGGCGGCGTGCAATAAAGCTGCAGGACGTCGCGGCCGGCAACGCTTCCCGTGTTCGTCACGCGCACGGTCATGGTGTACTGCGTGTCGCGGTCGATCTTTGAATTCTGCCCAGGTAGACGGCCCGTCACCTGCCAGTCAAAGGTCGTGTAGCTCAGTCCGTAGCCAAAGGGGTACTGGACCACGCCGTCGTAGCCCTTGCCGTAACGGTTCGAGACTTTATCCCAATACCCCTCTGCATCGGCCGTCTCGTACCAGCGGTAGCCCACATAGATGCCCTCGGCGTAATCCACGAAGCGCGCCGCGTCGTAGGGCTCCGAGACGCCCACGTTGGGGTTCGTCGTGCCGTCCGCCGGGTAGAGCCCCTTGCTGTTCGTATAGATTCCCTCGCCCATGGCGCCGGAGTTCGCCCAGCTCGCGGCTGTGGAGAAATCGTAGGCGTACGTATCGGTCGTGCGCCCCGAGGGGTTCACGTCGCCCCAGAGCGCAGCGACCACGGAGCTCGCGCCCACCTCGCCGGTAGGCCCGGCCAGCATTACCGCCCCGATTCCCGGCGTCGTCTGCACCTCGCCCAGCTCCATTGTGTTCGTCGAGTTCACGACCACGACGACGTGCGCGTAGTTGGCGCCCACGTAACGGAGCAGCGACTCTTCTTCGCTCGAGAGCTCCAAGTAGCCGCGTGTGACGTCCGCCGTGACCTCGCCGCCGCGGGCGTTGACCTTGTACTGTACGGATGGGCAGTCCACCGACTCCCCCGCCGTTCGGCCCAGGACCACGATCGCCGTGTCCGAGAAGTTCTTCGCGTTGTCCAGAAGCTCCTGGCTATAGCAGCCGCGGTCGTAGATGCTCGGCTCGTACAGCCGGCAGAATTCTGACGCGCGGCTGTTCAAGGCGCCGGCGGTCTGATAGTCGCGTTCGCCATGGAAACCTTGGTACATGCTCGCGAGCTCGGTGTTGTACTCGATTCCCGCCGCCGTCAACGCGTCAAGAAGACCCTGCGTCTTGCCCGAAACCTGGCCCGAGCCCGAGCCGCCCGCGACCCACTGCGTGGACGCCCAACCAAAGACGTTGACCTTGTTCGTGGACTTGGCGAGCGGCAGCGTCGCGTCCTCGTTGCGAAGAAGCACGATCCCTTCGCCCTCGATGCGACGGGCAAGGTCGCGGCCGTCCTCCATGACGGCGGTTTTCTCGGTATCGGAGATGTCTACGGTCCCGCCGCCGAGAAACGCGTCGATCGTGTCGCCAAAAAGCGCCATCGCCACGTTTGCAGCGGCGATGGCGACTATTACGAGCGTCGCGCCGGTATAGCCGGCGACCTTGAGCACTTGCTTTTTTGTGGGACGTTTCACGCTACTTGCTCGCCTTGTCGAACTCGTCCTTGAACGAAGAGAACATCTTGCCCATCTTGCCGAGCTGCTTTCCCACGGCGCGCGCAGCGGCATCGGAGCCGGAGGCGGGCTTCTTCTGTGCAGGAGCCTTCTTTGCGGCAGGTTTCTTCTGCGTCGACGCAGCAGGCTTCTGACCTGTCGTTTTCTTCGTCGACGGAGCCTGCTGGTCTGGCGCAGGCGCATAGGTCTTGGGCTCGGGGGAAGCGGCGCGCTCGTCCTCGCCGGCGCGGAGCTTCGCCGAGGGGGCGCTCACGCGCACGTCGGCGGCCTCGAGCTCGGACGGCTCCGCAGGCTGCTCGGCTTCATCTGCGGTTGCCTCTTTGATGGCGCGCTTCGCCTTGCCGAGCATGCGGCCAAAGGCGTAGGAGCCCTTGTCCACCGCCTCGCTCGCGGCGGCGCCGGCCTTCTTGCCGACCTCGGCGCCCTTAATCTTTGCCTTCGCGTAGCCCTCGCCCGCCTTGGCGGCCACGCCGCCGTCCAGCTCCAGGTCGGACGCGGCGTCGTCCACGATCATGTAGCCCTTGGAATAGCCGCGCACCATGGACGCCGGCACCTCGAAGGAGCCCACGATCGCGCGCGCGACCCCGCCGTCGCCCACAAAGAACTTCTGGACGTCGCCGGTCTTCTCGTCGTAGAGCACGTCGCTCACGTAGCCGAGCTTCTTGCCGCCCTCGGTCTTCGCGTCCATGCCGGCCCACATGACGCACGAGTCCCAATCCAGGGACAGGCGCTTGCGTGCGGCGTCGTCGAGGCCGTCCTCGCGGTAGGCGTAGAGCGTGCCGTCTTCGAGGATTTTGAACGAGTCCCAGGCCAGGAAGGCGTCGTCACGCTTGATCATGCCCACGACGTCGGGCCGGACAATCATGAACCCCACGACCTTGTGGCCATCGGGCGAGAAGACCGCCATGTGAATCTTGCCCAGGCGCGAGAGCTTGAGCTCGTCCTCATTGGCGGCCTTCTGCTTGCGGGCCTTCTTTTGCACGTAGACCTTGCGGCCATACAGATCGTTGACCTTGAGCAAGGTTACTTCTCCTCAGCGGCCTCGGGCTCGACGACCTCGACATGGACGGCCTGCGCCGGGGCGGAGCCGTTCTCGGCGGCGGCGTCGGCCATCGAGACGACCTTGTCGGTCACGGTGTTCACCGCGTCGGTCACCTGGTTGGAGGTCTGCTCGACGACGTCGGAGAGCGAGTCGCGGAGCTGGTCCATGCGCTCGCGGGCAGCGTCGACCTTGGCGCGAAGCTCGTCGGTCTTGGCATCCACGGCGGGGCGGACACCGGCTGCCTTGTCGGCGACGGCCTGGCTGCCGCGCTCGTAGGTATCCACGGCGGAGTCCCAAGCGTCGTTCATGGCGTCGGCGGCCATGGCGCGGCTCTCGGCCCCGGAGCGCGGGGCGATCATGATGCCGGCGACGACGCCGGCCGCGGCACCGCAGATGCTGCCAAGGATGAATCCAACGGTCTTCTTGCTCATGAGGTCCTCCTAGAGATTCGACATACCTAAACGATAGATATCTGTGTACCCAATCGAGGCGCCGCACGCGGCGCCCAAATACCTGAACGGGCGCTAGCGGACGGCACGCGGGCGAGGGACGTTGCCCAGGCCCCAATCGTCAACGGGCTCGGGGGCGGGAGCGGGCTGGTCGTCCGCGGGGGCGGGAGCCGCATCGGGCTCCTCTGCGGGCTCCTGGGCATCCTCTGCGGCAACGGGAGCGTCCGCGGGTTCCTCGGCGGGTTCGGGCTCGACCGTGGGCTCCGGCACGGCCTCGGACTCGGACTCCGGCGCAGGCTCGGGCCCCGACGCCGCTTCCGGCTCCATCTCCTGCTCAACAGGCGCGAAGGGAGAGACGGACTCGGCCGGCTCTTCCGCAGGCTCGGCAACATCGTCTACCTGGGGCTCGTTCGCCGCATCCGGCTCCGCCACGAAATCAGGCTCCGGCGCGGGCGCCGGCTCGGCAGCAGGAGCAACTTCGGGCGCCGGCTCGGCAAGAATGGCGTCTACCTCGGCCTCATCAACCGTGGGAACACGCTGCTCGGGCTCCGCAACGGCCTGCGGCGCCGGAGCTGCCGGCCGATCGAGCGGCTGGGGCGTGGGAGCCGGCTCTGAGGAAGCGGCAGCCTCATCCGCAACAGGAACCTCGATCACGCGCTCCTCTTCGCCGATGACCTCCTCGGCAGGCTCCTCCTTCTCGACCTCGGGAAGGCTCTTCACGAGGTCCACGAGACCGGCAGCCGTCGCATCGGCGTCGGGCATAGGGTCCCCGCCGCCCGAGAAGGCCCACTGCATGATCCAGACCGCGCTCGACAGCGCGCCGACCACGAGCACGTCGTCGGCGCAGGGGAAGGTGATCCGATACGTGCGCTCACCGATCTCCTCGGTGCGCCCAGAGGTGATGTCGCCCGCGATGTTCGTGCGCGCCAGGAGCTCGACGGCGACGTGCTCGAGCAGGTGGGCGAGCTCGGTGTTGCCCATG
>DJRK01000150.1:21105-21680 GCA_002440065.1 Atopobium sp. UBA6362 | reverse complement strand
TCGCGCAGGTCGGGCATGACTTTCCACACGCGCGTCGTCGCCTCAAGGTCCTCGCTCGTCATCAGCGGGGCCGAGGCCGCGAGCTCGACCTCGGCAACGAGGTTCTTGGGCCCAATGGTGACCTTCTTGATGTTAAACAGCTGAGCCATCGCGGCCCCTCTCATTCATGCCCAACGTGCGGGCGCGGCGCAGTTCTTCTCATTGTAGTCAACCCGCGGCAGGTACGCCCGTGGGCGGTTAGTCCTTCTGGTCGGGCGTCTGCTTGTCGGAGTCCTTGGGGTTCTCGGCATCGGGCTCCTCGGGCTTCGGCTCCGGGGCGATCACGCGCAGCATCGCGAGACGGCGGCCGCGCATGGACTGGACCACGAACCGGTACCCGTCCTTCTCGAAGACGTCGCCCGGATGCGGGACCTTGTCGGCCAGCTCAAAGACGTAGCCCGCGATGGTCTCGTACTCCTCGTTGTCCTCGACGGGCCACCCCAGGTCGATCGCGTCGTCGAGGGCGAAGCGCCCGTCGACGAGCCACTCGCGGTCGGAGAGCTTGGTGAGGTATTTGTTGTCGGGGTCGAACTCGT
>DJRK01000150.1:18036-21088 GCA_002440065.1 Atopobium sp. UBA6362 | reverse complement strand
CGCCCACGATCTCCTCGACGATGTCCTCGATCGTGATGACGCCCGCGGTGCCGCCGTACTCGTCCACGACGATGACCATCTGGTCGTGGCTGCTCTGCATCTCGGAGAGCAGGGGGATGATGTCCTTGGTGTCGGGCACGTAGGTCGGGGTGCGAACGAACTCGGCGACCGAGGCGTCGCCCTTCCCGTCGTCGAGGATGGGGCTGATGATGTCCTTGATATGGGCGATACCGAGGACGCGGTCGACGGAACCGTGGTAGACGGGGATGCGACTGTAGCCCGTGCGTCGCATGATGGCGAGCACCTCGGAGAGCGAGGTCGTGTCCTCGACGCTCGTCATGTCCACGCGCGGGATCATGACCTCGCGGGCGATCGTGTCGCCTAGGTCGATGACGTCGTGGATCATGGACTTCTCCTGGTCGGAGAGCTCCTCGGAGTCGGCGACCATGTAGCGGATCTCGTCCTCGGAGACGTCCTGCCTGTCGTCCGCCGACTTGATGCCCATCAGGCTGGAGAGCCCGTCGGCGGCGTGCGAGGTCAGCCACACGAGCGGCGCGGCCACGTGCATGAAGCCGCGAACGGGACCGGAAACCGCCTTCGCAACGGTCTCGGCCTCCGAGAGGGCGATACGCTTAGGGATGAGCTCGCCGATGACCGTCGAGAAGAACGCCACGGCGAGGGTGATGACCACGACCGAGAGCGTGCCGGCGATACCGGCGGGCATGCCGAGGGAGCCGAGCCAAGCGGCGAAGGGCTCCGAGAGGCTCGTGGCGGCGAACGCCGAGGAAGCGAAGCCCACGAGCGTGATGGCGACCTGTATGGTGGCCAGGAACTCACCCGAATCGGAGGAGAGCTCCAGGGCATTGCGTGCCTTGCGGTCGCCCTCCTCCGCCTCGGGTTCGAGGACGGCGCGCTTGGCGTTCACGACCGCCATCTCCGACGCCGAGAAGAATCCGTTCACGAGCGTGAGCAAAAAGGTGACTATGATGCTTATGGCTACGTCCATGCGCTGTTGCGCGACCTCCTTGGGCCGATGGTCAGATACGGCTCGGACTAGACGTTGGGGTCCGAGCGTTAATCCCCTGATTCTACCAGCTATATGTATGAGTATTGTTTCCCGCGCGTTGAAGCGGCCCGCCCGCCTCCCGCGTCCCGCTCCGAGCGCCGCGAGGCTCCCAACAAGAAGCCTCTTCTGCACACTCGCGCTATTCGTCACACGTTTTTACGATTTCTCGCACACTCGGCCGCTTCGGGACACGTCTTTTCGGCTCCGTTCGATTCCTTGAGAACAAAACTGCAGATAAGCTAGCTGAAAAAAACCTCAATTTGTCGCATCCGGCGCAAAAACACGTGTGACGAGGCAGCCGAGTACGCATGGATTTTCATTTACGTGTGACGAAGCTTCCCAGTGTGCCAAATAGCCTTTCGCACAACGAGCGGCGGGCGCCGGCAAGCCCATCAGACAGCGGAAGGCGACGCTTCCCAAGGGCCTGCTCAAGATCGTAAGCGAATGCGTTTATCTGATTTTCATCGCTCAGGGCCTGAGCCGTCAGCGAAATCACCCTAAAGCCCATACGCTCGAGTATTCGCCGTCTCGCCTCGTCCCGCGTCTTCTCTTGTGGCGAGAGGTGGTACTCGTTGCTGTCGTACTCAAGAATGACCCGCTCGTCCTTCCACATGAAATCTGGCTTGAAGCATTTCGCGCTTGTGAGCTGCGCACATTCCTTCGGTACCGACACTTTGCCGTTCATAACAAAATCCCCGAGTTCGGCACCGCCGCACCTACGGTTCGCTTTGAGGAAGACGGCAACTTCAGACTCGCGCGGCGAAGCCGACCCGTCGACTGCCCAGTCCAAAGCGGCAAGCGCCCTAGCTGCACCCCGCACTCCAAGCGTCTTGGCCGCAGCGGCATACGTCTTTAAGTCACCGACGGTCGTCAGGGGCTGAAGGTCCCCCTCAAAGACGCCGTCCGCATGGAACCCATAGGTCCCGCAGAGCTCATTGGCCAGCAGAGCCAGACTTATGCTATCGAGCTCCGTTCCCAGTTGCACGAACACCGGCTCGATTGTGCATACATGCACCTCGTCGCCCAACCCATAGAGCCCGGAGGGACCTAAAGGCCCTTTGAACACCCGGTCCTTCACGGCAGGCGAATTGTGATGCACCCCTTTCTCTCGAATTACGACCTCAAGCGGCAAGTCGGTTCGGCACTCCGCCGCTGCTCGCGCTGCCCGTTCCGATAGCGTGAGGCGCTGGGCGCCGTAAACCCGGCCATTGGGCGTCTCGTCCCAACCGGCCCCCGTCTCCGCACACCTCATGGCCCGCCAATAATCCAAGGCCGACTTATATCCGATCACCAAGTCCCTGCTTCCCATAGCCCCTCCTTACACGAAGCGCCGACCTCCCATCCCGGGAAGCCGGCGCTCATTAAATAAATTGCAGGTAAATCAGTTGCTCCAAGGAATCCTGACGCGCGGCGCTACTTTTCGCCGGCCGCACGGCGCGCGGCGTACTCGGCCGCGAGCTTCTGCTGGATGTCATGCGGGACCTGCTCGTAGCCGGAGAGCTCGAGCTCGAACTCGCCCGTGCCGCGCGAAAGCGAGCGCAGGCGCGTCGCGTAGTCGGTGACCTCGGCGTACGGGATCGTCGCCTCGATGGTGGTCTGGCCCGCCGTGGCGCCGGAGCCCGCGCTCATCCCCTCGACGCGCCCGCGGCTCGCAGAGACGTCGCCCATCACGGAGCCGGCATAGCTGTCGGGAACGGTGATGGAGAGGTGCGCCATGGGCTCGAGCAGCACGGGCTCCGCCTGGTCGACGGCCTTCTGGAAGCCGATGCGCGCGGCCGTCTTGAACGCCATCTCGTTGGAGTCGACGGGGTGGTACGAGCCGTCGTACACGGCGACCTTCACGTCGATCATGGGGTAACCGGCGAGCACGCCGTCCTTCATCGTCTCCTGAACGCCCTTGTCGATCGCGGGAATGAAGCCGCGCGGGATGTGGCCGCCCACGACCTCGTCCACGAACTCGTAGCCGGCGCCCGGGTTGGGCTCGAT
>DJRK01000150.1:458-17951 GCA_002440065.1 Atopobium sp. UBA6362 | reverse complement strand
CGGATCGTCTCGCGGTACGGGATACGCAGCGCCACGGTGTGCGCCGTCACGCCCGCACGCGCCTCGAGCCGGTCAAGCAGCACGCTGACCTGCGCCTCGCCGATGGCCGAAACCACGGTCTGGCCCGTGTCCTCATCGCGCTCGACCTTGAGCGTGGGATCGGCGTCCGCGGACTTCTCGAGAAACGCGTAGAGCTTTCCCTCGGTCCCGCGGGCGTCCGGCTCGATCGCGATGCGGTAGAGCGAGTTGGGGAAGCGGAACGCTGCCGCCTCGACCTTGCCGGTGACCGAGAGCGTGTCGCCCGTCTGCGCCTCGAGCTTGGGCACCACGACGATGTCGCCCGCGGCGGCAGCCTGGACGTCCTTGGTCTCCTTGCCGCACATGAGGTAGAGGTGGCCGAGGCGCTCGGACTTGCGGGTGCGCGCGTTCGTGAGCTCCATGCCCGGCGTGAGCGTGCCGGCGAGGACCTTGAGGAACGAGAGCCGCCCGTTCTGGGGGTCGTTCAGCGACTTGAACGCGAAGGCGACGGGGCGGTCGTCGTCCGGCGAGATGTCGAGCTGCTCGCCGTTGACCAGCGGGATCCGCCCGAAGTCGGCCATCGTGGGGAACCAGCCCACCACGGCGTCCATGAAGCTGACGACGCCTTCCTCCTTGACGCAGGAGCCGCAGAACACGGGGACGAACAGGCGGTCGACCATGGCCTTGGCGAGAAGACCCTCGAGCTCTTCCTGCGTGATCTCCTCGCCCTCGAGGTACTTCATCATGATCTCGTCGTCCGCCTCGGCCACGAGGTCGGTGAGCTGGGCGCGTGCCTCCTCGGCGGCGCCGCGGAACTCGTCGGGTACGTCCGTCACGACCGGCTTGCCGTCCTCGAGGTGGCGCGCCTTCATGTGCACGACGTCGATGACGCCCGCGAAGGACTCGCCCGAGCCCATCGGGATGGTGACCGGGCCGAGCTTGGTGCCAAAGCGCTCCTGGAGGGAGGCCATCGCCAGGTCGTAGTCGGCGTCGGCGCGGTCGATGCGGTTGATGAAGAGGGCACGGGCGAGCGAGAGGTCCTCGGCCGCGTACCACAGGCGGGTCGTGATGGTCCCCGGGCCGCTCGCCGCGTCGATCATGAACAGCGCGGTCTCGCAGGCGCTCATGGCTGCATAGGCGTCGCCGACGAAATCGGGGTAGCACGGGGCGTCGAGCACGTTGATGCGGGTGCCCTCCCACTCGATGGGCGCGATGGACGCGCTGATCGAGAAGCCGCGCTCGGCCTCCTCGCCATCGTAGTCCAGCGTGGGCTTGGTGCCGGCGTGGCCTCCCAGGCGGGTGGTGCGGCCCGTCAGGTGAAGCATGGCCTCGGCCAGCATGGTCTTGCCCACGCCGCCTTGGCCCACAAGGACCACGTTCTTGACCTTCTCAGTACCCTTTGCAGCCATGATGCCTCCTTTGTTGGAGCCTCTTTGTGCACGATGCTGCAAACCATACCCACGTCAAGAAGGGAGCGGCGCACCCATTCGGGCAACGCGCCGCCTTGGCCCGCGAACGTAACAGCAATTTGGGGTCGGATACCAAATTAAATTGGTATCCGACCCCAAATTAAGCATCGATCGATTGCGGGACGTTACTCGGCGTTCGCCGCGTCCTTCGCGTCGGCCTCGGCGATGAGCTTCGCCTTGGCGTCGACGTCGAGGTTGGAGACCTCGTCCTCATAGACCTTCTTGCCCGTGGGGTGCTGCTCGAGCCACAGCTCCTCGGCGCGCTTCTCCCAGCTCTTGGCGTAGACGCTCGTGCGGGCGCACAGGTGGTCGACGTCCTCGGGCGTGACGTACTCGGTGCACTTGGCGTCGGACTCATGGACGATCTGGGGGAGAATCTCCGGGTTCTCGAGCATGGGGCAGGGCTTGAGCATGTTGTCGTTCCAGGGGTAGTGCCTGCGGTACGCCTGGAAGATGGGCTGCTTGAGGCACTCGAGGAGCGACTGCTCCTTGATGTTGGCGTTGGAGTAGTGGATGAAGACGCACGGCTCCACGTCACCACGGGCGTTGATGTGGCAGTACACGCGACCGCCGGCGATGCAGCCGCCGACGTACTCGCCGTCGTTCTGGAAGTCCATGGCGAAGATGGGCTTGCCGCCCTCGACGGCGCGGACCTCGCGGATGCGGTGCAGCATGTACTCGCGCTGCTCGACCGACGGGCAGAGGTCGACGGACGCGCCCTCTCCCACGGGCATGTAGTGGAAGTACCAGGCCCAGCGGCAACCCTTCTCGATGATCTTGTCGAAGTACTCGTCGGAGCTGACCATCTCGGTGTTCGCGCGGGTATAGGCCGTGGACGTGCCGAAGAGCAGGCCGTTCTCGCGCATGAGGTCGAAGGCGGCCATGACCTCCTGGTAGGAGCCCTCGCCGCGGCGGCCGTCGTTGGAGTCCTCGGTGCCCTCGAGGCTCACGCTGAAGATGATGTTGCCCACGCGCTTGACCTCGTCGCAGAAGGCCTGATCGATGAGGGAGGCGTTGGTGAAGATGTTGAAGAGGCAGTCGTTGTGGGCCTCGGCGAGGCGGATGACGTCCTTCTTGCGGACGAGGGGCTCGCCGCCAGTCAGCATGTAGAGGTGGCAGCCGAGCTCGGAGCCCTCGGTCACGAGGCGGTCCATGTCCTCATAGGAGAGGTTGAGCATGTTGCCGTAGTCGGCGGCCCAGCAACCCACGCAGTGCTTGTTGCAGGCGCTCGTGGGGTCAAAGAGGATGATCCAGGGCACGTTGCACTGGTTCTTCTCGGCGTTGGCGGTCGTGTTGCGCAGGCCGCGGAAGGCGGCCTCGTAGCCGCCGTTCAGGATGGACGTCTTGAGCACGTGGTGGTCGGTGTGGTCGATGACGTCCCAGAGGAACTGCTCCCACTTGGAGCCCGGGTACAGGCCGTTGCGGATGCCGCGGATGGCGCCGGGCGAGGTGTCCTTGAGCAGGTTGCCCGCCATGTCGAGCAGCTTCTCGAGGTTCTTCTCGCGGTCGGGGCCGCTGGCCGTCTTGATGATCTGGTCGAGAGCGAGGCTGAATGCGGCGCGCTCGGCCTTGTGGGCGATCTTGGACTGCATGTACGTTCCTCTCCTATCGCGGCGTCTTTGTATCGTCAGGTTCGAAATTTTTGACTCCGCTTCAAATACGTCATGATGTTAGTACTTATGCCCAGCTTTAAGCAAGTATTTTCAAATCGGACAACGATGTTTTCGAACTTGGGTCAAAAGACTTGCAGAGAAGCCCCGTGAAACTCCTATACATGCCTGAACCTGCGGCAATGGCTCCTTTGCGCTCGTGTATGCTGGAAGACAACGACTTCGAGGGAGACGCTTCATGGGATACCGCACATACACATGCCCGATCGCACGAGACTGCGGCGGTTGCGAGTGGTTGAGCGTCCCCTACCCCATCCAGCTGCGCCGCAAGCAGGAGTTCGTCGAGGGCCTGCTCGGGTCCGACGTCGAGAAGGACGGCGGCGAGCTGCGCGAGATCGTGGGCGTCCAGGGCGAGCCCGTGGCGTTTCGCTACAAGGCGGCGACTCCCTTCGCACACGCGGGGCGCGGGCGGGTCGCTTGCGGTTTTTATGCCCGTGGGTCCCATAGGATCGTCCCGTGCGAGAGCTGCCTCGTGGAGGACCCGCGCGCGAGACGCATCCTGAACGCCGTCGCACGCATCGCTCAGAAGCAGCACATCCCCGCCTACGACGAGGACCGCGGCACGGGCGTCCTGCGCCACGCCGTCGTGCGCTGCGGCTACGCGACGGACGACGTCATGCTCACGCTTGTGACGAACGTCCCGCGCCTGCGCCGCGAACACGAGCTCGTCGCCGCCGTTCGCGAGGCGTGCCCCGAGGTCACGACCATCGCGCAGAACGTGAACATGCGGCGGACGAACGCGATCCTGGGTTACGAGAACCACATCCTGTGGGGCGCGGCCGCCATGCACGACAAGCTGCTGGGCTGCACGTTCGAGATCAGGCCCACGAGCTTCTACCAGACGAACCCGCAGCAGACCGAGGTACTGTACCGGATCGCCATCGAGGGCGCGAAGCTCGTGGACGGCGACCGGGCGCTCGATGCCTATTGCGGCACAGGCACCATCGGCATCTGCGCGGCGGCGCATACAAACGACGTGCAGGTCACCGGCATCGAGATGATTTCCAGCGCCGTCAAATGCGCCAAGAGGAACGCGAAGGCGAACGGTCTTGCCGACCGATGCGACTTCATTGCCGGCGATGCGACCGAGTGGATGTCGCGGGAGGGGCGCAAGGGCGACTTCGACGTCGTGCTGATGGACCCGCCGCGCGCCGGCTCGACCCACGACTTCCTCGCCGGGGTCGCCGAGCTCGCGCCGGAGCGCGTGGCATACGTGAGCTGCAACGTGACCACTCAGGCGCGCGACCTGCGCATACTTCGCGAAAAGGGCTATCGCATCGAGTCGCTCACGCCCGTGGACATGTTCCCGCACACCAAGCACGTCGAATCCGTCGCGATTCTCGCTCGCCGGTAGCGGAGCGACGCGGCACCAGGCGGAGAGGCGTGCGTCGGTACCCTCTCCGGCACTCTTTTTCGGTTCTGCGTGGACTATTGAATAATTGATACGCTTGAACATGCGGCTCATCTGCGGAAACGCTGAAACGCGCCCCCTACAGCGCTCCAAAACGCCACCTTTGAGGTCAAGTTACTCGCCTAACCCCGGCTTCGACCACGCAATTCCGAAGAAAAGTTGCACCAAAACGCCAAATCACCGCCCGAAGGCCCTCAACACGCCACCTTAACTTTCCGTTCAGCCTCTCTACGGGCAGTCATCAAGCGGCGACAATTCACAATCGCGGCCCCACGCCTGAGCTCTGGTGTGGGGCCGCGAGCGACAATCTAGACAGCCTTCCTTACTGCAGATGCTTAACCAATTCATCCTTAATCGAATCAATCGAGATGAAGTCGGTTAGCACGATCGTCTTGTCCCTAAAGACCTCGGGCATATTCCCAGCGAGCTCTCGAGTTGTCACATACCAATCGGAATCCTTTGAAGAGACGGAGCCCAAATCGCAGTTGTCAACCTCAGCGTCAATCCCCATCTGGGAAACGATACTTTCAATGTTCATCTTCGCGATAAGAGAGCTGCCCATACCCATACCGCAAACGCAAGTGATTTTCATGATTTACTTCCTTTCTGCCTCTTTGAGGCACCTATTGATAAGAACTATGAGTTCGCCATGCGTTTCCACTTCTTTGACTTGCTCCATAAACGAGCTTCGTCCTAGAAGCACGCCGAATTGCTGAATCGCCCTTTGGTTGATGTGCTTATTCCTGGTACACAGGGAAAGAGCACAGGTCACCTCCTTTCCGTTGACTTCAATCGGCTCCCGCACTCGTACAAAACTGAATCCCGTCCGATACACATGATCGCTAATGCCGGCATGGGGCATGATGATGCCGGGAGCAATAAGTATCGTGGTCAGCGGCCCAAAGCAGTGAGCCGCCGATACCATTTGCAACGGGTATTCCTCATCGCAGAGACCGGCGCGACTCAAAAGCCGCCCGCCCGCCTCAATCAGCCCATCCATTCCATTTACATGATCAATAACCTCAAAGCACGATGAGGCAAGAAGATCCGTAAGCGAAGCGCCTTCAGACTCGGGCTCGGGTTTCAAGAAAACTCGCTGCCGCAATCTGCGCCCTAAATGGTTCATATCCCCATCGTTCAAAAGGGGGCTGACCTTCAAGCACTGAACCATCCCGAGCCTACTCTGGTCGAGATCGACAACCGTAACGACTAAGTCAATCGGGCGGTTTTCGTCCACTGCGCTATAGACATCGGCTTCCGCGACCGAAGCGACCACATTGACGTTGAACGCGCTGGTCAACTTGTATTGCAGCAATCGCGAAACCGCATTGCCCGCATTGCACACCACGACTATCCTTGCGCGCTCGCCTGCCTCATTGGACATTTTCTCGATTGAAGAAGCGAAATAAAGGGTTAAGAACGAGCACTCGTCATCCGTAATCGCTGCGCCGGCATACGACTCCAGCCCGCCCAGAGCGCTTCTCACCGCTTCATTCAAACGCGCATATTTAGCTGCGATTTCCCCAAGAAGCGGATTCTTATTCTGGCTGTTGAACAGGACACGGTAAACAAGTGGAATCACGTGTCCAACGATTGCTTGGAACAATTCAGAGTCTGCGTTGAAATCGTATTGATAAGACTCGCTCACGTCGATAATGAGCTTTTGAACGATGACCTCGACCTCAAACGGATAGTTCTGGACTTCGTTGATCGCTGTGTTTGTCGGAAGCGATTGAAGCAGCGTTGCAAAGTAACAATCCTCCCGTTCATCCATCTGAACCTTTGCGATTTCTTGAGCCCTCAAGCTAATAATTCGAGCCACATCAAAGCTCACGCTTCTGGCGAGGAAGGACCTGTCCTCTTTGCTAAAACCAAAATCGTCTCGCCGCCCACAACACATAAGAGCGACCACCAGGTGTTGGAGCAGCACAGACCCGGCCTTCTTTGTGTAGTGATTCGGAATCACATCGGACAACATTTGATTTAACTGTTCAAGCTCCTTGACCTCGAGGGTGCAACCAGGCTTTGTTCTCGCAAGTCTATAGAGGCCGTCAATCGTTGTCGCAAGGTCCTTGCTGCTTTCGGCAGGACAAATCGTCGTCATCCACTGAACGAAGAGATTCCTTACCGTGAAAATGTTCCCCTTGACCTCATAGCCCTCTCTTTTGTTGTAGACAAGTTCGAGATTCTGCTCTTGCATGATTGAGCGGAGGAAGCTCACATCATTGCTCACGGTCCTCGGCGAAGTCATCATCTGTTCAGAAAGGAGCTCCGTCGTGACTTGTCCGTCAATACACATAAAGTTGAACAACAAGAAGAAGCGGCGGTCTCGAGCATCGGTAAAGTCCAGAAGCGCCGTGTCCGTATTTTTCTCAAGAAGGCCGGCAGCGAGGCCGAGCTCGTTTGGCTCAATTCTGATGCCCTTGTTTGTTACGCGCTGGGTGAGCCCAAGGCCGTTGGAAACCAACTCCTCATCAAGGTCATCCAGCGCGTACATGACGCTACGACGACTTACTTCGAGGGACTCGGCAAGTTGTTTCGCGGTCACATAGTCGCCGCGCTCTACAAGTTGGGCGAGCACGTTGCGCGTCCTTTTCTTCATTCCAAGCCCCTCCTTTCCACTTACGCAAACAAGAAGATTCTGCGCCCAACCGAGCCCTGGGTGCAGAACTTAGCGCTAAGCCAAACCGAGCAGGTGACCGATTCCGGACAGGATGCTCATGAGCGGCATCCAGAACAAGCTGTAGTCGGTCTGGGAGTACGTGAGACCACCGCCGTAAAGCACACCGGTAAGCGGGTAAAGGAAAATGACAAGCAGGTGGACGAGGAACACGGTGACGAAACCAGCAGCGATAGCGCCTTTCCAGCCACCGTATTTGTTGCCGAAGACACCAAGCGTCATTCCATCGAACACAACCACATTCGGGCTCGGGAAGACGACGACGGGCAGGTGGAAAACGATAGTGATGACCATCGCAAGCAGAGCACCGCAGGCAGCAGAAATGAAGCCGAGCATAGCACCGGTGCCGGAGAGCGGATAGAAGATGGCGCAATCGAGAGCAGGGATGGAACCGTGAGCATACTTATCGGCAATACCCTTGAATGCGGGAAGCAGCTGGTTGATGAACATGCGAACGCCGGCGAGAAGAATCGTGAAGCCCGCAGTAAAGCTGATACCCTGCAGGAACAGCCAGACAATCCACTGGTTAGAACCGGCGAGTTCTTGGATGCCGGTCTCGCCGATTGCGAGCCCCATACCAATGAAGATGAGCGGCATAAGAATCGCCATCGCCACCGTGACATCCTTGAGGACATCAAGGCCCTTGGGGAGCTTGATCTTGTCGGCATCCTCGTCGGGATTGCCAACCGCCTTTGCCAGAAGAACCGCAAGGCCAGTGCCGATCTGGAGCTGGTGACCGAGCGTGTAGTTATCCCCGGTGACGTCCTTAGTGTAGAGGCGCGCAATCGCCGGAGAGAACGTGTTGTAGCAACCGAGCAAGATGCCCGAAGTTACAATCGTGGGAACAGAGACGATTTCCCAGCCAAACGCGGCTGAAGTAGAAGCGCAAAGGAACGAAGAGAGGATCAGCGCCACATGAACGGTCAAGTATACGTTCTTGCACTGCTTCCAGGGAACGATCTTTACGAGCAGAAGGTTGATAATGAAGCCGAGCAGGAATGCCATGACAACGGCAGTGGCATATTCAGAAAGCATCGTCCCGTAGACGGAGAAGTTCTGAGGCACGACGCCCTGCACGCCCGTGACCTCGTTCAACTTTTGAATCACTGGGGTTAAGGTGCTCGTAAGCAAGCTTGAGCCTGTAGAGAGCATCGTCATGCCCACTAGCGTTTTGACGACACCATCGAGAATCTCATGCGGCTTCTTATGTTGCAAAAGCAGGCCAACGAGGGTCACAAGGCTCAGGAATATGGGCGCTTGGGTAATTGTCTTAACGATCAAGGTAACGGTATCCGACATGATTAAAAGCCCCCTTTGTTCAACTCGTCCACTACCATGCGCTTGTCCTCTTCCGTTCGCGCATCCTTGAGCATCTGGACGTGGTCACCATCAGCCAAGAAACGAGCGATCCGTTTTAGCTGGTCGACATGTTCCTGCGCATCTGTCGAGGCGATTACGCATACGAGGAACACCGGATCGTTTGCCTCATTTCCAAAGCGCACCGGCTCTTTAAGCGTGACCATCGATAGCGCAGTTTTTAAAACGCTTGCAGAAGGGCGCGAATGCGCGAACGCCATGCCTGGAGCCAGGACGAAATATGGACCCAGCTCATCGAAAGCGGCGTTCATCTCATCGACGTAGCCTTGGGTGATGCTGCCTTTATCGATAAGGACATCGGCAGCCTTTTGGATTGCATCCCTGCAATCCCGCGCCTCGACTTGGAGGCGCAAGCTGTTGCAATCGAATGGATCTACCATAGGAATGTCTCCACAGTCTTCGATGTTTCGGACTGGAGACGATGCGGCCCCGCGGTGGCCGAACGTCCTCACGTTTAAGTTTCGGAGGACGACACGGCAAAATACATAGAAGACTTGGGCACATCGATTGATACAAACCTTGCAGGGTACTGCGGGGAAGGGGCCCAAAAACAACGGGTCGCTGAAGGGCAACGCTAGAACGTGATTACGCGGAAGTCGGTGAGGTAGGAGTCGGCGGCGGAGACGGGTTGGACCTCGCTTGCGCCCTGATAGCACACGGTGTAGATACCCGCAGCCTGAGCGGACGCCACGCCGGAGGGCGAGTCATCGAAGGCCACGGCATCGCATGCATCAGCATGAAGCAGATCCAGAGCCCGCTGGTACGGTTCCGGATCGGGTTTGTGGCGCTCAACCAGCTCGTCTCCCACGACGATGTCCACGTACCGCAGCAGGTCGAAGTTGTTCAGCGCGCGCACCAGACTCGTGACGCTCGTGGTCGAGACGACCGCAATGCGCACTCCCCTCTCCGTGAGGCCCGCCCACAGCTCGGGCAGCCCTGGGCTCGGCCGCAGCGACGGATCCCCGTAGATCAGGTGGTCGCGATCCCAAGCGGCACGCCATTCCTCGCGGGTCACGTGGATTCCGTGGGCAGCGAGAAGCGCAGGCCCCTCGACCTCGGATGCCTTGCCGATGAACGCCCGCACGTCGTCATCGCTCGCTTCGTAGCCAAAGGCGGCGAGTGTGCGACGGTCGAGCGCCATGTACAGTGGCTCCGTATCGGCTATGACGCCGTCGAAGTCAAACAACGCAGCGGAACAATCTCTGAGCTTGAGCTCCATCCGACCCCTCCCAAACGACCAGCGCGCCGCGAAACGCGCCCACGTTCGCACGTTCGTGGCCCTCGTCACACAAAATTGGGCTCGCGTGCGCAGAACCGCCCTTCGTCACACGTCATTCGGCTCAAAAATCGTCTCTGAGGCTGATTTTCAGAAACCTTATCTGGGCATTTCTACCCTTACGCAGCGAGAAGGTCAGAAAACACGTGTGACGAGGGGCAGTTCTGTGCAGCAAAACGATTAAACGTGTGACGAAGCCGAGTTCTGTGCAGCAAGCCGCAGACCCTCGGCCTCGTCAGCGTACTTTCGATGGCTCGCAGGCCAAGCTACTTCCCGTAAACGCGCTCGAAGGCGGCGTCGAGCTTGCCGCGGACGTACTCGCTCGCGAACTTGGTGTCCTCGCGCCAGTTCTCGGCACCGACGTACCAGAACTCGGCGACGAAGCGGCGGACGCCCTGCGCCACGACCTCGTCGAGCGCGGACCAATCGGTCGTGCCGGTGCCAAAGGGGATCTCTCGGTACGCGCCGGCGACGGTCTCTTTGCAGTGCGCGGCGAGGATGTGGCCGCGGCCCGTCTTGCAGTCGTCCGTCACGGACTTGCCGTAGAGGAAGCTCGCGTTCGTCAGATTGCCCATGTCGGGATAAACGCCCAGGTAGGGACTATCGATCTGGTTCACGTACTTCATTGCCTTCTCGACGGTGTCCATGAACGGGGTCTCCATCGTCTCGAAACCGAGGAGGACGCCGCGGCGCGCGGCCATCTCGACGGCCTTGGCGAGGTTCTCGGCGAACCACTTGCGCGTCTCGTCGGTCCCCTCCTCGTAGTACACGTCGTAGCCGGCGAGCTGGATCGTGCGAACACCCAGGTCGCAGGCCAGATTCAGGGCCTTCTCCATGATGAGCAGGCTCTTTGCGCGCACGTCGGGGTCGGTCGCGCCCAGCGGGTACTTGCGGTGGCCCGAGAGGCACATCGAGCGGATAGGCAGGTGCGTCTCGCTCTGCAGTCGCACGATCTCGCGACGCTCGGCCGCGGTCCAGTCCAGGCGCGCGAGCTTCGCGTCGGACTCGTCGATGGAGATCTCAACGTAGTCGAAGCCGGACTCGCGGGCCACCGTGAGGCGCTCCATCCACGTGAGGTCGGCCGGCACGGCCTTCTCGTACATACCAAGCAGATACGGTGCGGACATACTTAACTCCTTTATGTCTTGGCGCCGAGAAGGCCGTTCCCGTCGCCGCGAAAATCGATGAAAGAAGGGCCGACCGCCCATATGAACGGTCGGCCCTGGCCAGCAAACGCGCTGGTAAAAGCTCTATGTGCGCGAAAGCCGCTACAAGACCCGCAAGCGCTTTCGCAAAGCCCGCCTCTCCTTAGAGGACGGAGCGGAACGGCACGTTGGGCTCGTGGTCGAAGCAGTCCTCGAAGCCGCGCTGGTACACGAAGTACTTCTTGCCGTTCTCGAAGTCGGTCGGGTAGGTGTAGTGGCCGCCGACCTTCCAGTAGTACGGCTTGAAGGTGTAGCCGAGGCGCTCGCGACGCATGTTGTAGAGGACCTCGATCTCGCGCAGGTCGGCCTCGAAGTTCGTCCAGACGTCCCAGTGGATGGGGATGACGACCTTGGTCTGCAGGGCCTCGGCCATGCGCAGGATGTCGGAGGCCTCCATCTTGTCCTGCATGCCCATGGGGTTGCAGCCGTAGGAGCCGAAGGCCACGTCGACGCCGCCGTACTCCTTGGCGATGTCCTTGCCGTGCTTGGCGAAGTAGATGGAGTAGTGGGAGTCGCCGGAGTGGTAGATGTTGCCGCCCGGGGTGCGGAGCAGGTAGTTCACGGCCTTCTCGTCCATGTCCATCGGGCACTTGCCCCACAGGTCCTCGCGGTCGGGGCCGGTGGAGTCGGTCGTGGTGATGCAGGTGCGGTCGAAGGAATCCATCGCGATGATCTCGATGTCGCCGACCTTGATCTTGTCGCCGGGCTTGACGGTGATGCAGCGCTCGGCGGGCACGCCCCACTTCTCCCAGAACTCAACGGACTTCTTGGGGCCGATGAACGGGACGGGGATCTCGTTGCCGTTCTCGTCCTTGGTGGTCATGCCGGACTGGATGACGTGGGCCGCGAACTCCTTGGACATGTGGTCCTGGTGGTAGTGGGTCGCGAGGACGGCGTCGACGTGCTGGATCGCGAAGGGATCGAAGACGTAGGGGATGTTGCGCAGGTTGGGCTGCATCTTGCGGCAGCCGGCCATGTTGGCCATCTGGTGGCCGACCTTCATCTTGCCGTCGCCGTGGGTGCGCTTGCCGTTGCCGGTCCACAGGTCGATGGTGATGGCGGTGTTGCCCGGGGTCTTCATGTAGATGCCGGTGCAGCCGAGCCACCACATCTCAACGGTGCCGGGAGCGGGCTTGGCGGCCTCCATGTCCTCGTTGAGCCAGGTGCCCCACTCGGGGAACGTGTTCATGATCCAGCCTTCGCGGGTGACCTCGTCGATAGCAGACATTTCTTTCCTCCTAGGTATCTCGTGCGGCAGGCAAGAAGACCTCGCCGCTTGAATCTACGAACGGTTACTTGGAAACGGTGTAGAGCGCGACCTCGTTGGTCTCGCGGTTCGCGCCGATGATGCGCTGGACGCCCTCGTCCTCGATGACCCAGCAGTTCGCCGGGCCGCGGTCGTGGTCGATCTGCTCGACGGCGTAGTCGCCGGCGGCGGCGTCGAAGTAAACGCGCAGCAGGTCGCGGCCGTCCTTGCGGTTGCCGACCACGGCGCAGGGCTCGCCCGCGAGCTCGCCGGACCAGATGGCGTGCAGGAAGTTGCGCTTCTCGGGATCGGTCCAGACGCAGGTGTAGACGTCCTCGTTCTCGGTCGCGTGCCACACGGAGAGCGTGTCGCCGTGGAACTTGGAGATGGTCAGGATCTCCTCGGCGCCGTCGCCGTCGAAGTCACCCACGCAGATATCGCTCGTGGGGTTGACGATGAGGCACTTGACGTCCCACTCGCCGTCGGCCGTCGCGGGCGGCACGTAGCGGAAGACGCCCGCGGCCGTGGAGACGAGCGCGTAGCTGCGGTCGGGCGCGTACCAGAAGCCGTGGTTCTGCACCTGGCAGCTGGCGAGCTCGGTCATCGGGAGCTGGTTGTCGTCGCCGTAGGTCTCGGCGGCGGCGTCCAGGCGGCCGACCCACACGGCGCCGGGGGTCTGCCAGTCGTTCTTGATGTGGCGGCAGGCGCCCTTGATGGTGCAGGCGATGACCCACGTGGAGCCGTCGGCACCCTTGAGCAGGCCAAAGCGGTGCACGTAGGGCATGTCGCAGAGCTTCGTGGAGCTCCAGGAGCCGTCGGCCGCGCGGGTGTAGGTGCGGATGTGCGCCGTGTCGCCGCCGAAGTTGGGCGAGAAGAACTCGCAGGTGGCCATGAACTGGTCGTCGCGGCCGGGGACCTGCGTGATCGTCATGACGCCGCCGGGGCCCTCGGTCACGGTCTCCATCGGCTCGCCGTCAAGGGCGAAGCGGCGGATGGGGCCCTGCTTCTCGACGCCCACGAGGAAGCTCTTGGCGTCCGCGCCGTCGAAGGTGCCGATGGCGTAGGCCAGGTTCATCTCGGCAATGACCTTCTTGCTGTAGTTCATCGTTGTTCTTCCCTCTGCCTCGGATTACTCGTTGAACGTGCGCCTGAGCAGGCGCCTATTCGCGCTCGCCCTACTCGGCGAACTTCTCGGCGGCGCCGGTCTCCTTGAGGTGCTGCTCCATCTCGGCGTCGGAGAGGACGTTGCGCAGGCCGATGACGGTCACGCCGGCCTTGGCGGCGGAGTCGTACATGTTCACGAAGTTGAGGGGCGAGAAGACGATGTCGTACTGACGGGCGACGGAGACGCCCTCGGAGAGCGCGCAGTGGTGGATGTCGGCGACGCCCATGCCGAGCTTCTTGGTCACGCGCTCGGCGGTCATCTTCATCATGAGGGAGGTGCCGGCACCGTTTGCGCAAGCGACGAGGATCTTTGCCTTCATTGTTGTTCTCCTTTGTGTGCGCCCGGGCGGATCCCGGGCTGGTTTTCTTTCCCAACACCTGTTGTTGGGCGAATCTCATGGGAAGGGGCGGCCGGCGGTCCGACCGCCCCTGGTAGAGCTGGTGAATCAGGTGGTGCTCAGAGGCACCGTGGGGCTAAGGGGCCTAGGCGATGCCGTTCTTGCGCATCTCCTTGCACTTCTGCCAATCCTCGACCTCGAGGAAGTAGGTCTCCTTGTGCTTGCGGTACTGAATCTGCGGGATGGCGAGAAGGGCGATGACGCAGACGACGAGGCCGCCGTAGGACAGGAACTTCATGAGACCGGTCATGATCGGCCAGACGACCGCCCAGTCCCACATGCCCATGTAGCCGCCGTAGGCCGCCAGGCCGGTCCAACCGGCGATGATCGCGGAGCCGAAGACCTGGAGCAGGCCGGAGATGAACGGGAGGATGCAGCAGGCGCGCAGGCCGCCCTTGTCGTTGGCGTAGACGCCGATGACGGCGTTGTCGAAGAACAGGGGCACGAAGCCGGCCATGATCACGACGGGGGACTTGAGGAGCAGGAGCAGGCCGATGGCGAGGAACTGGCCGAGGGCGCCAAAGAGGAAGCCGATGGTCACGGCGTTGGGGGCGCCGAAGCCGAAGGTGACGGCGCAGTCGACGCCGGGCACGGAGCCCTTGAGGAGCTTGGTGGAGATGCCCTGGAAGGAGTTGGTGAGCTCGGTAACGAAGGTGCGGACGCCGAGCTGCAGGATGGAGAGGTACACGGCGAACTCGAAGGAGGTCGTCAGGATGTACATGAAGAAGTCCTGGCCCTCCTTCATGAACTTGTTGGCGACGAGGAAGTCCTGGCCGAGGATGGCGAGGATCGTGCCGAAGAACGCGGTCATGAGGATGGCGGTCGCGACGAGGTTCTCGTTAAAGATCTTCAGGAAACCGGGGAGCTTGATGTCGTCGACGTTCTTGGACTCCTTCTTGGAGTGCTTGTTCATCCAGTCGGCGGCCTTGGAGGCGAGGTAGACGCCGAACATCTGCTGGTGGGCGATGGTGAGGCCGGCGCCGTCGGTCAGCTCCTGGGAAGGACGGATGCAGAGGTTGGAGCCCACGGCCCAGTAGAGGCCGAGCAGGATCGTCATGATGATCAGGACGACCCAGTCCTGGTCCTTCAGCGCGGGGAAGCAGAAGAGGATGAGCGCGAAGGCGAGGGCGGACTGCTGAACCTGCACGTGGCCCGTGGTGAAGAGGGCGCGGCACTTCGTGACCTTGCGGAACGCCACGAGGACGATGTTCAGGATGAAGGCGAAGAGCAGCAGGAACATGACGAGCGAGAAGGACTTACCCGAGATGAAGGAGAGGGCGGAAGAGCTCGTGTCCTCCATGGCGGCCTGAACGGCGTTCTGGCCGAAGTACGGGTCGATGACGCAGGCGCTCATGTTGAAGCGGGTCTGCAGGCCCACGAGGACCGGGCGGAACGCGGAGGTCAGGCCCGAGGAGCCGACCATGAGGATCTGGTAGCCGATGACGGCCTTGATGAAGCCGGCGAGGATGTCGTACCAAGGCTTCTTCATCAGCGCATAGCCGAGGACGACTATGAGGCCGATGAAGTAAGCGGGCTGGGTCAGGATGTTGTTCACGATCCAGGTCCAGATGCCCATTAGGATGTCCATGGGTTTCCTTTCTTTCCAATGCTGCCAACTAACCGCGCCGGTCCGGGCAGGTTAGTCATTCCACACGATGGTTCGCGGCTAGTTCGCGAAGGCGCTCTCGTCGACGATGGCGTCGATGGCGAGCAGGTCGTCGACGGAGGTGGCGGCCTTGAGCTTCTCGACGGCCTCCTCGTTCGTCAGGACGGCCATGAGGCGCTGCATGTTCTGGAAGTGCTCGTCCTGGTTCGTGGAGCACAGCGTGAAGAAGATCTGCGCGTCGTGCTCGGCGTCGTCGGGCTCGCCGAAGTGGACGGGCTGGTCGCAACGCATGAAGCCGATGCCGGTGCCGTTGCAGCCCTGGGCGTTCTCGGTGGTGTGGGGCATGGCCACGCCGGGGACGAGGACGATGTAGGGGCCGTTCTTCTCGACGTTCTGGATGATGACGTCGGCGTAGACCGGCTCGACCAGGCCCTCGGCCTCGAGGGGCTTGCAGCACTCGCGCAGAGCGTCCCTCCAGCTCAGCGGGCCCTCGGTGAAGGCGTAACGCTTCTTCTCGGCGATTTCCTTTAGAAGCATCCGGAACCTCTCCTTTCCTATGACGCTTGATCGTAGCGTTCTGTGTGCTCAGTGTGTACGTGAGTAACGTTGCGAACGCTTTGTTGCCATTGTTATAGACCAACTGCACACTTCGAACATTCAGTTTGTGCAATGTGGCGCTGAACGGTAGAATATCACCCGTAAGCGGTCTATGCAATTGTTCAGTTCATTCATCTTTGCTAGATTGAATTCAGCAGAGTTGATTTAATTGTTCACATCGTTCGATTTTCAACTATTGGCAACTGTAGAATCAGACCTACGCATATAGAGCAGGGACAAGGCACCACCATGGCAGACAAGAAAGGCCGCGGCTTCGTCGAGCAGCGGCGTCAAACGATCCTCACCATACTCAAGGAGAAGGGGCGCGTGGGCGTCACCGAGCTCGCCGAGAAGCTCGGCATCTCGACGCTCACCGTGCGCCGCGACCTCGACGAGCTCGAGCGCCGCGGCCTCGCCACGCGCCGTTACGGCGAGGCGCTGCTCTCCGAGAACGTGATGTCGTTGGGCCAGATGGCGCAGCTCTCCCCCTTCGAGGCGACCAAGGAGCGGATCGCGCGGGCCGGCGCCGAGCTCGTGCACGACAACGAGCTGCTCTTCATCAACACGAGCTCCACGGCGCTCATGGTCGTGAACTACCTCAAGGCGCGCGGCGTCACCGTGGTCACGAACTCGCTGCACGGCGACGAGCTCGTGTGCCCCAACGGCGGCAACGTCCTCGTGACCGGCGGGGAGATACGCCCGCCGCGCGGGGTGCTCTCGGGCGAGTTCGCGCTCGCGAACATCCGCAGCGTCGCGGCAAGCGTGGCCTTCCTGGGCTGCGCGGGCATCTCGCTCACGGCGGGCATCACCTCGACGACGCAGCAGGAGGCCATCGTGAACTCGCTCATGGTCGAGCGGTCCGACCGCATGGTCCTTCTTGCGGATTCGCGCAAGCTCGGCATCGGCGCCGGCTTCTCGTACGCGTCGCTCGACCAGGTGAACCTGCTCATCACCGACACGGGCGCGACCGACGAGGACGTGCAGATCCTCCTCGAGGCCGGCATCCACGAGATTCGCCGCGTCTAAAAAACGGTAATAACGGGGACAGGTTCGCAAATTGCTCAAATGAGTAAGTTGCGAACCCGTCCCCGATTTTTGCATGCACGTTCGCGGCTCTCGTCACACGTAAATCGATTCTTGTGCGCACTCGGGTCTCTCGGGACACGCAAAAACGCCCCCGAAGCTGATTCGGAGGCGTTTTTCAGATAGCTTATCTGGGCTTTTATGGAACAACGCAACCCGAGGCCCAGTAAATGCGTGTGACGAAGCAACCGAGTGTGCATCCGTTTCCAAATGCGTGTGACGAAGGGGTCGATCGCGCATCGTGGAGGCAATAGGGGACAGGTTCGTTTTTCTTCCATTTGGAAGAAAAACGA
>DJRK01000150.1:0-428 GCA_002440065.1 Atopobium sp. UBA6362 | reverse complement strand
GGCGAGGGCGGCGCGGGCCTCGGCGAGCTGGGCGCGGACGGCCTCGTGGCCGGTCCCGCCGTAAGTCGTGCGGGCACGCGCGATGCCCTCGGGGTCCAGGTCCTCGGCGATGTCGTCGTCAAAGAGGTCGCTCGCGGCGCGGAACTCGTCCGCCGTGAGGTCCTCGAGCCCCTTGCCGTGCTTCTCGCAGTACAGCACGAGCTCGCCCACCACGCGGTGCGCCTCGCGGAACGGCATGCCTTTCTTTGCGAGGTAATCGGCCACGTCGGTCGCGGCGGTGAAGCCGCGTTTCGCCTGGTCGAGCATGACGTCGGCGTTCACGGTCATGGTCTCGAGCATGCCCGACGCGATCTCCATGCAATCGGAGAGCGTCTTGGCGGCGTCCATCGGGCCTTCCTTACACTCCTGCAGGTCCTTGTTGTAGGCGA
>DJRK01000122.1:4257-4394 GCA_002440065.1 Atopobium sp. UBA6362 | reverse complement strand
GGCAGTTGCGGTTGATGCCGATTGTGCGGTAGCGTCCGCGCGAGGCCTCGTCGCCCATGTTGCCGTAGGGGTCGTAGGGCGTGCCCTGGTAGTGGAGGCTCAGGATGTACTTCACGTCCTCGATGGTCACCTTGCGC
>DJRK01000122.1:3942-4114 GCA_002440065.1 Atopobium sp. UBA6362 | reverse complement strand
TGTTGTACACGTGGTCGGCGTCCGAGTGGCTGCCGAAGGCGTCGCGCGGGTTCAGCTGGCCGTCGAGGCTGAGGTCGAGGTGGTTCTTCTCGATGAATTCGCGCAGGTCGGCCGAGCAGAGGTACTCCTTGCCCTCGCCCAGGGCGTCGTCGAGGTCGAAGGCGTCGATGCC
>DJRK01000122.1:0-3872 GCA_002440065.1 Atopobium sp. UBA6362 | reverse complement strand
TCGAGCCACCAGATCTCGTCGACGTCCGAGAACGCGATGCCGTTCATCTCGTAGGTGCCGAGCTCCTCGAGCAGGCCGCCCAGGCGCAGGACGCCCTCGCGCGCGGACGCGATGTAGGGGAGCGTGAGCGTGACCATGTCCTCCTCGCCGATGCCGCCGACGACCTCGGGCTCGTAGTCGGCGTCGCCGGGCTTGCCCTTCGCGTCGCGGGGGACGACGAGCGGGTCGGCCGCGAGGACGCGCTCGTTCGAGGTGATGGTCTCGGTCGCGCTCATGGCGACGTTGCGCGCGTTCACGCCGGCCGACTCCCACAGGCCCTCCTTGAGGTCGGCGTTGGGCATGGCGGTGTAGCGCACGCCGTTTTGCGGCAGGTCGACGGTGAAGTGGCCGAGCACGGAGGTATAGGTCTTCTTGCCGGCGGGGTCGCTCACGGCGAAGCGCTTGGCGCAGAAGGTGTTGCCGCCCGAGTCTTCGTTGCGGGCGATGATCGTGGAGCCGTCGTAGCTGGCTTTCTTTCCCACGAGGATGGTGGTGCAGGGCATGTGTGCCTCCTTTGGGGCGCGCCGAGAAGGGCCTGGTGCCCGCGCCGGCGCCGCCGTTTGTTACAGTCGCCAACCCATGTTAGACCTCAAGTTGCGTGCGGGCCGCGGCGGCTGCGATAATGCCAAGGACACACGACACGCAAGGAGAACCACATGCCCATGAACTTCAAGCGCCACCTCCCCATGGCCAAGGAGACCCGCGAGGAGATGCCGCTCTCGGCCGAGCTCGCCGCGAAGAAGCTCGCCTTCGACGCCGAGGTCGCCGCCGTCATGCGCGGGGAGGACGCCCGCCGCCTGCTCATCATCGGCCCCTGCTCGGCCGACCGCGAGGACTCGGTCCTCGACTACATGCACCGCCTCGCCGGCGTGGCCGAGGAGGTCAAGGACAAGCTCATCGTCATCCCGCGCGTCTACACGAACAAGCCGCGCACGAAGGGTACGGGCTACAAGGGCCTGCTGCACAACCCCGACCCCGAGGCCCCGGCCGACCTGCTCGAGGGCGTGAAGGCCGTGCGCCGCATGCACCTGCGCGTGATCGAGGAGACGGGCTTCTTCACGGCGGACGAGATGCTCTACCCCACGAACTACCAGTACCTCGTCGACCTGCTGAGCTACGTGGCCGTGGGCGCGCGCTCCGTCGAGAACCAGGAGCACCGCCTCGTGGCTTCCGGCATCAGCGTGCCCGTGGGCATGAAGAATCCCACCGCGGGCTCCACGAGCGTGATGCTCAACTCCATCTACGCCGCCCAGGCGCATCAGAACTTCATCTATCGCGGCTGGGAGGTCGAGTGCGACGGCAACCCGCTCGCCCACGCGGTGCTGCGCGGCTACATCGGGCTCGACGGCCGCAACTACCCCAACTACCACTACGAGCACCTCGAGCGCCTGGCCGGCCGCTACCTCGAG
This sequence comes from Atopobium sp. UBA6362, assembly GCA_002440065.1. Taxonomy (GTDB): domain Bacteria; phylum Actinomycetota; class Coriobacteriia; order Coriobacteriales; family Atopobiaceae; genus Paratractidigestivibacter. The sequence goes on along the minus strand of DJRK01000122.1, from coordinate 2,424 downwards.
GCCGACTTCGAGAACCCGAGCGTCGTGGTGGACTGCAACCACGACAACTCCGGCAAGAGGCCGCTTGAGCAGCCGCGCATTTGCAAAGAGGTGCTGGATTCCTGCCGCCGCAACGGCGACATCGCCCGCATGGTCAAGGGCTTCATGGTCGAGTCCTACATCGAGGACGGCAACCAGCCGGTCGACGGCGGCGTGTACGGCAAGTCCATCACCGACGCGTGCCTGGGCTGGGAGAAGACCGAGCGTCTCGTCCGCGACATCGCCGATCGCCTCTAGCAATTTGGGGTCGGACCCCAAATTAAGTTGGTATCCGACCCCAAATTTATAAGTTTGCTCTAGCAGAAGAAAGACGGCTCGTCTACAGCAAAGAACTCTTTCCATTTACGGCAAATCAGCCCCGACTGCGCCGCAATGATCTCCATGAGCTCGCCGAGCGACTTCGGCGGAATGTTGCTCTGGTTGTTTGCGAGGATGCAGTCTCCGCTTCGAGTGATCCAGATTTTCGTTGTATGCGGACCCGGGGTACCCTTGCAAACATGTGCGTGAACCGGCTTGCCGAGCTCGTTTGACCAGAAGAAGACCCGGTATCCTCCTACGCTAAATATGCTAGGCAACCTGCAGCCCTCCTTGGGCCGCATAGCGGTAAATTAGGTGCGCGTTTGCGTGGAGAAAAGCCTCGAATTCCGATTTCTCGTCATCGGAGAAATGGCCCTCCCAGTTGTTCCACGTGTAAGAGGGAAGCTCGCAGCGTGCCGAGTCGAAGCCATCCTCGGTGGGACGCTCAAAATGTACGATGACCTTCTTGACGCCGTCGTCATCGATGAGTTGAGAATGAACGACCTCCGTCCCATCGCCGAAGGTGAGGTACGGGTACATCATAGAGGCCTCTTCGCTTTTTTCTGAGCATTCTACCCGACATCGCGTGAGACGCAATTTGGGGTCGGACCCCAAATTAAGTTGGTATCCGACCCCAAATTGCGGGTGATTGCTAGAAGAGCTGGTCGAGGGCTAGGCGGGTGAGGACGCGTTGGACGCGGACGACGTCGGCGCGCGGGACGTACTCGTTCGGCTTGTGCGCGAGGGCAAGGGAGCCCGGGCCGTAGCTCATGCAGTTACGGTTCGCGCAGGTACCGGCTATGACGGCGGTGTCGGTGTAGCCGGTGAAGAACCCGACCTCGGCCGGCGCACCCGATTCCTCTGCGGCGGCGAGAACCGCGGCGAGCAGGGGAGAGTCGGGGTCGCGCTCGATGGGCGGCCGGTCGCCCGTGACCTTGTAGCTGCCGTGGACGCCGGGCACGCGCTTCTCGGCAGCGGCGATCGCGTCCTCGACGGCGGCCTTCGCCAGCGCGGTCGACGCGGGCGGGACGAGGCGCATGTCGATCCAGAGCTTGGCGCGGTCGGGCACGACGTAGGGCTGATACCCGCCCTCTACCTGGCCAAACGTCACCGTCGAGCACCCAAGCTCATCGTGTGTCGGCAAGCCCTCGCCCCACAGCCGGATTTCGTGGATCACCTCGGCCATGGCCGCGACGGCGTCGGCGCCCTTCCACGGCTGGCTCGCGTGCGCGGTCACGCCCCTGACCTCGACCTCGAACCACGTGCGCCCCTTGTGCGCCACCTGCACCTGGCCGTCGGTGGGCTCGGTGTCCAGCACCCAGTCCTCGCCTCCGACCCAGCCGGCGCCGATCGCCGCCTCGACGCCGCGCATGAAATCCTCCTCATCGACCGAGAAGAGCAGCGACATGGTCCTTCTCGGCAGCTCGCCGGTCGCCGCCGCGCGGTTGAGCACCTCGAAGAAGGCCGTCACAGCGCAGGCCAGGCCGCTCTTCATGTCGCACGCGCCGCGCCCGTAGAGCCTGTCCCCCACGATGCGCCCCTCGAGCGCGGGCGTCTCCTCGCTCCAACCCTCGCCGATGGTCACGGTGTCCATGTGGCAGGAATAGACGAGCGCAGGCCCTTCTTCGCGCCCCCGCAGGGTCGCCATCAGGTCGCGGCGCCCGGGCAGCACTTCAAGTTCGCGCAGCTCAAAGGCCTCAGCGAGATCGTCCGGAAGCTCCGCCGCACGCTCGCAGATCAGCTGTTTGAGGCGCTTCTCGATGGCGTCCTCGTAGCTGCCGGGGTCCGTGCTCTCTATGCGCACGAGCTCGCACGCGAGCCGCCAAGCGAATTCCTCGTCGATCATCTGGAATACCTCACAATCTGTTTGGGTCCAAATCAGATTGTATGCTATGTGAGAAGGGCCGAACCCGCGATTGTTTCCGTTGCACTTTGTACGAATTCGGACTAAACTAGCCACACAAAATTCTGTCTGGAATCGGACGATTGAGAATTACATGCAACTGAACGATGCGATCCCCCACGATGCCGACGGCCTGATCCCGCTCGACCTGTGGAGCCGGAGCTTCGACCGCCTCTACCGCAAGA
>DJRK01000082.1 GCA_002440065.1 Atopobium sp. UBA6362 | reverse complement strand
TGTGGCTTTCTTCTTGGTTTGTGGTGGTATCTGATTTTTGATACCTGCCTAGTCTATACTAGCCAACTGGTTATAGGATTAAGTAACCAGTTCTCCACAGAACCCTAACGGATGGGCTGTCAAAAGGGCTCGGGAGGCTCGCCCATCGTGACGTTACGCGCCCTTCACCGAATCCCGACGCGCGCGTCACGAACCCGCGCCACAATGGCAGGCCGGACACATCGCGCCGACGGACCGTCGGCAAGGAAGGACCCGCGCATGGAGATGGAGATACTCGACGCCCCCAAGACCGCCGAGAAGAAATACCTCGAGCTGCTCTCCGAGAAGTTCCCCACGACCCGCTCGGCCTACACCGAGATCATCAACCTCGAGGCCATCCTCAACCTGCCCAAGGGCACCGAGCACTTCGTCTCGGACGTCCACGGCGAGTACCAGGCCTTCGAGCACATCCTGAACAACTGCTCGGGCGTCGTGCGCGAACGCGTGCAGTCGATCTTCGAGTACCAGCTGACGCGCGACGAGCAGGCCGACCTCTGCACGCTCATCTACTACCCCACCTTGAAGCTCCAGCGCCTGCGCGAAGAAGGGCGCCTGACCGAGGAGTGGTACGCCATCACGCTCATGCGCCTCGTGCGCCTAGCGCGCCACCTCTCGGGCTCCTACACGCGCTCCAAGGTCCGCAAGGCCATGCCCGTCGAGTACGCCTACATCATCGACGAGCTCCTGCACACCTCCTCCGATGAGCGCGAGGCGCGCCTGGCCTACCACCAGCGCATCATCAGCTCGATCATCGACACCGGCAGCGCCGACGACTTCATCTGCTCGCTCGCCGCGCTCATCAAGCGCCTCGCCGTCGACCACCTGCACCTCGTCGGCGACATCTTCGACCGAGGCCCGCGCGCCGACAAGATCCTCGACCGCCTCATGGCCTACCACTCGATCGACATCCAGTGGGGCAACCACGACATCGTGTGGATGGGTGCCGCCTCGGGCTCGGCCGCGTGCCTGGCCGCCGTCATCCGCAACAACGTGCACTACGACAGCCTGAAGATCCTCGAGAACGCCTACGGCGTCTCGCTGCGCGAGCTCACGCTGTTCGCCGAGGCCACCTACAAGGCCGACGACGGCATGGAGCCCGTCGAGAAGGCCATCAGCGTCATCCTCTTCAAGCTCGAGGGCCAGACGATCCTGCGCCACCCCAACTGGCAGATGGACGACCGCCTGCTCCTGGGCCACGTCGACCCCAAGAAGGGCACGGTCCACATAGGCGACAAGGACTACGAGATGCGCACGCGGGACTTCCCCACGCTCGACCCCGCGAACCCCTATCAGCTCACCGAGGGCGAGCAACGCGTGATGGACGACCTCATGAGCGCGGTCACCCACTCCGAGAAGCTCCGCGCGCACGTGGGCTTCCTCTACGAGCACGGCAGCGCCTACCTCGTGCACAACGGCAACGTGCTCTTCCACGCCTGCGTGCCCATGAACGAGGACGGGACGTTCTGCCCCGTGAACCACCAGGGCAGGCTGCTCGAGGGCAAGGAGTACTACGACTACGCCGACCGCCTGGCCAGGAGAGCCTGGCACGAGCACGACCAGGTCTCGCTCGACTGGATGTGGTACCTGTGGTGCGGCCGGCTCTCCCCGCTCTCGGGCCGCGTGATGAAGACGTTCGAGCGCACCTACCTCACCGACAAGTCCACGTGGGACGAGCCGCGCGACCCGTACTTCGCCCTCACGGACGACCCGTCGGTGTGCCGGACGATCCTGGAGGAGTTCGGCTGCGACGCGGGCGGAGTCATCATCAACGGGCACACGCCGGTGCACGCCTCGGAGGGCGAGAGCCCCGTCAAGGCGGGCGGCATGCTCGTGGTCATCGACGGCGGTTTCTGCCAGGCCTACCACCAGACGACCGGCATCGCGGGCTACACGCTCATCGCCGACCCCACGGGCATGCGCATCAAGGCGCACCGCCCCTTCGCGAGCATCAAGGACGTGCTCGACCTCAACGCCGACATCATGAGCGACGACGACCGCTTCCGCCGCTGGCCGCGCGAGCTCACCGTGGGCGACACCGACTCGGGCGTCCAGATCCGCGAGCAGATCGCCGACCTCCGCGCCCTTCTCGCCGCCTACCGCAGCGGCGAGCTGCCGGAACGCGCAGGATAGGGCCGCGGGACAGACGCTGCGCGCTTCTTCGCAACGCATGGATAAGGGCCGAGATGTGCGCTCGGGACGCCGGCAAAATCGCCTCGTCCCGAGCGTTTTCATAGGAACCATGTGCGCTTCGTGTGCGCGGCGCCGCGAATGGGTATGTAAAATCCCATACGCACGCTTAACGGACTCGATGAAAGGTCCCCGATTATGAACATGGACGAGAACAAGCGTCGGCGATCGATGCTGCTCTACATCCTGATAGCGGTGGTGGTCTACCTGGCCATAAGCCAGACGATGTACCCCGCGCTCACCAATTCCCAGACAAAAGAGGTGAGCTACTCCGACTTCCTCACCATGGTCGACGACAACAAGGTGACCCAGGTCCAGAAGACCCAGGGGGACGGGACGCTCTACTTCACGCNNGGCTCGGGCGACGACCAGCAGAAGTACAGCTGCGTCATCTTCGGCTCCGGCGACGGCCTGAACGAGAAGCTGGAGGAACACAACGTCCAGATGGTCGGCAAGATCGCCGACACATCGGGCGACATGTGGTTCTACCTGCTGCTGAGCTACGGCCTGCCAATCATCATCTTCCTGCTCATAGGCTGGTGGTTCAACCGCCGCATGAAGAAGGCCATGGGCG
>DJRK01000134.1:12770-24328 GCA_002440065.1 Atopobium sp. UBA6362 | reverse complement strand
TATATCATCCACCCGCTGGCCGTGGCGGAGATCGTGGCGGCCGTGGCGGCTTCGGTGGCGACCGTGGCGGCCGTGGCAACGGCGGCGGTTTTCGTGGCAACCGCGATAACCGCGGCGGCTTCGGCGATCGCGGTGGCCGCGGTGGCGATCGCGGTGGCCGTAGCTTTGGCGGCGACCGCGGTGGTCGCGGCGGCTTTGGCGGCGATCGCGGTGGTCGCGGCGGCTACGACCGCAACGACCGCGGTGGCCGTGGCAGCTACGGTGGCCGTGACAACCGTGGCGGCGACCGTGGCGGCCGTGGTGGCTTTGGTGGCCGCGACAACCGCGGCGGGCGCGGCGGCTACGACCGCAACGACCGCGGTGGCCGTCGCTACTAAGTAACCCTCAATTTGGGGTCGGACCCCAATTTAATTTGGGGTCCGACCCCAAATTAAAGAAACGCTCCGCAGCCCGTTTGAGCTGCGGAGCGTTTTCGTTTCCCGGCCTTGTTTCCTGCCCCTGGAGCGCCTACTTTCGGCGGCGCTTCCAGATCGCCGTGCAGACTGCCGCGACCGCGACGACCGCGACGCCGGCAACGGCGATGGACAGGACGTTCACGGACTGGTCGCCCGTCTGGGCGAGGTCGCCCTGTTTGGCGACGCCGTTCTTCTCGGCGGCTTGGGCGCCGTCCTTTGCCTCAGCGTTGCCCGTGAGGAAGGCCGTGGCCTTCTTGGCCTTGAAGTGCGCCTTGATGGTCGGCTGCTCAGTGCCCATCGCGAAGGTCGTCGTCTGTGAGCGCGCGTCGGCCAGGACGACGTCGCCGGCGAGGACCTCCCAGTAGTCGAACTCGTAGCCGTCGCCCGGCGTGGCCGCAATGGTCACGGTCTCGCCGCTTGCCGCGGACGACGGGTCGTAGGAGACCGTGCCGCCGGTGCCCGCGAGGACCTTCACGCCGATCTTCTCGGCACCCGGCTTGCGCTCAAAGACGGCGCGGAGCAGCACGGGCTGCCGACCCATCGTGAAGCTCGTCTGCGCCGAGGAGGCGTCGGCGAGCTCGACGTCGCCGCTCACGACCTCCCAGCCCTTGAAGTCATAGCCGTCGTCGGCCGTGGCGGAAACCTTCACCGTCTGGCCGGCCTTCGCGCCGTGCGGGTCGCTCGTCGCCTGACCGCCCTCGGTGGCCTCGACGCTCACCTTGTACTTGGTCGTGTCGGGGTCGACCGGGGTCCACTTGAGGGCGAAGTGCGCGGTCACCGTGGAGTTCTCCGTGCCCATCTCGACGTAGGTGTCGGCGCTCGTGGGGTCCTCGACGGTCGCGTCGCCCGAGGTCACCGTCCAGCCGGTGAAGACGTAGGAGTCGCTCTCGGGCTCGGCGACGATGCGGACGCGCGTGCCGGCCGCACCGCCGTCCCCGTAGGACTTCGCGGTGCCGTGGCCGTCGGGCTCGGCCATCGTGAGGCTCGGGTCGATCGTGAGCGTGCCGGGGTTGACCGTGAGCGAGAAGTTCTTGCTCACGCGCGAAGCGGTGCCTGTGATCTGGTACTGGCCGGGCTCCTCGCCGGCCGCGCGGGTGAGCGAGATGCTCGCGCCCACGGCCTCGGCGACGCTCACGGCGCCGCGCCACTCGCTCTGGCCCTTATCGACGACGTCGCCGCAGGTAAAGGCGGGGTCCGTCTGGCCAGAGATCTTCTGGGCGTCGGCGACGGTCGCCTCGACCTCGCGCGGCCCGATGGCAAGAAGCGCGCTGGCGCTGCTCGAGCCGTAGAGGCCCGTGCCCGCGTAGACGGCCCACACGCGGTAGGTGCCCGCCTCGGTCGGGGCCTGGTTCGCCTTGGCGTAGACCTTGCCGGAGGCGGTCACGCCCGCGTAGGTGTAGACGACCTCGGCGCCGTCGAGCGCGTTGCCGGCCTCGTCGGTCACGGTCGCCTGCTGGCCCTGGGGCGCGCCGTCGTACTCGAAGCGGGCGTCCGCGAGCTGGACGGCCGTCTGCGCGCGGCCGATGACGAAGCTGCGCACGGCCGGCGCGGCGAAGTAGTTCCCGCCCAGGATCGAGGCGGTCTCGGTGTAGGCGCCGGGCTCGGTGGGCGCCTCTTGGCTGAGGTAGGCCTTGCCGGAGGCGGTCACGCCCGCGAAGAGGAGCTTGACGTTCGCGGCCACCGCGCCGTCGCTACCGTAGGCGCCCGCGCCGAAGTCGAATCCCTGCGCCTGCTCGTAGCTCATGTTGCCCTGCGGGAGCTCGGCGTTCCAGCGCAGCTCGATGTTCGCCGCCTGCGGGGCGATCGTGAGGTAGCCGAGGTCGTAGGACGTCTCGTAGTTGCCGCTCGTGGAGACGGCGCCCACGGCGTAGACGCCCGCGTTTCTCGGAGTGGCGCCGAGCGCGACGACGGAGCTGCCCAGGCCCAGGGACTGGAGCTGGGTGAGGACGGTCCTGAGGTCGCTCACGATCTCGTCGGCGTTGCCGACGCCCGCCATCTTGAGCGCGAACTTGAGCGCCGCCATGGCCGAGTCGTTGCTCACGATGTCGACGAGGCCGTCGAGCGTCACGCCTTGGTCCAGGTGGAAGGCGCCGTTGATGAGGCTCTGGACCGTGCCGTTGCCGATGTTGCTCAGGTCGACCGAGAGGAACCCGCGCGCGTCGCCGTCGACGCCGGCGATGACCACGATGGGCTCGGTCTCCGCGTTGCCCGGGGTGGAGGAGACGAGCTGGTCGACCGAGACGGTCTCGCCGTAGGTGATGCTCGCGTTGCTCACCTTGACGCTCGCGGGGGCCTTGGCGACGGTGACGGCCGCGGTGGCCTCGCTGGGCCGGTAGCCGTGCTCGCCGGAGGTGCCCTTGAACTTGACGGTCACGGTGTAGTCGCCGGCCGCGTGCTCGAGGCCGGAGAGCTCGAAGTCGTCGGCGGTGAGGCCGCTCACGGGCTTGCCGGTCGAGTCGTCGATGACGGACACGGCGAGCTGGTCGAGGACTTTCCGGCGCATGGCCGCCTCATCGGCGTCGTACTGGACGGTCGTCGAGGAGTTCATCGAGAGGCGCGTCGTGGGGCGGGCGTCGTCGACGGTGACCGAGAGGTCGATCGAGGAGCCGGGGTACTGGTCGTCGCCGGCGTAGGAGATGCGGATCTTCTCGGTGGCGCCGACGCCCTTCTCGCCAAAGGCGTGCGCGCCGAGGAACTTGTCCCAGGTGCCGGGCTCGTAGTCCAGGTCCTTCCAGCCAGCGGTGCCGCCCGCGTTGTACTGGATGGCCACATCGTCCGCGGTGAGACCGGCGGGGACGCTGCCCTGCGCGTCGAAGGCGGCGTTGAAGACGATGTCCTTGTAGGACGCGCGGTCGGCGCGGCCCGCGACCGCGACCTTGGCGCCGTCGATGCCCTTGAGTCCGGCCTTGGCCGTGGTCACCTTGAGGGTGTAGGAGGCGTCCTTTGCGAGGGCGGGGAGGGTCGCCGTCGCCTCGTGGTTCGAGAAGCCCAAGGTCAAGGGGGTCTCGGCGCCGTCGGCGCCCACGAGCGCGACGGAGGTCACGGCGTAGCCGTCCTCGGGGACGACCTGCGCGGTGCCCTCGAGCTTGGCGGTGACGTCCTTCGTCTCGCCGTCGGAGAAGGATGTGCCGAGGACGGTGAGCGACTTCACGTGGCCGTCGGTCTGCGCGGTGAGGGTGGCGGAGTTGCTGGCCTGGTAGGCGACCTCGATCGCGGCGTCGGCGTCGCTCGGCAGGGCGTAGGATCCGTCGGCCGCGGGCGTCGCGTCCTGGCCGTTCACCTTGACGGAGGCGACCTTGAAGTCCGCGACCTTCTTTACGGCGAAGCTGGCTGCGGCGCCCTCCGTGATGCGCGCGGAGCCGCCGTTCGCGAGCTCGCAGCCGTTGACGACCACTGCGCCGGTCGGGCAGCCCGAGACGGACGCGGTCGCGTTCCAGTAGCGCTCAAGGGCGAGCGTGCCGCAGGATTTCCAGTTGGTCCAAGAACGGTACTGCACCTCGTAGCTGCCGGGCGCGAGGACGGCGGGGTCGGAGGGGCCGATGAGGTTCCAGGACGATATGTCCTGCCAGGAGCCGCTGGTCCCCGGCCCCTTGATGCGGTAAACGCCTTTCTGGCCAAAGTTCTCGCTCACGAAGGAATAGACGTCCTTCTTCGTGAGGTCGTTGCCGTGGAAGCTCAGGGTCTGGCTCGCGTAGACCGCGACGCCGTCGTCCGCGTCCGCCGCCTGCCCGTCGGCGACTTTGTCCGTGGTCGAGGTGACGACCTGCGTGGGCGCGGCGGGCTCGCCGTCGGCGGGCGCCTCGGGGGTGTCGGTGTCGGCGGCCTCGTCTGTGCCGTCGTCGCTCTTCTCGGTGTCCTTCTGGGCGGGGGCGTCCTTCTGCGTGGCGGCGCCCTGGCCCGAGGACTCTTGCTGCGAGTCGTCTGCCGCGGGGCTCTCTGCGGGCTCGGTCGCTTGGGTCTGCTCGACGGGTGCCTGCCCCTGCTCGTCCAGCGCCTCCGCGAGCGCCGCGGTGGGCACTTGCGCCACGAGGAGCGAGACTGCGGTGATGCCCGCGATGGCCTGGTTCAGATGCTGTTTCTGCATCGCTCTCCTTCCGGTTCAATTTGGGGTCGGACCCCAAGTTAATTTGGTATCCGTCCCCAATTTTCAGAGATTGTGGGACGATGTCAAATATTTCTGAATGAAGTTCAAAAATAGTTTCCTGAGTGCGCTCAAAAGGAGCCTGCCCGTGCGTCAGAATATGAGGCGGGAAATCGACGCCAGGGCGAACGGGAGGCTCAATGGGCAAGCAGTTGTGGCGTGGCGGCAACATGCTCTATCCGCTGCCGGCGGTAATGGTGAGCTGCGCAAACGCGCAAGGGGAGAGCGACATCATTACGGTCGCCTGGACGGGCACCGTCTGCACGAACCCCCCGATGCTCTACATCTCCGTGCGGCCCGAGCGCGCGAGCTACCCCATCATCCGCGAGTCCGGCGAGTTCGTCGTGAACCTCACGACGCGCAGGCTCCAGCGTGCCTGCGACTGGTGCGGCGCGCGCTCGGGCCGCGACTACGACAAGTGGGCGGAGTGCGGGCTCACGCGCGCGGCGGCGTCCAAGCTCGAGCTTGCCCCGGTCATCGCCGAGTCCCCCGTGAACATCGAGTGCAAGGTCGCCAAGGTCGAGGAGCTGGGGAGCCACCACATGTTCCTCGCGACCGTCGAGGCCGTGCAGGTGGACGAGTCGCTGCTGGACGAGCGGGGCAAGCTCGACCTGGAGCGCGCGCATCTCACGGCCTACAGCCACGGACAGTACTTCGATTTGGGCCGTGAGCTGGGCACCTTTGGCTACAGCGTACGGAAGGCCCCCGCGCCTTCCGAGGGCCGGTCGGCCCGCCCTGCCGCGCCGGGGAGCAAGAAGCACGGTCCCGGCCGCGGCCGGGACGCCTCGGGCAAGAAGATCCGCACCAAGCGCTAGCGCCGACGGCACGCCTGCGCGCGGCAAGCGACACGCGGCAAGCGCCGGTCGTCTGTCGCTCTCGCGACCCGGCTAGCCGTTGATCGCAGAGAGGAACTTCTCGCCGTAGGCCTCGGCCTTCTTGGCCCCCACGCCCGAGACTGCCAGGAAACCCTCGAGGTCGCGGGGGCGCTTGGCGCACATGTCCGCAAGCGTCGCGTTGCTGAAGATGAAGTACGCCGGCACCTGCTGCTCGCGCGCAAGCTCGCTTCGCAGCTCGCAAAGCCGCCGGTAGAGCTCTTGCCCGGCTTCATCGAGGTCCTGCGCCGCCTTTGCCTGCGGCCGCTTGGCGCCCTCGGTCCCGGACGAGCCGAAGACGTGGCCGCCTTCCGTCGCCCGCTCGCGCCGGGGCTTCTTGCCCTGCGCGACCTTGAGCACGAAAGGCGCGCCGTCGAGGCTGCGCGACCGCATGAAGTCGACCCCCTCCTGCGTGAGCGCGACCGTGGGGTAGTCTCCGGACGAGCGCGCGAGGAGCCCGCGGTACACGAGCTCGTCGATGACCTGGCGAAGGCGCGTCACGGGGACGTCCGCCGCGGCGCCGTAGGTCTTGATGCGGTCGTAGCCGCGGCTGAGCACGCGCTGGGCGCGCGAGCCGCGCAGCACGTCGACGATGGTTGAGGCGCCCACTTCCCGGCCGAACTCGCGGCGCAGGCGCGCGACGCAGCTCAGGACCTTGAGGGCGTCGACCGTGGCGTCGACCTCCTCGTGGTCCGCGAGGCAGTTACCGCAGTTCCCGCAGTACGCGGGCGCCTCTTCGCCGAAGTAGCGCAGGATGAAGGCGCGCAGGCAGTCCGCGGTCGTGCAATAGAAGACCATCTGGGCGAGGCGCGCCTCGTCGTGTTCGCGCAGCTCGGCGGCTTGCTCGGGGGTGAGGCCCTCGGGTCCTTCGCCGCCGCGCGAGATGAGGAACTCCTGCGTGTGGACGTCGGCGGGGGAGTAGAGGAGCAGGCACTCCGCGGGCGTGCCGTCGCGGCCCGCGCGGCCGGCCTCCTGGTAGTAGTTCTCAAGCGAGCTCGGCAGGTTGTAATGGACGACGAAGTTGACGTTGGACTTGTCGATGCCCATGCCAAAGGCGTTGGTCGCCACCATCACGCGCACGCGGTCGTAAACAAAGTCGTCTTGGGCGCGGGCGCGCTCGTCTGCGCCGAGGCCGGCGTGGTAGCGGCCTGCGGCGATGCCCTGGGAGCGAAGAAGTTCGCAGACCTCGTCGACGTTCTTGCGCGTGGAGCAGTACACGATGCCGGATTTGCCTCCCTCCACGCGGGAGCGGCAGAACTCGACGAGCTCGCGGTCCTTCTGGGCCCGCTTGGCAGGGCGGCTCACGCTGAAGAAGAGGTTCGGCCTGTCAAAGCTCGCCAGGACCTGGAAGGGGTTACGCAGGCCGAGCGCCGACGCGATGTCCTTGCGCACGGCGAGCGTGGCGGTCGCGGTGAGCGCCATGACGGGCGGCCGCGAGGGCAGGGACGCGATGAAGTCGCCGATCCGCTGGTAGGACGGCCTGAAGTCGTTGCCCCACTGAGAGATGCAGTGCGCCTCGTCGATGGCGAGAAGCCCTATGCCGCGGCGGGACGCGGCCTCGATGAGCGCGGGGTCGCCCAGGCGCTCGGGCGCGACGTAGAGCAGGGCGAGCGCGCCCGACTCGATGCCGTGGAAGACGCTGGCCTGCTCGGCGCCGGAAAGCGAGGAGTTCAGGCAGCTCGCCGCCACGCCGTATTGGCGCAGGCTCCCCACCTGGTCCGCCATGAGCGAGATGAGCGGGGAGACCACCACGGTGAGCGCCCCCGTGCGCTCGGCGAGCAGGACGGCGGGGACCTGGTAACAGATGGACTTTCCCGCCGAGGTGGGCATGACCGCGAGGACGTCGCGGCCGGCGAGGGCCGCGTCGATGACCTCGGCCTGGTGTGGTCGGAACGCGTTGTAGCCAAAGACACGCTGGAGCGTCTGGACGGGGGTCTCGGTGGGGGAAGGTTCTGTGGGCATGGGGCTCTTTTCTTCGATGCGGCCAGGAACCATTCTACGTTTGGGCGCTTCGAGGGACCCGCGAGAGCAAATATCGAACATCTCTGTGACTCAGCGGCCATCGGTCAAGTAGCCGACGAGTTTGGGCAAAAATGGCAACTCGTCTACCTGCGGTTTTGCAAAACTCGTAAGGCGAGCTACTTGGCCCAAGGCTGCTGAGTCACAGAGATGTTCGAAATTCACCCTCCCACCCCGTCACGCAAGCCGAGAAAAGCCCTTCGGGGCACAAAAAACGCCGCGGAGCCGTCGTTTCGGCCCCGCGGCGCCTGCTTCAGCGGCTAACCTCGCGTCAGAGGATCGAATTTAGCGAACCCCCCCCCTCCTCGCTGACGTATCGGCGAGGATGTGCTCGAACTCGTCGGGCGGCATGGGCCGGTAGTAGCGGAACCCCTGCACGTAGCGGCACCCGAGCCGCTTGAGGAAGTCGACCTGCTCGTCGGTCTCGACGCCCTCCACGATCATGGGGAGCCCGAGGCTGTGGGCCATCGAGACCATGGAGCGCACGATGCTCGCGCTCTTCTCGTCGTTGCCGTCGTTCTTGGGCAGGAAGCGGCGGTCGAGCTTGATCACGTCCACGTTGACCTCGGACAACATGCTGAGCGAGGACTGTCCGCTGCCGAAGTCGTCCATGAACAGGCTGATCCCGAGGTCCTTGAGCCCGCTGATGGTCTTCTCGACGGCGTCGGACTCCTCGGTGTAGGCGGTCTCGGTGATCTCGGCCTTGATGAGGTGCGCGGGGATGCCCGCCTCGGCGACCGTCTCCTCGATGAAGGCCGTGACGTCGAAGCTCACGATGTCGACGCGCGAGATGTTGATCGAGACGGGGACGGGGTCGAGGCCCGCGGCGATGGCGTGACGCAGCCAGCGCGCGACGGACTTCCAGATGAACTTGTCGAGCATGGTGACGAAGCCGTTGCGCTCGAGCACGGGGACGAACTCGGCGGGCGAGACGGACGTGCCGTCCGAGCGCTGCCAGCGGGCGAGCGCCTCGGCGCCCACGACCGAGCCGTCCTCGATGTCGACCTGCGGTTGGAGGAAGAACGTGATGTCGCCGTTCGCCAGGCCGAACTGGAAGCTGGAAAGAAGCACGTGCTCGCGGGTGCTCTGCTCGTACTTGCCCGGGTCGAAGAGCGCGACGCGGTTCTTGAAGTCGAGCTTCGCCGTGCGGTTCGCGTAGAGCGCCTTGGAGTAGGCGTCGATGTCCACGGCCTGGGCCTTCTCGAGCGGCAGCACGCCCATGGTGGGCAAGAAGCCCGCGGAGGAGTCGTGCGCGGCTATCACGTTGCGAACGCGCCGGTAGATGCCCGTGATCGCCGATTGGTTGAACGGCAGGATGAGGCTGAAGTCGTCCTGGCCCCAATACCCCACGAAGGCCTCGCCGCGCTTCTCGGCTCCGGCGAGGACGCGCGCCGTCTCGATGAGGATCACGTCGCCGGCCCGCTTGCCGTACCACTCGTTGTACAGGCGCAGGTTTCCGAGGTCGAGCGTGGCGAGGCACCAAGAAGAGCAGCCCGTCTTGCGCGACGCGCGGGCTACGAACGCGCCGGCATCGATGAGGAAGTCGTTGCCGCGGCGCAGGCCCGTGAGGGAATCGGTGCGGCCCGCGAGGCCGTTCACATCGGCTAGGACGCCCCCGGCGAGGGTGTCGTATTTCTCAGTCTCGGCGCGGACGCGGCGCTCGAGCTCGCCCAGGATGGACATCGACTGCGAGACGACGCTGTCGAAGTGCAGGTTAACGACGTGGGCGGGCAGCTCGAAGGTGAGCCCGTCGACCTCGACGGGCTCCTTGAGCGCTTCGCGGACGACGAGGGCGAGGCGCTCGGCCTGCTCGGCGGAGGCGCCCTCCATCACGAGGACGAGCTGGGTCCCCCTCGCGCGGTAGACGATCGCCTTGCCGCGGCTGCACGACACGACGCGCATGGCGATGGAGGCCATGAGGTGGTCGCCCATCACGTGGCCGTGGGCCGTGTTCACCGCCATGATGCCCTCGACCCTCGCGGCAACGAGGCCGAGGGGCACATGGCTATAGCGACACGACGCGATGGCGGCGATCAGGCCGTTCACGTCGCCGAGGCCCGTCGCGGGGTCGATGTTCTCGGCGACGCTTCGGTTGACGACGGCGCCGACGAAGAGGGCGGGCTTGTCGCCGGCCGCGTCAAGGCGGAAGCCGCGCGACTCGCACAGCACGTAGTCGCCGGCGGCGTCGCGCATGCGGTACTGAATGGAGCTGCGGTGACGAACGCCGTCGTTGATCTTGCGGATGTTCTCGAGGTAAGCGGCGCGGTCCTCGGGGTGGATGCGATTGGCCCACGTGTCCACGGTGTTGTGGAGATGACCTGCTGGAAGACCCAGGTCGCGGACGGCGTTCGAGGACCAGAGGGCCTCGTCTCGCTCGATGTCGTAAATAAAGAGGTAGCGGCCCTCGCTCGTCATCGCGAGCGCCTCGAAGACGCGCTCGTCGGTCCCGGACGTGCCGGAGGGCGCCGAGGCCGGGCGATGGCGCGGCGGCTCGATGCTCGCGCGGCTCGTGAGCTTGTAGCGATACATCTTGCGGTCGGCGTCGGCCAGGAGCTGCTGGCGGTCCTCGTCGGCGGAGGGGTCCACGCGCGAGCAGCCATAGCTAAAGGTGAAGGTCATCGGCGCCAGGCGCTTTGACGTCTCCATGAGCCGCGCGCGGCCGGACTCGAGGCGCTTGTCGAGCTCTCCCTCGGAGGCGGTCGGCGAGAGGAAGACGAACTCGTCTCCGCCCAGGCGGAAGACCGACTCCTCCGGCCCGCGCAGTGACATGAGCGTGTTGGCGGCCTGGTCGATGTACTCGTTGCCGGCGTCGTGGCCAAAGGCGTCGTTGCAGAGCTTCAGGTTGTCGATGTCGACGAATGCCAAGGTGAAGGGGGTCTTCTCATCCCAGAGGCGATCCACCTGGTGCTCGTAGGACTTGCGGTTCCCCACGCCGGTCAAAGGGTCGGTGAAGGCGATGCGCTCCAGGCTGATCTGCTGGTGACGTGCCTGGTCAAGAAGCCCCTCGAGCTGTCTGAGATAGGTCTTGGGACCCTTCGCCGCCCGGGCATCCGCGGCGTCGGCGAGGGCTTCGGACGAGGTGGCCATGATGTGCGCGATGCTGTCGCGGAACGTCTTGAGCGAGGGGAGGAGGGGGTTGTCGGGGTGGAGGTTCGCCCCCTCGAGGTCGGTGAGGTCGCCGCTCGAGACGCCCGCGGCGAGCTTGCGCGCTTCTTGGAGGCACTCGCCCAGATAACGGAGGCGCTCGCCCAGGGGGCGGAAGGCCTCGGGAAGCGCCTCGACGTCGAGCGACGCGGTGTCGGGGCTGCTCAGCAGCGATTCTGTGTAATCGAGAAGGACCTTTAGGCCGTCCTCGACCGGGGTACTCGGCATATGACCTCCAGAGAGCAATGGTTCGTAGAATCATACCCCCTGCGACGATTCGGCACGAGAAATAATTTCCGGGCGGTCATATCGAGCCCGACCTGCGGCTGGTTTGCGCAACGCGTCGCCGTATCGCGCGGTGTGCTGTGCATCGCGGACGGCTCGTTTGGGTACGAGAGTAGTTACTTTGGAAAACCGCTGCCGGCGACAGACGCGCCGGCGGGGACATTACGGCAAGTCGATCGCTTACGGCAAGGAGTCGCGTGACTGACGAACAGATCGAGGCCAAGCGCGCCCGCGAGCGCGCGGTGGTCGGGCAGATGGTCCGCGTGTATTGCCGCGGGAACCACAAAGATGAGCGCACGGCCGGGGGCGTGAGCCGCGACGGGCTCTGCCCCGAGTGCGCTGAGCTGGCCCGATACGCCGATGCGCGCATCGGGCGCTGCCCCTTCATCGCGACGAAGACGTTCTGCTCGCAGTGCCGGGTGCACTGCTACGCGCCTGCCCAGCGACAGGCTATCAAGGACGTGATGCGTTATGCTGGACCGAGGATGCTTCTGCGCTACCCGGTCATGACGGTCCATCACGGCATCGACACGCTGCGGGCGAAGCGGGGCTAAAGAGAGGAGTGCGCGGCATGGGCTGCGATTGCGATAAGAAGGACGGGTTCGTTGGGGTCTTCGATTCCGGCGTGGGCGGCATCAGCGT
>DJRK01000134.1:8097-12744 GCA_002440065.1 Atopobium sp. UBA6362 | reverse complement strand
TAAACGAGCTGCCCGGCGAGGATTTCCACTACTTCGGCGACTCCGCGAACGCCCCTTACGGCGAGAAGACCCAGGAGCAGGTGCTCGAGCTCTCGCGCGGGATCGTCGAGAAGTTCGTCGCCGACGGGGCCAAGGCGATCGTCATCGCCTGCAATACGGCGACGAGCGCCGCCGCCCCCACCCTGCGCGCGGCGTATCCCGACCTGCCCATCGTGGGCATCGAGCCCGCGCTCAAGCCGGCGACCGAGGCCCCGGGCCATGGCCGCATCCTCGTGATGGCGACCGACATCACGCTGCGCCTCGACAAGTACCAGGAGCTCGCGGCCACATACGGGCGCGACTGCGAGGTCATCTCGGTCCCGTGCCCGGGGCTCGCCGCCCGCATCGAGCAGGGCGAGCTCGATGCCCCCGACCTGCGCGAGATGATCCGCGGGTTCGTGGGGTCGTTCGCGGGGACGGTCGGCTCGGTCGTCCTGGGCTGCACACACTACCCCTTTGTGCGCAGGCAGATCGCTGAGGTGCTGGGGGAGGGCGTCAAGTTCTTCGACGGCGGCGAGGGGACGGCCCGCCAGCTGCGCCGCTGCCTTTCCGAGGACGGGCTTCTCGACGGGCGCGAGAGCGGGGGCGAGGTTCGCTTCGCCTCGAGCAAGGACACGTCCGAGGAGCTTGAGCTCTACCGCGAGTTCTTCGCCCGCGACCTATAGGGGGCTGGCGGACGGCCCTGACGACTTTGGGCCGCGTTGACCCCCGCGCGCAGAAACCGCGTTCGCTTGAGTCGCGGGTTGTCCGCCGCGCAGAAACACCGTTCGCTTGAGCCTTGGGCTGCTCACCGGACTGCCCATCGCGCAGAAACGCCGTTCGAATGACCTTCTTCGTAAAGAAACCCATTCATTTGACGATTAAACGGTCAAATGAACGGGTTTCTTGCGCGTACGCGTCAAATCAACGTGATTCCTGCGCGGAATAACCAAGCGAACGGGTTTCTTGCGCGGCATCGAAATGGCGACTCAAGCGAACAGGGCTTCTGCGCGGTGCGAACCCCGCGCGCCGCCGCCGCGCCCGCGGCGCCCGACTAGGCGCGCGGCTTGCCCCAGAAGAAGAGCGCCACGGTGCCGGGGCCCGTGTGGCAGCCGATCGTGGCACCGATGGGGAAGACGTGCACGGGGCCGTCGATCTTCTGGAACTTCGCCTCGACGCGGGACGCCACCTCGCGGGCGTCGTCCTCGCACTCGGAGTTGCTGATGAAGACCTTGCCGGAGTAGTCGAGGCCGTCCTGCACGAGCTCCTCCATGATCTCGAGGTCGCGCTTGATGGCGCGGGGCTTGGTCCGCACCTTCTCCTTCACGGCGAGGGAGCCGTCGGGCTCGACGTCCATGACCGGGCAGATCTTGAGCAGGCCGCCCATGACGCCCGCCGCCTTGGAGATGCGTCCGCCGCGGACGAAGAACGTGAGGTCGGTCGAGAAGAACCAGTGCTGGACCTCGAGCTTGTGGGCCTCGGCCCATGCGGCGAGCTCCTCGGCGGAAAGTCCGGCGTCGCGCAGGTCGGCGAGCTTGTCGATGAAAAGCCCGTAGCCCGCGCTCGCGCACAGGGAGTCGATGACGATGACCTTGCGGTCGGGGTACTTCTTGGCGAGCTCGTCGCGCGCGGCGCAGGCCGAGTTGTAGGTGCCCGAGATTCCGGAGGAGAGCGTCGCGTGGACGACGTCGAGCCCCTGCTCGAGGTACTTCTCGAAGTGCTCGATGTAGTCGCCGGCGCTTACCTGGGAAGTCTTGGCCTCGGCACCCGCCAACATCTTTGCATAGAGCTCGGCGGGGGAGTTCGTCTGGCCAAAGTCGTCCTTGCAGGGCTTCCCGTCCAGCTGGTAGTTGAAATACACGTATTTGACGTCGCGGCCCTCGAGCCATTCGCGCGTAAGGTCGACGGTCGAGCAGCAACTCAAGACATAGCCGGGCACGTTGTCTCCTCTCGGTTGAAGTACACAAAGCATAGCGCACCCGGCCTTGGGCCCGACCGATACGAAACGAGATGGACTAGAGGCCCATCGACTCCTTCAGGCGGGCGAGCTCGTCCTCCACGGCGGCGTCGTTGGCCGCGCCCGCGTACTTCGCCTCGAGGGCCTCCACGCTGTCGGCGGGCTTCTCGTTGAGCTCGGCCACCGCCTCGGCGGTGTCGAGCTTGCGGTCGACCTTTGCCTCCATCCGGTTGAAGGCGTCGATGGCGCCGGACGCCTTGTCGGAGCCCGAGGTCATCTTGTTGACCATGTCCTGGGTCTTCGCCACGGCGGACTTGGCCTTGATGGACTCGCGGCGGCTCTTGAGCTCCTCGATGTCGCTCACGAGCTTGTCGTGCATCTGGCGCATCTTGTCGGCGTTCGCCTTCGCGGCGTCGGCCGCCTTCTGCAGCTCGACGCCCTGGGCCTCGAGCTGCTGCTTCTTTGCGAGGAAGGCGCGGGCGTCGCCCTCGTTGCCGGCGGTCAAGGCCTTCTTGGCGAGGCCCTCCATGCGGGCGGCCTCGGCGGCGTTCGCCTCCACGAGGCGCGCGCAGCGCTTCTCCTCGGCCATGACGCCCGCGGTCTCCTGCTTGACCTGCGCCAGCGAGTCGCCGAGGTCGATGAGGTACTGGTCGACCATCTTGGCCGGGTCCTCGGCGCGGTCCAGCAGCTCGTTTATGTTTGCCTTCACGATGGTGGTAAAGCGGTCCAGGATGCCCATTGCGGTTCCTTTCCTCGGGGCGGGCTCCGTGCCCGCCCATTGATGGCTTGATGCTATGCGCGGCGCCGTTGCGCGGCGCGTGCAGAGAAGGCCTTTACGGCTTGTCCTTCTCCTCGTACTTCTCCGCGCGCTTCTCGACGTCGTCCCCGTCCTCGCCGAACTTCTCGAGCGGCGTGTTCAGGATCTCCTCGGCGCGTTTGCGGCGCTCCTCCTCGCCGGCCTTGCGCTTGCGGGCGATGAGGTAGACGCCGCCTCCCACGAGCGCCACGGCGACGACGGCCACGCCGACCTTCGTCGCCGTCTCGCTGCGCTGCTTGCCCTGCGCGGCGGACATGATGGAGTCCGCGGTCCGCGAGAACGCCTCCGAGAAGACCTCCTCGTCCGAGTCCGCGTTGTTGTACGCGTTGTTGAGCTCGTTCGCGAGGATGCCCACGGCCTCGTCGTCCATGACCGTCCGCGCGCGGGTGCCGATAGTGTACCCGCAGTTGTACGAGCCGTTTCCGTCGTCGCAGAACACGAGCAGGAAATGCCCCTCGTCGGAGAAGAGCTGCCCGTAGAGCTCGGCGCTGCGTGCGTTGAGGGCGTCGACCGAGGTCTCGGAGCCGTTCTTGAGTATGTAGACGTAGGGCTGGACGCCCGTCTCGTCGAAGAAACGCTCGAGGCCCGGCGTGAGCTTGGAGGCGTCGTGGATCCAGTCGCCGTCCTCATCGGTGTACCAGCCGGTCTTGGTCACGGCGCCCGCGTCGAGCTTCTCGCGCACGGTGCCGGACGCCTGTGACGTGGAGTAGCCCGCCTCGTCGTAGCGGCGGCTCCCCGAGCCGGAGCACGTGTCCATGGCCCCCATGACGACGGAGAGGAGCACACATACGAGGAGAAGGCCGATGAGGGTCCCGAGGCAGCCGTTCGAGCCGCCCGAGCCGTTGCCGCGCCTGTTCCCTCTGCCGCCCACATTGATCACAGGGCCCACGTTGAAGCCGCCCCAGCCCATGAGCGGGCCGGGCCTCCAGCCCCCAAAGCCCCCACCTGGGGGAGGGCCGCCCCAACGGGGCCCGCCGCCTCCGCGCGGCGCCGCGTTCCAGCTGGGGCCGCTTCCCGACCGGCCGCCGGACCTTCCGCCCGAGCCGCCGCGGGAGAACCCGCCGGAGACGCGCCCGCCCCCGGAGAACCCGCCGCTGCTGTTGCCGCCGCCGTTACCGCTTCCGCCCGACCTGCCCATTCGTTCCTCTTTTCATGAGGGGGTGAACACAAGGGAAGTGAACTTATACCCAAGTGTACTGAATCGGCGGGGCGCGATGTGTCCTTCTTTATGGACAGTATCGAAATCGGTGTGCAAGGCCGCGGGGCGTCGCCCTGACGGCAACCCGTCAGGTGTCGTTTTTCTCGACACAGGGTTTACACATCGCCCGCGCGACGGGCCGGCGCCGCCCGCACAAGTTGCGCGAACTCTCCCTCGGCTCTCCTCGCGCTTCTCGGCTGAGAAATAAACCTATTTATATATCTTCTGCGAACGGTAGGAATATGACGGTAGACGGTCGTAAATCGTCGGCGTATGGTTGCTACGCGCCGCGACCGGAGCGGCGATGAGCTAGGAAGAAGGACCCAGCAATATGTTTGAGATCGATTTGCCGTACGACCACAAATCCCTCCACCTCACCTTGGAGGACAAGAACTTCGCTGGCCTCATGCAGGGTCACCAGAACGAGTTCAAGCCGAGCGAGAGCCAACAACAGCTTGTCGAGGACTCCCTTGACAACCCTTATGGCTCGCCCAGGCTCGAGGAGCTCTGCGCCGGCAAGAAGGACATCGTCATCATCAGCTCCGACCACACGCGTCCCGTGCCGTCCCGCGTAACGATGCCCATCCTGCTGCGCCGCATCCACGCCGCCGCGCCCGAGGCCCGCGTGCGCATCCTCGTCGCCACGGGCATGCACCG
>DJRK01000134.1:6289-8013 GCA_002440065.1 Atopobium sp. UBA6362 | reverse complement strand
CATGATGGAGAAGATCGGCACGCTGCCCTCCGGCGGCGAGTGCATCATCAACAAGGTAGCGGCCGACGCCGACCTGCTGCTCGCCGAGGGCTTCATCGAGCCGCATTTCTTCGCGGGCTTCTCGGGCAGCCGCAAGTCCGTGCTGCCTGGCATCGCCTCCTACAAGACGATCATGTACAACCACAACGGGCAGTTCGTGAACGACCCCCACTCCCGCGCCGGCAACCTGTGCCACAACCACATCAGCGAGGACATGTTCGCCGCGGCCGAGATGGCTCACCTCGCGTTCGTGCTCAACGTGGTGCTTAACGGCAAGCACGAGGTCATCGGCTCGTTTGCCGGTGACATCCACAAGGCCCATGAGGCCGGCTGCGACTTCGTGAAGAAGCTCGCCGGCGTCGAGCCCGTCAAGTGCGACATCGCCGTGACCACGAACGGCGGCTACCCGCTCGACCAGAACATCTACCAGGCCGTGAAGGGCATGTGCGCCGCCGAGGCGACCCTGCCCGAGGGCGGCGTGATCATCGACGTCGCCGGCTGCGCCGACGGCCACGGCGGCGAGGGCCTCTACCACAACATCGCCGACAACGACCCGGCCGAGTTCGAGCGCGCCTGTATCGACCGCCCCAAGGATGAGACGCTGCCCGACCAGTGGACGAGCCAGATCTTCGCGCGCATCCTGGCTCACCACCCCGTCATCCTCGTCACGGACCTGTGCGACCACCAGATGATCAGCGACATGCACATGACGCCGGTCAACACGGTCGACGAGGCCCTTAAGCTCGCCTTCGAGATGAAGGGCGCCGACGCCAAGGTTGCCGTCATCCCCGACGGCCTCGGTGTGGTCGTGGCCCAGCACTAAGCGAAGCTGGTCGTTCAGCAACTTGCGCCGCAGGCTTCTTTGCAAAGAAGGGCGAAGGAGACCCGCGACGCCTCGAATATAGGAAAGAAGGAATCACATGCTTAACCACCTGCTAGCAGAGTTCGGCTCGACCGCGCTCATGATCGTCTTCGGCGTGGGCGTCCACTGCGACACCGTCCTCAAGGGCACGAAGTATCAGGGCTCCGGGCACATGTTCGCGATCACGACCTGGTCCTTCGGCATTTCGGTCGCCCTGTTCATCTTCGGCGGCGCCGTCTGCATGAACCCCGCCATGGTCCTCGCGCAGTGCATCGTGGGCCTCGTGCCCTGGGCCAACTGCATCCCCTACATGGTCGCCGACATGCTCGGCGGCTTCGTGGGCGCCTGCATCGTTTGGCTCATGTACGCCGACGAGTTCAAGGCCTCCGAGGACGTCGTGGACCCGGTCGCCGTGCGCAACATCTTCTCGACGAACCCCACCAAGGACGGCCAGCACTTTGCCCGTAACTTCTTCTGCGAGGCCATCTGCACCTTCGTGTTCATTTCCGCGATTCTCGCCACGGCGAGCCGCGCCGGCGACAACGTTCTGCTGCTCGCCATCTGCGTTGGTCTGATCGTGTGGGCCGTTGGCATGGGCATGGGCGGCATTACGGGCTTCGCGATGAACCAGGCCCGTGACCTGGGCCCGCGCATGGCCTACCAGCTGCTCCCCATCAAGAACAAGGCCGACAACAACTGGAAGTACGGCCTGCTCGTCCCGGGCATCGCGCCGTTCGTGGGCGCCATCGTGGCCGCCCTCTTCGTTCACGGCTTCCTCGGTATGTTCTAATCGCTCGCCGTTTTGAGCACTTTTGGGGACAGG
>DJRK01000134.1:0-6271 GCA_002440065.1 Atopobium sp. UBA6362 | reverse complement strand
GTAATTTTCGAACCTGTCCCCATTTTTTGTCATTCGAAGAGGGGGAGGGTGGCGCGGAGGAAATCGGCGGCGAGCTCCTCGGGCGTGGACACAAAGCCGGTCCAGGCCCACCACTGGACCATGCCCACGAAGGTCGCGGCGATGTGGTGGAGAAGGAAACTGCGGTTCATCTGCGCCGCAGGGCCCGTTGGCTCGTCGGGCACGGCCTGGGCCGCGCGGGCCACGATCGCATGGCGCAGGCAGTCGGCGAAGCGCCTCGAGCCGGCGCCCGAGACGAGCGCGCGCACGCCGTCGCGGCGCTCCCAAAGGTTGCGCAGGATGTGCTCGACCTGGGCGGACGGGTCGCTCTCGGGCGTGCCGTCCGCCTTGAGGGCGTGCGCGCAGATGGACCCCACGAGTGCGGCGAGAAGGTCGTCTTTGCCCTTGAACTGGGCGTAGAACGTGGCGCGCCCCACGCCTGAGCGGTCGAGGATGTCTGCCACGGTTATCTTTGCGTAGTCGCGCTCGAGCAGGAGGGCCGAGAACGCGTCCTCGATCGCCCGGCGGCTGCGCGCCTTGCGCTTGTCCATCAGTCGTCCCCGCCGCCGGCGAGGCCCTCGGTTTGGCCGCTAGCCTGCCCGGCAGCTTCCGCCGCGGCAACGACGGCCCAGTAGACCTCCTGGAACGAGGCGCCGGAGCGCTCGCACGCCTCGACGACCGAGCCGTACTCCGGGTAGCTCCTCGCGCTGCCGTCGGGCATGGCCACGCGCTTGATCTGCACGGCGCCGAACCTCGTCTGGACCTCGCCGGGACAACGGCGCAGGGGGTAGCGGCGCATGGGGTAGGCCCGGATGCCGATGGTCGTGGTGTTCGCGAAGATCAGCTCCCTGAGCTGCTCCTCATTCGATTCGTCGCAGACGACCTCGAGCTGGTAGCCGGGCCGGCCCTTCTTCATGACGACGGGCACGGCGTGGGCCTCGCGGGCGCCGGCGGCCATGAGGAGCTCGATGGTGCGCCCGAGCGCCTCGCCGGTGCAGTCGTCGAGGTCGGTCTCGAGCTTGATCACGGTGTGCGCGGCGGAGGGGTCGTCGTCCGACGGGTCGAGGAAGGGCGCGGCACCCGTTTGGCCCTCGGGCATAAGGCTCTGGCCTGCGGCGCGTTTGGTCTTCTTTGCGTTGTTCTTGTTAAGAAGACCGTTTACGTCGTCCACCTCCACGAGGGAGATGCGCAGCACGCCCGCCGTGTTCTCGTAGGCGCGCTTGCCGGCGCCGTAGCCCGTCGCAAGGATGCGATAGGAGGCGGGCAACTCCTCCGAGGTGCGCAGCGCGGCGACGACCGCGGCTCCGGTGGGCGTCACGAGCTCGCCGTGCACGGGGGCGGGGACGAGGCGGATCCCCGCCGCGGCGCAGAGGTTCGCCACCGCGGGGACGGGGATCGGCATCATGCCGTGCGCGCAGCGGATGGTCCCGTGGCCCTCGCTCAGGGAGGGGACGATCACGTCGCGAACCCCCAGGTCATCGAGGCAGACGGCGACGGCGCAGATGTCCACGATGGAGTCGACGGCCCCTACCTCGTGGAACATGACGGTCCCGGGCGTGGCGCCGTGGGCCTTGGCCTCGCCCTCGGCGAGCTTGGCGAAGACCGCGAGCGCGAGCTCCTTCGCGCGGTCGGTGAGGCCGGAGGCGCCGATGATCGCTTGGACGTCGGCGAGCGAGCGGTGCGCGTGGTGGTGATGGTGGGCGTGCCCGTCGTCGTGGCAGTGGCAGTGGTGATGCTCGTGGTCGTGGTCGTCGCAGCCGTGGGCGTGCCCGTAATCGTGGTCGTGCTCGTGGGCATGGCAGTGCTCGTGCTCGTGGCAATGCTCGCCCCCGCCCTCCTCGCCGAAGAGCCACGCCATGTCGTGGTCGTGGTTCTCGTGCTCGGCATCGAGCCGCACGTCGAAGTCGCACGCGTCGAGCCCGCTCTTGCTCACGCGGCTCACACGGACCTGGAAACCGTGGACCGGCAGGGTCGAGAGCGCCGCGATCAGCCGCTCCTGGCTCGCGCCCAGGTCGAGCAGGGCCGCCACCGTCATGTCGCCGCTGATGCCGGACGAGCCGTCCACGATGAGGGCCCGATGCCCTTCTTGGCCCGCTTCCCTGTACGAGAACGCTGCGCTCATTCGCGTGCCCCCTTGTTCCTCTTGCTTAGATGATTGATGAGGCTCGCTTGGTAGCCGGCCCCAAAGCCGTTGTCTATGTTCACGACCGAGACCCCGCTCGCGCACGAGTTGAGCATGCTGAGAAGCGAGGCGACGCCGCCGAGGCTCGCGCCGTAGCCCACGCTGGTGGGGACGGCGATGACGGGGCATGAGACGAGCCCGCCGATGACGCTCGCCAAGGCGCCTTCCATTCCCGCCACGGCCACGATGACCTGCGCCTCGTTCAACTCGTCCACGTGGGAAAGCAGGCGATGGAGCCCCGCCACCCCCACGTCCGGCACCCTGACCACGCGGTTGCCCAGGAACTCGGCCGTGAGCGCGGCCTCCTCCGCGACCGGAAGGTCGCTCGTGCCCGCGCACGCCACGGCGACCGTTCCGTCGCCGTCCGGCTCGGGCATCCCGCCGGCGACGAGAATGCGCGCGTCCTTGTGGTAGGTGGCCTCAACGTCGCAGGTCAGGGCCTCAATCGCGGTCTTCGCCTTCTGCGCATCGACGCGCGTGGCGAGGACGCGCGGCTGGCCCGCTGCCATGAGGGCGTCCACGATGCCCGCGATCTGCTCGGCCGTCTTGCCCTCGCCGTAGACGACCTCGCCGACCCCCTGGCGCTCGGCGCGCGAGAGGTCGAGCCTGGCGTAGCCGATGTCGGCCACGCGCCCCTCGGCGACGCGGCCGAGCGAGGACGCGCCTGCGTCACTCATTGTTCGCCTCACGCTCCCTCGCGGCCTGCGCGGCGGCGTTCTCGCGGGCGAGCGCCGCTGCCTCGGCGCGGGAGGGCTCGATGTTGCCGTCGGTGCGCACGCGGTCGGCGGCGTCGGGGTGCTCGGCCATGAACTTGTCCACGGTCGCGGCGAGCGACTCCGGCGTGATGGCCTCATTCTTGCCGAAATAGGCCCCGTAGCAGGCATAACTCGGCTTGTTCGCGGTGGGGAGCCCTAGCTTCGCGGACTCCTCGCGCACCATGTCCTTCGTCATCCCCGCCGCGCGCAGGGGGCTCACGACGCCGAGCTCGTGGATGGCGCGGAATCCCGGCCTGCGGTCCTCGCGGTCGCTCGCGTTCGTGCCGTCGAGAAGCACGGTCCGCCCGTCCTTCTTCATATGCTCGAGGATGGTGCCGAAGACCATGGACTTGCAGTAGTAGCAGCGATTCCACGGGTTCGCGCGCAGCTCGTCGTGGCCTTCCCAGAGGTTGATGGGGATGATCTCCTGCTCGGCGCCGAGCATCTTCGCGATCGTCACGGAGTCGTCCGTGTCGCGCGTGATCTGCAGGTCGTCCAGGATCGTGTAGGCCTTGACGTCGTAGCCCTCGCGCAGAAGCTCCGCGAGCAGGTAGCACGAGTCGACGCCGCCGGAGTAGGCGAGCCCGTATTTCACGTCTTTGTCCAGGTCAAACTGCATGTAAAACGCTCCTTCGCTCGTGGCTAATCTTGGGGACAGGTTCGTTTTTTACTCAAATGAGCACTTCTTGAACCTGTCCCCAAAAGTGCTCATTTGAGTAATTCGGGAACCTGTCCCCAAATCTGCTCAAGGATAGGTCTTTCCGAACGGTTCGTGCAATATGTTCGGAAAACGTCATTTTTGTCCGATCGCTCCGTATAATTGAGGCCGTTCAATCGCACGATAAGAAGGACGCCCCATGGCACAGAAGACCACAGCCCTGACCCGTCGCTCGTTCATCGCGGGGGTGACCGCCGCCGGCACGCTCGCGCTCTCTGCCTGCGGCTCGTCCACCTCGTCCGACGCCTCCCCCTCCGACGTCGACCGCACGCGTCAGGTGACCATCGCCATGAGCCCCACGAACGAGCCGGACGCCGGCTTCGACCCCTGCGTCGCCTGGGGCTGCGGCGAGCATGTCCACGAGCCGCTCATCCAGTCCACGCTCATCTACACGACCGAGGACATGGGCTTTGGGTGCGACCTTGCCACGTCCTACGAGTGCTCGGACGACAAGCTCACCTGGACGTTCAAGCTCCGCGACGACGCCAAGTTCTCGGACGGCGAGCCCGTGCGCGCGTCGGACGCCGCCTTCACGCTGAACACGATCCGCTCGTCGAAGAACGCCCAGGCCGACCTCTCGATGGTCGAGGACGCCTCGGCCCCCGACGCCTCCACGCTCGTCGTGACGCTCGCGAAGCCTTACAACGCGCTGCTGTACACGCTCGCCGTCGTGGGCATCGTCCCCGAGCACGCCTACGGCGACGACTACGGCAAGGCGCCCATCGGTTCCGGCCGCTACCTGCTGACCCAGTGGGACCGCGGGCAACAGGTCATCCTGGACGCGAACCCTTCTTACTATGGTGAGAAGCCCCAGATAGACCGCGTGGTCGTGGTCTTCATGGAGGAGGACGCGGCGCTCGCCGCCGTCCGCGCGGGGCAGGTCGACATGGCCTATACCTCCGCGACCCTCGCGGATCAGCAGGTGAGCGGCTACACGCTCGAGTCCTACGACACCGTGGATTCCCGCGGCATCCAGCTGCCGACCATCCCGTCCGGCTCCACGCGGACCGACGGGCCCAACACCTACCCCGCGGGCAACGACGTCACGTGCAACCTCGAGGTGCGCCGCGCCGTGAACCTCGCGATCGACCGCCAGGCGCTTATCGACGACGTGCTGGGCGGCCACGGCTCGGTGGCCTACAGCATCGGCGACGGGTTGCCGTGGGCGAGCCCGGACATGCGGTGCGACTACGCGCCGGACCGCGCCGAGGCGCTTCTGAAGGACGCCGGCTGGTCCCGCGGGAACGACGGGGTCTATGCGCGCGACGGCCTGGCCTGCGCCTTCGACCTCTATTACCCCACGGGCGACTCCGTGCGCCAGGCCATGGCGCACGCGCTCGCTGGGCAGCTCTCCCAGGTGGGCATCGACGTGACGCCCAAGGGCGGCAGCTGGGACGACCTCTACCCCCACGAGTTCAGCGACCCCATCATGTGGGGCTGGGGCTCGAACTCGCCCTCGGACGTCTACGAGCTCAACAGCTCGACGGGCACCATGAACTACGCCTGCTACAGCAATTCCCAGGTCGATGCCTATCTGGACGACGCCTTGGCCGCCAACACCGCCGAGGATTCCTGGCCGCTCTGGCAGAAGGCCGAGTGGGACGGGCAAGAGGGGACGGCGCCCCAGGGCGACGCCACCTGGGCCTGGCTCGCCAACGTGAGCCACCTCTACTGGAAGCGCGAGGGGCTCCAGGTCGCGCGCCAGAAGCTCCAGCCGCACGGGCACGGCTGGTCCATCCTGAACAACGTCGACCGCTGGAGCTGGGACTAGCATGGCGCCGGCTTCCCCCAAGCCCGCCTCGGACGGTTTTGCCGCGAAGACGGACACCGCGAAGAAGGGCGATGGAAAGAAGGGCAGCGCGAAGAAGACCCGCCGCGTCCCCCTCTGGCTCATCGGCGCGTCGAGGCTCGTCCTTCTCCTCGTGGCCACGAGCATGGCGACCTTCGCCCTAATCGCGGCCTCGCCGGTCGATCCGGTGAAGGAGAACCTGGGGCAGGCCGCCTATGCGCAGATGGGCGAGGCGCAGCGCGCGGAGCTCGCCGAGTACTGGGGCGCGGGCACGCCGCTCCCGCAGCGCTATGCGCACTGGGCCGCGTCCGCGCTGCACGGGGACCTGGGGCAGAGCCTGCGCTTCGGTCGGCCCGTAGTCGAGGTCGTCTCGGAGCGCTTCGCGAACTCCGCCGTGCTCATGCTCGTCGCGTGGGCGCTCGCGGGGCTTATCGGCCTCGGTCTCGGCGTGCTCGCCGGCGCGAAGAAGGGGAGGCGCACGGACCGGGCGATCCTGTGCGTCTGTTACGTGCTCTCGTCCACGCCGGCGTTCTGGCTCGGGCTCGTGGCGCTCATGGTCTTCTCGGTGTGGCTCGGGTGGTTCCCGCTGGGCTTCTCGGTGCCCATCGGGGTGGATGCGGCGCAGGTGTCCTGGGCGCAGAAGGTCCATCACCTCGTGCTGCCCGCGCTCGTGCTCGCCGTCTCGAACGCGCCGAGCATCGCGCTCCATACGCGGCAGAAGACGATCGACGTCCTGGGGAGCGATTACGCGCGCTTTGCTCGGAGCAGGGGCGAGGCGGGTCGGCAGCTGCTCCTTCGCCACGGCCTGC
>DJRK01000024.1:10466-17734 GCA_002440065.1 Atopobium sp. UBA6362 | reverse complement strand
TGTGCCCCACGCTCGGCGTCCGCAACGTCATCATCGAGGAGAGGTCATGAGCAGGCAGAAGAACCGTCCGCAGATCCAGCCGTGGGGCGATGCGAAGCCGCAGGACCTTTCCGTGAAGAAGGAGCTGCCTCGCCTCAGGGTCCAGTACGTGAAGGACGACCGCTTGGCCTATCTCGGCCACCTCGAGGTCCTCGAGACGGTCAACCGCTGCATCAGGCGCGCGCGGTTGCCGTTTTCCATCGGCAACGGCTTCGCCCGGCGCATGCGCATCCAGTTCTCCCAGGCGCTCCCCGTGGGGGCATCGAGCGATTGCGAGTATTTCGACCTGCTGCTTTCCGAGGAGGTCCCGATCGATGAGGCCCTGGGCCGTCTTCGCGACTCGACGCCCCGGGCGCTCGCGCCGGTGCGGGCCGCCTACGTTGCCGGGCGGGTGCCCGCGCTCGAGAGCTGGCTCACGCGTTCGAGCTGGGACGTTCTCGTGGCCGAGTGCCCCATGGATGCCCAGGAGCTCGAGGAACGCATCGACAAGGTCAAGGCCGCGGGCACCTTGAACTACCTTCGCGGAGACAAGCCCAAGTCGATAGACGTCTCCTCGGCGCTCGTCTCCTTCTCCTGCAGCCAAGAAGCCCGCGGCGTCCGTGTCCTTCTCGACACGCGGTCGAGCAATTCCGGCTCCCTGAGGCCTCAGGTGCTCCTCGACGCGGCGCTCTCGGGCGTCGACTCCGCCTACGACTCGCTCAAGGTCCGGCGTACCTTGCAGGCCCATGAGGACGAGAATAGTGGCCTTCTTGTGAAGCCGCTTTAACCTGCGGTTTCCTTAGCCGTCCGGCAACTATATTTTTACAGGTTGACTTGACGCTCAGCGACCTCGCGGTTTCTACTACCGTTTCCCCGGTGGGAACCTACAGGTGTCTCATTGCTCCGTTGACGTGCCAGGTCGGCTTGGGTAATATTTGGAACTGTTGCACTAACGCCAGCAATGAAGGGTTTCCACATGTACGCAATCATCGCAACTGGTGGCAAGCAGTATAAGGTTGCCGAAGGCGACGTCCTCGACGTCGAGAAGCTTGACGCGCAGCCTGGCGACAAGGTCGAGCTCCCCGTCCTGCTCCTCAGCGACGGCAAGTCCACTGTCGTTGGCTCTGCCCCTCTCCAGGACAAGAAGGTCGAGGCCGAGGTCGTCGAGCAGTTCAAGGGCGAGAAGGTCCGCGTCTTCAAGTTCAAGAAGCGTAAGCGCTATCACCGTGACAACGGTCACCGTCAGCAGCTGACGAAGATCAAGATTTCTTCGATCCCCGCGTAGCACGAAGTTTTCCACAGAACGTAGGTAGCTCTTATGGCACACAAGAAAGGCCTCGGCTCGTCTCGCAACGGCCGTGATTCTCAGGCTCAGCGACTCGGCACCAAGCGCTTCGGCGGCCAGAACGTCAAGGCTGGCGAGATTCTGGTTCGTCAGCGCGGCACCCACATCCACCCGGGCGAGAACGTTGGCCTCGGCAGGGACTACACCCTCTTTGCCCTGAAGGCCGGCAAGGTCGAGTTCACCAAGGGCGCTAAGCACATGGTTCACGTCCGCGAGGCGTAAATCAATCCTGCATTGTTTCAAGGGACCTCGGCTGGCCGGGGTCCCTTTCTTTTATCGAGCACGCGAGGCCCTGCGGCCCGGCTCACGAGGAGAAGCACGTGGACAACACCTTTACCGACCTTTCCCATATCAACGTCAAGGGCGGAGACGGCGGCGCCGGATGCATGTCGTTCAGGCGCGAGGCCTACGTGCCCAAGGGCGGTCCTGACGGCGGCGACGGCGGCCACGGCGGCAACGTCGTAGTCGTGGCGGACGCGCAGCTGTCCTCCCTTATCGATTACCGCTACAAGCACCACTTCAGGGCCGAGCGCGGCACGCACGGCAAGGGTGCCCGCCGCCACGGATCGGACGGAGCGAACCTCGTGCTCCGCGTTCCCTTGGGGACCGTCGTCCGCGAGCTCGACGCCGAGACCCAAAAGCCCCTCTATGAGCTCGCCGACCTGACGCAGCCGGGGGAGAGCGTCGTCGTGGCGCCCGGCGGCAACGGCGGCCGCGGCAACATCCACTTCGTCACCTCGGTTCGCCGCGCCCCCGCCTTTGCCGAGAAGGGCGAGCCTGCCCAGGAGCACTGGATCGAGCTCGAGATGAAGCTCATGGCCGACGCCGCACTCGTGGGCATGCCTTCCGTGGGCAAGAGCTCCATCATCGCCCGCATCAGCGCCGCGCGGCCCAAGGTCGCGGACTACCCGTTCACGACGCTCGTCCCCAACCTCGGCGTCGCGCGCGCCTCGAACGGCAAGTCCTTCGTGGCCGCAGACGTCCCCGGCCTCATCGAGGGCGCGAGCGAGGGCAAGGGCCTCGGCCACCAGTTCTTGCGCCACATCGAGCGCACGGCCCTTATCCTTCACGTCGTCGACATTACGGGCGGCTATGAGCAGCGTGACGTCGTCGAGGACTATCGGACCATCAACTCCGAGCTTCAGGCCTACGCCTCCTCGCTTGCCGAGAGGCCCCAGATCGTCATCGCGAACAAGTGCGACCTTCCCGGCTACGAGGAGCAGATAGAGCGCCTCAAAGCCGCGGCCGAGGCCGACGGCCACGAGTTCTTCGCGGTCTCCGCCGCGACGGGCGAGGGCCTCGACGAGCTCGTGACCCAGGTCGCCGGCGAGGTCGCGGAGCTTCGCGAGGAGCTCAAGCAGGCCGAGCCCGAGCGCGACCTCTCCGAGACGTGGGAGAGGAACCGCCAACGCAGGGACCAGGCCATCTCCATTTCCCGCGAGGAGCGCAACGTCTGGCGCGTCTCCGGCGGCGCCATCGAGCGCATGGTGGTCCAGACCGATTGGGAGAACGAGGACGCCGTCGCGTTCCTCCAGCACCGCTTCAACCGCAGCGGCCTCGACGACAAGCTCCGCCGCGCGGGTGCCCAGGACGGGGACGAGATCCGCATCCTCGGGTTCGCCTTCGAGTACGAGGGCGACGGCTCCCACGATGACTTCGCCGAGATCTCCGAGGACGAGCACTTCTCGGACGACGAGGAGGGGCTGGAGTAATGGCCCCCGGTGGACTCGTCGTCTTCAAGATCGGCTCCTCGACGCTCGTCGACTCCGAGGGGAGCCTCGACAAGCCGTTCATCCGGTCCCTCTGTGACCAGGTCTGCGAGCTTCGCGACCGCGGCCTGAAGGTCTGCATCGTCTCTTCCGGCGCGGCGGCCGCAGGCCGCGACGTCCTCGGTTTCGCCGAGAAGCCCCATGACATCGCGAGCCTCCAAGCCTGCGCCGCCGCGGGCCAGGCCGCGCTCACCGAGGCCTACGCTGAGGTACTGCGCGAGCGCGGCGTGCCTTGTGCCCAGGTACTCCTTACCAGGCGCGACGTCGTGGACCGCGACGGCTACCTCAACGCGCGCAACACCCTCATGCGCCTTCTGGAGCTGGGGGCCGTCCCCGTCGTGAACGAGAACGACACCGTGTCGGTCGCCGAGTTCACCTTCGGCGACAACGACATGCTCGGTGCCATCGTGAGCGGCCTCGTTTCGGCCGACCTGTACGTCATCATGTCCGACGTCGACGGCCTGTACACGGCGAACCCGCAGACCGACCCTTCCGCCACGCTCATCCCGCTGGTGACGCAGGTGGACGGCGCTGTGAGCTCGATGGCCGGCGACTCCGCGAGCTCGTTCGGCACGGGCGGCATGTCCTCCAAGGTCCGCGCTGCGCGCGCGATGATGGCCGCCGGCATACCCACGGTCATCTGCGAGGGGCGCCGACCCGGGGTCCTTCTTGAGGTGGCGGCGGGGGAGGGCGTCGGCACGCGGTTCGAGCCGCCCCAGGACGCCTCTCCCGAGCGCGGGCGCAAGCTTTGGATCGGCCTTGCCGAGGTCGTCAAAGGTGCCATCTCGCTCGATGAAGGGGCCACCGAGGCGGTTCTTGCCCATGGCGCCTCCATACTTCCCGTCGGCGTGCGTGCGGTTGAGGGCGACTTCGATTCGGGCGAGGTCGTGAACGTTACGAATCCCGCCGGCGAGCTTATCGGGCGCGGCATCGTGAGATACTCCTCGGAGGACATGAGGCGCGTCCACGGCCTCAAGCTCGACGTCATTGCCCGTTTCCTCGGCGAGGAGGCGGCCGTGCCCGCCGTGCATCGCGACGAGCTGCTCGTTTTCTAGGGAGAGGAGACCCGTATGGGAGAGGCGATCGATAAAGCGAGAAGGGCGTGCGAGAGCGCCCCGTCCCTTGCGTGCGCAAGCGCCTCCCAGCGTTCGAACGTGATTCGGCGTGCGGCAGAGCTGCTTCGCGAAGGCGCCGGCGAGATCGTCGGCGCCAATGCCCGCGATGTGCAGCGCGCCCGCGAGGCGGGCATGGCAGATCCTTTGATCGACCGTCTTCTGCTTACGCCCGGGCGCGTGGCCTCCATCGCCGCGGCGATGGACGAGGTCGCCTCCCAAGATGACCCGCTCAACCGCGTGGTCGACGGCTCGACCACGGCGGACGGCCTGCGTATCGAGAAGGTCACGGTCCCCCTTGGCGTGGTGGCCATCATCTACGAGGCGAGGCCGAACGTCACCGCCGACGCCTTCGCGCTCTGCATGCGCTCCGGCAACGCCTGCGTGCTCAAAGGTGGTTCTGCTGCCAGCGAGTCCTGCCGCGCGATCGTGGCTGCTTGCCGCCGTGCCTGCGCAGAGCTCGGGTTTTCCCCCGACTCGGTCGTCTACGTCGACGACGATGCGTCCCATTCCCAGACCTCGGAGCTCCTCGAGGCCATCGGCGTCATCGACGTCCTTATCCCGCGCGGCGGGGCGGGCCTTATCCGCGCGTGCGTCGAGGGGGCAAAGGTCCCCGTCATCGAGACCGGCACAGGCAACTGCCATATCTACCTGCATGAATCCGCCGATACTGCCAAGGCCGTCTCGATTACCGTGAACGCAAAGACCTCCCGCCCCGGGACCTGCAACTCGGCGGAGTCCCTTCTGGTTGATCGCTGCGCCGCCTCTCGCCTGCTTCCCCCGGTACTCAAGGCGCTTGCCGAGAAGGGCGTCGAGCTCGTGGGCGACCCCCTTGCCCGCGAATGCGCGGATGCGGCCGGGGTTCCGATGGCCGCCGCGACCGAGGACGACTGGGGCCGCGAGTACCTTGACCTCAAGATGAGCGTGAAGTGCGTCGAGGGCGTGGACGAGGCGATTTCCCACATCAACCGCTATGGTACGCGCCATTCCGAGGCCATCGTCTGCGAGTCCTACGCGGCTTCCGAGCGCTTCCTCGCCGGGGTCGACGCTGCCGCCGTGTACGTCAACGCGTCCACGCGATTCACCGACGGCGGTGTCTTTGGGCTCGGGGGAGAGATCGGCATCTCGACCCAGAAGCTCCATGCGCGCGGCCCCATGGGCGCCTCTGCGCTCACGACGACCAAGTACCAGATTCGCGGGGACGGTCAGGTGCGATGAACGGCCTCAACGAGCGACTCGCCGAGTACGACCTTCCGCTCCTTGGGGGGACGCCTTCCAAGCGGTATCGGCTGGGCATCATGGGCGGCACCTTCGACCCAATCCATAACGGCCACCTGGTGGCGGCCGAACAGGCGTATCGAGACCTTGACCTCGACGTCGTCGTCTTCATGCCTGCGGGCCGCCCTGCGTTCAAGCTCGACCGGCACGTGACCTCGGCCGAGGACCGCTTCGCGATGACGCTCCTCGCCACGGCCGACAACCCGCACTTCTTGGCATCCCGGTTCGAGATCGACCGAAACGGCGTTACGTACACGGCCGATACCCTGCGCCTCCTCCGCGAGCTTTATCCCTCCAACGTCGAGTTCTATTTCATCACGGGCGCCGACGCCATCGCCGAGATCGTCCTCTGGCGCGATGCCGTCGACATCGCCAAGACCGCCCATCTCGTCGCCGCGACGCGCCCGGGTTACAACCTCGAGCACGCGAAGGCGGCCGTCGAGGACTCGGGGCTTGGCTTCGACGTCACGTATCTTGAGGTGCCTGCTCTCGCTATTTCCTCGACGAACCTCCGCGAACGCGTCGCCCAGGGACAGAGTCTTCGTTACCTCACGCCCGATTCGGTGACCGGGTACCTACACAAGCACCGCCTCTACGGCGCGACGCCTCGTCATTTTGGTCAGACAGGAGATGTTTTCGCCTAGCCCATGAGCAAGAAACCCGAAGCACATAAAGCCGATAAGCGCATGCCGCGCGCGTGCTACACCCCCTCGCAAATCGCGCTGATCGCACGGATCGAGGCGGACGTCGCGGTCCAGCTCGCGCCCAAGCCCAAGCGCCTCGCCCACTCCATCTCGGTCGCCGAGACGGCCGAGCGCCTTGCCCTTCTCTATGGCGTCGACCCCTTCTACGCCCGCGTGGCTGGTCTTCTCCATGACTGGGACAAGGTCCTGCCCGACGATGAGCTCATCTCACGCGCAAAGAAGCTCGACCTCGACTTTGGCGGGGCATCGTACGAAGACGTGAAGCCCCTGCTGCACGGTATCGTCGCCGCCAAGGAGCTGCCCGACCTCTACCCCGAGCTCCCGCCCGAGGTGTTCCGGGCGATTGAGGTCCATACGACCGCCGCTAAGGAAATGACGCCCCTCGACGAGGTGATCTTCGTCGCCGACGGCATCGAGCCGCTGCGCCCCTCGAGCGCGGGCATCGAGGAGACGCGCTCGCTCGTCGGCCATGCGCCCCTCGACGACGTTTTTTGGAACTCTTTTGTGGGTGGGATCGTTTACGTCCTCGAGGGCGGGCGTTACCTGCATGTTGGTACCATTGAGATATACAATTCGCTTGCTGCCCAGCGCTTTGGGCGGCATGGCTCCATCCATTGAATATTAGGAGAAACATGGCAACTTCCCTCGACATCGCCCGCGTGGCCGCCGTCGCCGCCGATTCCAAGAAGGCGACCGACCTCGTCCTCATCGACCTTATCGGCACGACCGATGTCTGCGACTATTTCCTCATCTGCAACGGCGCGAACAACCGTCAGGTTGACGCCATCGTAGACGAGATCCGCGAGAAGGTCTTCCAGAACTGCGGCGTGCGCCCGACTTCCTGCGAGGGCCGCGAGGCCTCGCACTGGGTACTCGTGGACTACGGCTCGGTCGTCGTGCATGTCTTCGATCCAGAGACGCGCGATTTTTATCGTCTGGAGAAGCTGTGGGCCGACGCGCCGCGCATCGACCTCAACCTCGAGGCTGAGGGGTCTGAGGAGTAACGTCCTCTGATTGCCCGGTTCGCCCCGGTTCCGTACCA
>DJRK01000024.1:8221-10388 GCA_002440065.1 Atopobium sp. UBA6362 | reverse complement strand
TGGTACGGAACCGGGGCGAACCTACCTGCGGGGAGTCCTTTCATTCCGCGGTACCTGATTCTCGGGATGACTGATGCTTATGGGGGATGGGAAAATGGTTGTTGTCCCTTGCACCAAGGATTGGTGCAAGGGACAACTATTTGGTTTAGGGCTTGTCTTTGTTCATGGGGGCGGTGTCGCTGGTTTTGTGGATGAAGCGGAGGTCGCGGCCGTATGAGACGGCGTTGTCGCCAAAGCGCTCTCTGAGGGAGTCGCAGGCTGAGGAGAGCGCGGCCGCCTTTTGCTTCTTCGCGTTCTCTTGACTGGAGAAGAGGCCGAGCTGGACGGGGGAGGAGGCTTGGTCGTTGAAGCCGCTGAGGCCGACTCCGAGGAGCCTTACGTGCATCCCGGGGGCCCATAAGGTCCTGAGAAGGGCGCAGGCAGCGCGGCCAAAGTCCTCTTCCTCGTTCGTCGGAGCGCAGAGCCGCTCCTGAGCCGTGCGGGCCGTCAACGCGTCGTATTTCACCTTGAGGGTGACGGTCGTCCCTTTGAGGCCGCGGCGCCTGAGGCGTCTTCCCACTATCCCGGATATATGCATGATCGCGGCCTTGATCTCGGACTCGTCGGTGAGGTCCTCCTCGAAGGTCCGTTCGTTCGAGACGCTCTTGGGGTCCTCGTCCGCGGCGGCGCGGGCAACGGCGCTCCGTTCCTCACCGCGGGCCCTTACGACCATGCGGGGT
The DNA here is from genome assembly GCA_002440065.1 of Atopobium sp. UBA6362. Classification (GTDB taxonomy): domain Bacteria; phylum Actinomycetota; class Coriobacteriia; order Coriobacteriales; family Atopobiaceae; genus Paratractidigestivibacter. Next base: position 9,669 of record DJRK01000024.1, on the reverse strand, counting down.
CCCATGATGCCAAAGACCCTCTCCATCTCGGTTACGTCCGCGCGCGAGAGCTGACCGAGCGTTCGGATGCCCAATTGCTCGAGTCTCGATTGCGTGGCCCGCCCGATGCCGCTCATGGCCCCCACGGGCAGCGGCGCGAGGAACTTCGCCTCGGTGCCGGGAAAGACGCAGGTAAGGCCACGCGGCTTCTCACGTTCCGACGCGATCTTCGCGATGGTCTTGTTCACGCCGAGGCCTATGGAACAGGTGATTCCCAGGGCTGAGACGCGCTCCTGCACCCGACGGCAGATATCGACCGGGTTCTCGCGCGACCACCGGCCCGGCGTCACGTCGAAGAACGCCTCGTCTATCGAGACCTGCTCCACGAGCGGCGTCTCGTCGTTGAGAAACCCCATGACGGCGGCGCTCATCTCGCGGTAGCGGTCGTAACGCCCCCGCGTCCAGATCGCTTGCGGGCAGAGCCGCTCGGCCTGGTAAGAGGGCATGGCGGAGTGGACGCCGAACCGCCTCGCCTCGTAGGAGGCCGTCGAAACGACGCCGCGCTTCTCGGCGCTCCCGCCCACGATAACGGGTTTTCCCCGCCACGCGGGATGGTCCAGCTGCTCGACCGACGCGAAGAATGCGTCGAGGTCGAGCAGCCCGATCGCAGGGCCCGCCCACTCAAAGGCGTCGTTATGTCCGTGTCGCGTGTCCATGGTCAAAGTATACGCCACGGCCCTCTAATTTACGCACATGTGTACGTAAATTAGAGGGCCGAGTTTTCGAGTAGGTTGACCACTCAGATATCGCTATATGGTGACCGTGAAGGTCGTCCCCTCCTGCGCCGTGCTCGTGACCTCGATCTTGCCCCCATGGGCCTCGACGATGCTTTTCGCGATCGCGAGGCCGAGGCCAAAGCCGCCCGTCTCCTCGCGGCTGCGCGCCTTGTCGGTCCGATAGAAGCGGTCGAAGAGGTGGGCCAGGTCATCCGGCGCGATAACGGAGCCCTGGTTGTTCACGGTAAAGCGGGCCTTCTTGCCCTCTCGGGAAAGCGCGACCTTGACCTCGGTGCCCTTCTTCGCGTATTTGGTAGCGTTGTCCAGCAGTGTATGCGCAACGCGGGAGAGCTGCGCTTTATCGCCCTTCACGACTATTCCCGGTGCGGATTCGCATTCAATGGAGCATCCTCGCTCGAAGGCGACGGCGTCGAACTCAAGGGCCGTCTCCTCCACGACCTCGGAGAGGTCGACGTCGACCATCGGGCCCGTGGCCGTGACCGAGCCGGCCTTGGCCTCGTCTGCGCGCGCGAGCGTGAGCAGGTCCTCCACGAGGCTCTTCATGTGCTGCGCCTCGTCGGCCGTGCTGTTCACCCAGCGCTTGGAATCCTCGGGGAGCCCCTCGTCCTTCTGGAGGATCTGTACGTTCGCCAGGATGACTGCCAAAGGCGTCTTGAGCTCGTGCGAGGCGTC
>DJRK01000024.1:7626-8191 GCA_002440065.1 Atopobium sp. UBA6362 | reverse complement strand
CTCGCCCACGGGCTTGATCGCCCAGTTCGCGAAAAGGCGCGAGACGATGTAGAGCGTGAGCAGCGCCACGCACAGGATCGAGATGCTCGCCGCGGCTTGGCTCAGGAGCGCCATGTCGCGCGAGTAGGTGTCGCAGATCGCCACGCGCATGCCCCAGGCGGTCGACTTGGTCGCCCAGGCGAGGTGGTGTCCCCAGTCGAAGCCGCTCGTCCGTTCGTCCGCGACGGCCTGGCTGATGATGTCGTAGAGGGCGTCGGTGTCCACATCGACGGGGGAGTCGCTCTTGCTGAGCATCACGCCGCCCGTGGTGACGTCCACGGTAATGGTGAGCATGCTGTCCGCGCCGACGGTCCCCTCACGGTCCTGGGCGCCCATCTGCGGGCTCATGGCGCGGCCTTCCTCGAGCCCGCGCTGCAACAGCGAGGACGTCACGGAGTTCTGCGTCGACCAGTTCGTCGCGAACGTCATGGCGAGGGCGAGCACGAGCACCAGGCCCGAGAGCCCCATCGTGATGAGGGTGAACTCGCGTTTAAGCTTCTTGAGCACTTTGGGCCTTTCTCGGCGT
>DJRK01000024.1:5580-7608 GCA_002440065.1 Atopobium sp. UBA6362 | reverse complement strand
AACCTTAGTTCTCGGGCGCGTCGAGCACCTCGAGGCGATAGCCGAGCATGCGCAGCGTCGTGACCTGGACCTTGGAGCCCACATGCGCGAGCTTCTTCCTGAGGAAGCTGACGTAGGCCTCGACCGAGTTCTCGGAAGCCTCCCCATCCGCGCCCCACACGCGGGTGAGGAGGTCCTGCTTGGAGATCACGCGGGAGTTGGACCCCATGAGGATGCTCATGACCTCGAACTCCTTGCCCGAAAGGTGGACGGATTTGTCGCCGCAGGTCAAGTCATGCGTCGTGAGGTCGAGCACGATGTCGGCGAACTTGATCTCGTCGAGCATGACGTCGCCGCGGCGGCGCGTGAGGGCGCGCAGGCGGGCCAAGAGCTCCTCGGCCTCGAAGGGCTTCGTCATATAGTCGTCGGCTCCGGAGTCGAGGCCCGCGACCTTATCGGCCGTCGAGGTGCGCGCAGTGAGCATGAGGACCGGCGTCGCCACGCCCTCCTTGCGCATCGTGTGCACCACGTCGTAGCCGCTCATGCCCGGGAGCATTACGTCGAGCACTATCGCGTCGTAGAGGCCGCTCTTTGCGCAGGTGAGTCCCGCCTTCCCGTCATAGGTCGCCTCGGCGTTGTATCCTTCGTCCTCCAGGATCTTCGCGATGGCGTCCGCGAGGTTCCTCTCGTCCTCCACGATGAGCACATTCATGGTTTTCCTCCTGTTTTCAGGCAGCTGAGCGTTTCTTTTGTGGGCTATCCTACCCAGCGGCCCTTAAAACCCCCTGAAGCAGGTCCTTCTCCACGGCACCTCTTTCGTATGTTCACAAAAACTGCACCTTGCGCGTATCGCCAAGAGTCGTAACATAGGGAACTGCTTTGTGGCTCGCGGTGCGGCCCAACCTTTCTACTTCGTGCACCGCTCGTACAGAGGAGTTTTACTTTGGCAGTCAAGATTCGCCTGGCCCGTCACGGTGCCAAGAAGCGCCCGTACTACCGCGTCGTCGTCGCCGATGGCCGCATGCCCCGCGACGGTCGCTACATCGAGCAGGTCGGCCGCTACAACCCGCTGACCGACCCCAAGACCATCGAGATCAACATCGAGAAGGTCGACGAGTGGATCGCCAAGGGTGCCCAGCCGACGAACGCCGTCGCCCACCTCATCGAGCTCGTCCGCAACGGTCAGCCCGCCAAGGAGAAGAAGGTCAAGATCTCCAAGAAGGCCGCCGCTAAGGCCGCTGCTGCTGCCGAGGCCGCCGCTGAGGCCGCTGCCGACGCCGAGTAGCACCTATGGAGGCCACCGAAAGCGTCGAGCTCTCGGGCGTGGACTCCGAGGAGATGCCGTCCGACAAGGTCGCCGACCTCGTCGAGTACATCGTGTGCGGTCTCGTGGACGATGAGGACGCCGTCTCCCTGGACGTTACCGACGGCGATAACGGCTCCCTGATCGAGGTGACCTGCTCCGAGTCGGACGCCGGTCGCGTCATCGGTCGCAAGGGTCGCACGATCAAGGCGATTCGCACGCTCGCGCGGGCCCTGGGCCAACGCGTGGGCACCGAAGTCGAGGTTGAGGTTCTAGGCTAGGTTCATGCGAGAGAGCTATAGATGCATAGCCCGTGTGGAGAAGCCCCACGGGAAATATGGGGAGGTCGTGACGGTTCCCGTCCACGGCCTTCCCGCCGTATTGAGCGAGGGAATGCGCGTCTGCATCGTGCCGCCCCGGCTCAAGGGCGATCGCTGGCACGAGGTTGAGTCCTGCTACGAGGACGGCCGCTCCGGCCAGCTCGTCGCGTTCTCAGGCGTCGAGAGCATCGGGGACGCGGAGGAGCTGCGGGGACGCTACATCCTCGCGGCGGAGTCCGAGCTCCCCGAGGACATCGACCTCCACGACGTGGACATCCTCATGGGCCGCGACGTGGAAGACGTCAACGAGGGCCTTCTCGGCCAGATCTCCGAGGTCATGGTCACCCCGGCGAACGACGTCTGGGTCGTGGACGGCGAGGGGGGAGAGGTGCTTCTCCCCGTTATCGAGCAGGTTGTCCGTTCGGT
>DJRK01000024.1:0-5558 GCA_002440065.1 Atopobium sp. UBA6362 | reverse complement strand
TTCCTCTCCGATTGGGGGCGGGGCAAGTGATCTTTGAGACGCTCTCCGTCTTCCCCGAGGTCTTCGCGCCGTACCTCGGAACCTCGATCATGGGCCGCGCGCAGAAGGCGGGCATCGCCGAGTTCGCCGCCTACGACCTGCGAGATTGGACGCATGACCGCCATCGCACGGTTGACGACGCCCCATTCGGCGGCGGACAGGGCATGCTCATGAAGCCCGCGCCCATCTATGAGGCGGTCGAGGGCATCTCCACGATGAGGCCCGGCGCGCCCAAGCCTCACGTCGTCTTTTTCTCCCCCGTAGGCAAGCGCTATACCCAGCGCGACGCCGAGCGTCTGTCGCATATGGACCGCGTGCTCTTCGTTTGCGGCCGCTACGAGGGCATGGACGAGCGTGCCTATGAGCTTGCGGACGACGTTTTTTGCCTGGGCGACTACGTGCTCACGGGCGGGGAGCTCCCCGCGCTCGTCGTGATCGACTCCGTCGTGAGGCTCCTTCCCGGCGCGCTCGGCGACTCCATGAGCGCCGTCGACGAGTCCTTCTCGGCCTCCGGGCTCCTCGAGTACGCCCAATACACGAGGCCCGCAAGCTACCGTGGGATGGACGTGCCTGAGGTGCTTCTCTCGGGGGACCACGCCAAAGTCGACGCCTGGAGGCGCCGCAACGCCGTCGAGCGCACGGCCCTTTGGCGGCCGGACCTGCTCGACGGGGCGGACCTCACGGACGACGAGCGGGCCTTCGCCCAATCAATCCTGATGGAAGGGGGACGCGATGGCGAATAAGGGCACCTCCCAAGAAGAGCGCAGGGGCTCCTCTTTTCTCGACGTCCTCGTCACGGTCGTCATCGCCGTCGTCGTGGCGGTGATCCTGCGCGTATTCGTCATCGGGGTCTACGTCGTCCCCACGGGCTCGATGCTCGACACGATCCAGGAAGGCGACATGCTCGTGGGCGAGAAGGTCTCGCTCAAGTTCTCGTCCCCGTCGCGCGGCGACGTGGTCACCTTCGACAGCCCCCTTGAGCCCGGGACGACGCTCATCAAGCGCGTCATAGCCTGCGGCGGGCAGACGATCGACCTCATCGACGGGCGCGTCTACGTCGACGGCGTCGCCTTGGACGAGCCATACACCGAGGGCAAGACCACGTCGAGCCTCTCGGACATCCAGGGCTCCGCGGGCATCACCTATCCCTACACGGTCCCCGAGGGCTATGTCTTCGCAATGGGCGATAACCGCACCAACTCGCTCGATTCCCGTTATTTTGGCCCTGTGTCGCTCGATGCCGTATCATCGAAGGGTCTGTTCATCTACTGGCCGCTCACGGACCTGAAGCTTCTTTAGGCGCCGCGGGCTCGGCGGAATAGAAGGAAGAACGATATGAACAAATCCGCGCTTACGTTCCAGGACATGATCCTCGAGCTCGAGCGGTACTGGGCCGATAAGGGCTGCACCGTCATGCAGCCCTACGACTCCGAGGTCGGCGCCGGCACGTTCCACACGGCCACGACCCTGCGCAGCCTCGGCCCCAACGCCTGGCGCACCTGCTACCCGCAGCCGTGCCGTCGCCCGGCGGACGGCCGCTACGGCGAGAACCCCAACCGCATGCAGCACTACTACCAGTTCCAGGTCATCCTGAAGCCCTGCCCGGTGGATTCCCAGGACCTCTACCTCGGCTCCCTCAAGGCGATCGGCCTCGACCCCGCCGAGCACGACGTCCGATTCGTCGAGGACGACTGGGAGAGCCCGACCCTCGGCGCCTGGGGCCTCGGCTGGGAGGTCTGGATGGACGGCATGGAGGTCACCCAGTACACCTACTTCCAGCAGGTGGGGGGTATCGAGGTCGATCCCGTGCCGGTGGAGATCACCTACGGCCTCGAGCGCATCGCCATGTATGCGCAGGGCGTCGACTCCGTCTACGACCTCATCTGGTCTTATCTGCCCGACGGCACGCCCATGACCTACGGCGACGTCTTCCATGAGAACGAGGTGGAGTTCTCCACCTACAACTTCGAGGTCGCCAACGTCGAGATGATGCGCCGCAAGTTCGACGAGTACGAGGAGGAGTGCCACTCCTGCCTCGACCGCAAGCTTCCGTTGCCCGCCTACGACTGTGTCATGAAGTGCAGCCACGCTTTCAACATCCTCGATGCCCGCGGCGCCATCTCCGCCACGGAGCGCGCGAACTACATCCTGCGCGTCCGCAGCATCGCCAAGGCCTGCTGCGAGAGCTACCTGGCCGAGGTCGCCGGCAAGAAAGACACGTATTCCACGAAGGGCGAGGTGGCCTAAATGGCTCAGACCAAGGATTTCCTGCTCGAGATCGGCTGCGAGGAGATGCCCTCCGCGCCGCTCATGAACGCGGCGGCGCAGCTTCCCAAGCTCGTCTCCAAGCGCCTCGACGACGCCGGCCTCGCCCACGGCGACGTGCGCGTCGTCTCGACCCCTCGCCGCCTTGCCGCCATCGTCTCCGACGTCGCCGTCGAGACCGAGGCCGTCCACGAGGTCATGCGCGGCCCCAAGGCCCAGATCGCCTTCGACGCCGACGGCAACCCCACCAAGGCCGCCCAGGGTTTCGCGCGCAAGTGCGGCATCGACGCGTCCGCGCTCGAGCGCCGCGAGGCAGAGGACGGCAACGTCTACGTCTTCGCCGAGAAGAACGTGCCCTCCGCGCCCGCGATGCCCATCCTCTCCACGCTCTCGCACGACGTCATCGCAAACATCGAGTGGCCCAACTACCGCTCGCAGCGCTGGGGCTCCGAGCACGAGACCTTTGTGCGCCCCATCCGCTGGATCTGCGCGCTTCTCGGCAACGAGGTCGTGCCCGTGGCCTATGCCGACGTGAGGAGCGGCAACACCACCCGCGGCCACCGCGTCCTCGCCCCCGGCGACCACGTGGTGAGCGAGCCCGCCGCCTATGAGAAAGTGCTCGAGGAGGCCTACGTGCTCTCGGCCGACCGCCGCGAGTCCGTTATCCGCGAGGGCATCGCGCAGGTCGAGGCGGCACGCCCCGGCTCCCACGTCGACACGCCCAAGAAGACCTTCGACGAGGTCGTGAACCTCTGCGAGTGGCCGACCGTCCTCGTGGGCAAGTTCGACGAGGAGTTCCTCAAGGTCCCGCAGGAGATCATCTGCGAGTCCATGCTCTCCAACCAGCGCTACTTCCCGATTTTCGACGCCGACGGCAAGCTCACCCGCGAGTTCGTCATCGTCTCGAACGCCGACCCCAAGGTGAGCGATACCGTCGTCTCCGGCAACGAGCGCGTCGTGCGCCCGCGCCTCGATGACGCGAAGTTCTTCTTCGAGGAGGACCTCAAGCACCCGATGGAGGACTTCGTCCAACGCCTCGGCATCGTCACGTTCCAGGAGAAGCTCGGCACGACGCTCCAGAAGGTCGAGCGCATGGAGAAGCTCGCTGCCGCGTGCGCCGAGGCTGCGGGCGAGGACGAGCAGGGCATCCGCAACGCCGTTCGCGCCGCCCACCTGGCCAAGGCCGACCTCGTCTCCCAGGCGGTCGTGGAGTTCACGAACCAGCAGGGCGTCATGGGCGGCTACTACGCCGAGGCCGCGGGCGAGCCCGCCGATGTCTGTACGGCCATCCGTGAGCACTATCGTCCCCGGTTCGCCGGCGACGAGCTGCCGAGCGGCGTCTGCGGCAAGTGCGTCGCCATCGCCGACAAGCTCGACACGGCCTGCGGCATCTTCGCCATCGACGAGGCGCCCACCGGCTCGTCCGACCCCTACGCCGTCCGCCGGGCCGCCATCGGCATCATCGCCATGCTTCGCACCATGCCGCAGGTCTCGCTGCGCCCGCTCATCGAGGTCGCCCTCGATGCCTACGTTGCCCAGGGGCTTGAGTTCGATGCCGAGAAGGTCGAAACCGAGATCGTCAAGTTCTTCCAGGGCCGCCTTGTGGCCATCGCCCGCAAGGACGAGGGCATTGCTCCCGATGCCGTCGATGCCGTGACCTCCGTCGGCGTCATCGACCCCGCCGAGTTCATCGCCCGCGCCCGCGCCCTCGACACGGCCCGCAGCGAGCAGCCCCAGCTCTTTGAGGACCTCGCGACCGCGTTTACCCGTGCGCACAACCTGGGTGACGAGTCCCTAGGCACTCAGGTCGACGAGAGCCTGCTGGGCGACGCCGAGCGAGCGCTTCTCGATGCCTGCGAGGCGGGGGAGCGCAAGGTCTCTGCCGCGCTCGAGGCCTCCGACTTCGACGCTGCCTGCGCCGCATTGGCGGAACTCAAAGCGCCCATCGACCGATTCTTCGACGACGTGCTTGTCATGGATGAGCAAACTGAGGTAAGGGAGAACCGTCTCCGCCTGCTCAACCGCTTTGCGGGCGTCTTTGTCGACGTTGCGGACATCTCGGCGCTCTCTCGCAAGAAGTAGTCCCCGGCCGCCGCGTCCCTGGCGGGCGCGGCGGCGTTTTGGCCACAACGATGTTTTGGAGGTACGTGCAATGACGAAACTCGATATCGACGACGAGAACCTCGGCGACGTCGTCCCGATGATCTACGTCCTGTCCGACGCGCGCGGCGAGACGGCGAACACCGTCGTCATGGCAGCGGCGGCCCAGTTCGGCAAGGAGTCCGTAGAGATCCAGCGCCTTTCCGACGTCTCGGACGTCCAGACGGTCCGTGATTTCTTCGACAAGAACTACGACGAGAGCCGCCCGACGGCCGTTTTCCACACGTTCGCGAACGGCACGCTTCGCCGTGAGATCCGCCGCGAGCTCGACCGTCGCGGTATTCCCTCGATCGACCTTCTCGGCCCTGCCGTGACCGTCATCTCCACGCTGACCGGCGAGGAGCCCTCCCACGCAATCGGCGCCACGTTCACCGACTAAGCTGCTCCAAGGCCTGGAACGCCTGCCCCGTCCTTCTCTGTAAGGACGGGGCTTTTTCGTCTCACCATGAAAGAAGGGCCCGCGGCGCACTGTCCACGGACCCTCAAATTCCAAAAATCGATTCCATGTTATCGCGCCGCGCGCGTCATTTCCACCGAGGCGAAAAATCAGCCGCTTACCTCCAAGGCGCTACCGAATATCAAATAAAACGCAGCGTAGGGCATATGCCTTGTTATATTGCCAGAGTGCCGCGGGGGCATACGACCCGCTCGGCAGCCTGTAGTAAGTGCGTCTTGCCCTGAGCAGGGCGTTGGGAACTCAAGAAGCTAGGGGACAACATGGCAGAAAAGCACGTGTACCGCTTCGGTGCCGGCATCGACGGCGTGAACGCCACCGAGCCTGCCGGCGCGACCGTCGACGAGGCCAAGTGGATCGTCGGCGGCAAGGGAGCCAACCTCGCAGAGATGGCCAAGATCGGCCTTCCCGTTCCTCCGGGATTCTCTATCACTTGCCAGACCTGCGTTAAGTACGCCAACTCCGGCAACACCTGGGAGGACGGCGTCCTCGACGAGATCGACGCCGCCCGCGAGGACCTTGAGCACCGTATGGGCAAGAAGCTCGGCGACGCCGAGGACCCGCTGCTCGTCTCCGTTCGCTCCGGCGCACGCGCATCCATGCCCGGCATGATGGATACTATCCTCAACCTCGGTCTTAA
>DJRK01000048.1 GCA_002440065.1 Atopobium sp. UBA6362 | reverse complement strand
GGTCGACGAGAAGGGCAAGATCTCCCTTGACCGCCTCGACAAGCCCGAGGTCCCCGAGGGCTCCGCTCCCGCCGGCGAGCCCCACGGCCGTCGCCACGACGGCGAGCGTCGTCCGCGTCGTCGCCCCGGCGACAACGGCGGCGAGAAGCGTCAGCCGCGTCGTCACCACGACGCCTAGTAGCTTAGGTTGCTTCAGGCAGGGACCGCGAAATCCTCGAGCCTGATTTGGAAGGAGCTCCGCTTCGTGCGGGGCTCCTTTCTTTGTGTAAGGTTTGCCTAGTACGGCCTCAAGCCTTACTTGAGGCTTTGTTCGAGCTCTCTTTGTGTATCCCGGGCGGTACAAGCGTTTCTTGGTTACAATAAGAAAACTTGCGCTTTCGGCGCACGGCCTGGATTGTTCGGTTGGCGGCAGTGCCAATCGTCGAATAGTTTCTATCGGCGTCATCGGAAGGATTTGTTTTAGGAATGCCAAAGAAAGATATCGCTCTGAAGATCATCCCGCTGGGTGGTCTTGACGGCATCGGCAAGANNGGCTCGTGCGGAACTCGCGACAAACTTCACCCCCGGGTACCGACCCGAACGTTCCTTGTATGGGCTCCCTGTGCGTGGCTGGTTTATACCAGAGCGAACGGGTATGATACTGAAGTTATTGCTTCGCCTTTATGCGATTTTGGATGTGCCCGGCGGTCGGTTTGTCAGAAGCGCCCCGTCGGTTGTTTGATGTTTGATAGAGAAAGGAAACAGCACACACCTATGGCAGCAAAGAAATCCTCTCCGCTCAAGATCATCCCTTTGGGCGGTCTTGACGGCATCGGCAAGAACATGACCGCCTTCGAGTACGGAGACGACATGGTCCTGGTCGATGCGGGCCTGATGTTCCCGGACGACAACACGCCGGGCGTCGACCTCATCCTGCCCGACTACACCTATGTGCTCGAGAACGAGCACAAGCTGCGCGGCATCGTCATCACGCACGGGCACGAGGACCACACGGGTGCCCTGCCGTACCTGCTCATGGACCTTACGCGCAAGGTGCCCATCTACTCGAGCAAGCTCACCCTGGGCATGATCGAGGGCAAGCTCGCCGAGCACAAGATCAAGAACCCCAAGTACCGTGAGGTCCAGGACGGCTCCAACGTGAACCTCGGCGCCTTCAACCTCACGTTCTTCGCCATGACGCACTCCATCCCGGGCGCGCTCGGCGTCTACATGAACACCCCGGCAGGGACCGTCATGCTCACGGGCGACTTCAAGCTCGACAACACGCCCATCGACGGCCGCCGCCCCAACTACCACGCGATCAACAAGTTCGGTGCGAACGGGGTCGACCTTCTGCTCTCAGACTCCACGAACGCGACGCGCCCCGGCTACACGCCTTCCGAGGCCGCCGTGGGCCCCAACCTGCGCCACATCATCAAGAACGCCCCCGGCCGCGTCTTCGTCGCGTCCTTCTCGAGCCATATCCACCGCTTGCAGCAGGTCTGCGACGCCGCGACCGCCGTGGGCCGCAAGGTGGTCGTCACCGGTCGCTCCATGGTGACGAACACCAAGGTCGCGCGCGAGCTCGGCTACCTAAAGATCGACGAGGACGACATCATCGACGCCTTCGACATCGACAAGTTCGATACCGACAAGATCGTCGTGCTTTGCACGGGTTCCCAGGGCGAGCCGCTCTCGGCCCTCGCCCGCATGGCGAACGGCGAGCACAAGTCGCTCTCGATCAACGCCTCCGACACCGTGATCATCTCGGCCACGCCCGTCCCCGGCAACGAGAAGAGCGTCCAGAACATCGTGAACTCGCTGTCAAAGATCGGCTGCGCCATCTACGACAAGAACAAGACGCTCGTGCACGTCTCGGGCCACGGTTCCCAGGAGGAGCTCAAGCTCATGCTCTCCATGGTGCGCCCGCGCTACTTCATGCCCGTCCACGGCGAGGCGCAGCACCTCCGCGCCCACGCCGAGCTCGCCTATAGCCTCGGTATGCCCGAGAACCGCGTCTTCATCCTCGACAACGGGGACTCCCTCGAGCTTAAGAACCACAAGGTGCGCCGCGGCCGCGCGGTCGAGTCCGGCATCGTGTACGTCGACGGCGGTACCGTGACCGAGGCGAACCCCGTCGTGCTCCGCGACCGCCAGAAGCTTGCCCAGGACGGCGTCGTGACCTGCACCGTGGCCGTCACCGGCAAGAAGGGCACGGTCAAGGCCGTCGAGGTGAACGCCCGCGGCGTCTCTTTCCAGGAAGACCCGCAGCTCATCGCCGAGGCTCAGGCCGTCGTCCGTCAGCAGGTCGAGAAGGCCACGAACGCCGACGGCGTGAACATCGACGCCATCCGCCGCAACGTCCGCAACCAGGTGTCCAACCTTCTGTGGACCAAGACCAACTCTCGCCCCATGATCGTCCCGGTCGTGCTGGAGGTTTAATCGGTGCCGTCCAACCGCAGCAAAAACGCAGCAAAGAAGCCCTGTCGCCAGTCCGCTTCCCGCTCGCCCAGGCAAGCGGGGGCGGGCCTTTCCGACGTCCAGCGCGACATCGTCGGCGTCGCGCTGGCGGTGGTCTCTGTCGCGATGTTCGTCTCCGTCGTCGTCCCTTCGGGCGCGGTGGTCACGAGCGCGGTCGGACATGCGCTCAAGGTTTCCTTCGGTACCGGCGCGGTGCTCGTGCCCATTGCGTTGTTCCTCTTCTCCACGACGTTTTTCCTTGGCGACAAGGGGCCGTTCTCGGGTCATGTCGCCGCGGGCCTCGGCTTGATCGTCTTCGCCGTGCTCGCCATGTTGACCTTGAACCAGCCTGGGCTTGAGCTCGCCCCCGAGATCGCGCTATCCGCCGACGTCGCCGTCGAGGCCGGCGGCTACGTGGGCGGTTTCGTCGCGTTCTGGCTCGTCAAGCTCGTGGGCGTCATCGTGGGCAACGTGATCCTCGTGGGCATTATCGCCGCCGGCATCGTCGTCTGCGGCTTCTCCATCTCCGAGGCGTTCGCCAAGGCGTCCGTGGGCCTGGAGCACATCAAGGAGGAGGCCTCCGCCAGGCGCGAGGAACGCGAGCTCGAGCGTGCCGAGGCCCGTGAGGCCGCGGCCCAGCAGGCTGCCGCCTCTCAGGCGACGGCGCGGTCTGGCAGGGCCTCTCAGCCTTCGCTCTTCGACGAGACGGGGGAGGGCGAGACCACCTTCCTCGGCGACCGCAAGACGAGCGTCCTCAAGCGTGCCCCCATGGGAGCGGCCAAGACCATGCAGCTCGCTCCCGAAGACTCGGAGTCCGAGCCCCTTCCTACCGGCATCACCGCGAGCATTTTCGACGACGACTTCGATGATTCCTTCGAGGACGTCGAGCGTGCCGAGACGACGCTCCTCAAGCCCCGTTCCAAGAAGCGTGCGAGGAAGTCTAAGCAGCCGGCAGAGAATACCTCAGCTGCATCGAGCGAGAATGAGTCCTCTTCGCCCGATGTGCCGGACAAGTCGGCTGCTCCCCGGAAACAGATTCCCGACTTCCTCGCGAAGGCCGCATCTTCTTCCGAGAAGTCGCAGGAGGTCGTAGCGCCTCCCGCCGACCTTAAGCGTCCCGGCGATGGGGACGATTCCTATGAGCTTCCCCCGCTCTCCATCCTCAAGGAGAACACGGGTTTCTCGGGCAGCTATGCGAACGATGCCGAGCTTGCGGGCACCGCGCAGAAGCTCCAGGGCACGCTCGAGGAGTTCGGCCTCACCTCACGCGTCGAGGGCTGGATCGCCGGCCCGTCCGTCACGACCTTCAAGATCTCGATGGGCGAGGGCGAGCGCGTGAGCAAGATCGTAAACCTCGAGGACGACATCGCGCTCTCGCTCGCGGCCAAGTCGGTGCGTATCTTCGCGCCCATTCCGGGCACCTCGCTCGTGGGCATCGAGATCCCGAACGAGAAGCCCCAGCCGGTTTACCTGTCCGATGTGCTGCCCTTCGCCAAGGGCGGCCCGCTCGAGTGCGCCTTCGGCCGGGACTCCGAGGGCAAGCCCATCGTCGTCGACCTCGCGGGGCTTCCGCACCTTTTGGTCGCCGGCACGACGGGCTCCGGCAAGTCCGTGCTTCTCAACGCCATCGTGATGAGCATGCTCATGCGTGCGACTCCCGAGCAGGTCCGCCTCATCATGGTCGACCCCAAGCGAGTCGAGTTCACCGGGTACGCGGGCCTGCCGCACCTCTACGTCCCCGTCGTCACCGAGCCTCGCCAGGCGGCGAGCGCCCTGCAGTGGGGCGTGACCGAGATGGAGCGCCGCCTGAAGGTCTTCGAGCACTACAAGGTCCGCGACATCAAGACCTACAACGGCAACGTCGACGGAGACAAGTACGCCGACACGGAGAACCCGCCCAAGCACATGCCGTACTTCGTCATCGTGATCGACGAGCTCGCCGACCTCATGATGGTCGCCGGCAAGGACGTCGAGAGCTCCATCGTGCGCATCGCGCAGCTGGGCCGCGCCGCCGGCATCCACTTGATCGTCGCCACGCAGCGACCCTCCGCAGACGTCGTGACGGGCCTTATCCGCGCGAACATCGACAACCGCGTGGCGCTCTCCGTCGACAACTCGATCAACTCGCGCATCATCCTCGACCAGAAGGGCGCCGAGCAGCTCCTGGGCAAGGGTGACATGCTCGTGAAGCTCCGTGGCAAGAAGCCCATCCGAGCGCAGGGCTGCTGGGTCTCCGACTCAGAGATCGAGCAGACCGTCGAGTTCGTGAAAGAGCAGGTCAAGGCCGATTACCATGAGGACATCCTCACGGCCGTCGTGCCCAACCAGCCCGGCGGGGCTGCGGGTCCCGACGCCCCCAAGGAAGACGACCCGCTCGTTTGGGAAGCCGCCCGCATCGTTGTGGACTCTCAGTTGGGTTCGACCTCGAGCCTGCAGAGGGCCCTGTCCGTTGGGTACGCTAGAGCGGGTAGAATCATGGACATGCTCGAGGCGAAGGGCGTCGTGGGGCCCGCGAACGGCTCTAAGCCGCGCGACGTGCTTCTCGACAAAGAAGGCCTCGAGGATCTGAAGCTCGCGGAAGCGACGTATAGGGAGGTCTAAGGAGCAATGTCTCGCCCTCGTTTCAGCGAGATGCTCAGCTCGCGAAGGCAGCAGCTGGGCCTCTCGATTGAACAGGCTTCTCGTATCTTGAAGCTCAGGGAAGACGTCCTCATCGCGTTCGAGGAGGGCGACTTCGACAGGATGCCCCAGAGCGGCTACGCCCAGGGCATGCTGTCGTCGTATGCCCGCTACCTCGGGCTCAACCCGCGCGAGGTCGTCGACTATTTCCAAGAAGAGCTTTATGAGAGCGTCAACGGCTCCAGCTCGCATGAGCTGCGCCGCCGTACCCGCGACGCCCAGATGGGCCGCGGCATCAAGGGCTACGACGTCGTGAACGAGGTCGGCTCCAGGCCCAAAGCCTACGTCGAGTACCACGGCCTCCTCCCGACCGCGGGCGGCCCTGCCGGCGACATGGGCGCTTTCGCGACCACGACCCCTGCGAAGCCGCGCCGGTCGGTGCCCTTGGCCGGCTCGGGCCCCTCCGCCGCCTCCGCCTATGCCGCGCAGCAGGCGGCTAACGGGCAGCGCCGGCCCTACAACTCGCCCCAGAGGACCGAGCGCGCCCAGTCGACCTATTCCAACAAGGCCGAGCGCCAGCGCCGCCGCAACGCGCAACGCAGGCGGAGCGACATCTCCGATCCGTCCCGGCGTCTGCTCTCTTCCGAGATGCAGGGGCTCGACGACTCCTACTACGATGTCCAGCGCCGCGACGGCGGCAGGTTCGTGCGCGACGACGTGAGCACAAGGAACGTCCGCCCTCGCGAGTACACCGACGACATGCGCTTCGACGACCGCGCGAACCCCTACGAGCGGGCCTCCACCATCTCCGGCAGAAGGTCCTCCCGCAACATCGCGAACATGGAGCGGCCGAACGTCCGCAGGCGCTCCGGCTCCGACTACGCGCCGTCCGGCAGGGGGGCGCAAGGGCGCGCGGGCGGAGGCCCCAATCGCCGCCGCCCCTCGGGCCCGGCCGGTGCCGTGCAGGGGTTCTTCTCGGATCCTCGGCGCTCTATCTTCGCTATCGTCGTGCTTCTCTGCGTGATCCTTATGCTCATCCTCTCCTTCGCGGTGAGCTCGTGCGTGAACAAGAACACTTCCGCGCCCGATACCAAGGCGGTCACGGTGAACTCGAACGCGCAGACCGATGAAGGCTCTGCGGGTACGGGGTCCACAGGGACTGGGACGACGTCCACCACCACGACGTCTACGACGGGGACGACGGGCGGCGACGGCTTGTCGACCACGCAGCAGACCTCAACGGACGCCTCCGCCTCGAACAGCGCCGCGACCTACGTGCCCACGGTCGTGAAGGTTTCGGTCCAGAGCGGTTCCTATACCTGGCTCGAGATCACCTGCGACGGCAAGAGCGCGATCGCGGACTCCGTGACCGGCCCCTGGGAGCAGGAGTTCACCGTCACCGATTCGCTTACGGTGCAGGCGGGCGACCCCTCAGCCGTGACGGTGACGAACAACGGCGCGAACGTCGCCTTCACGTCCAAGGCCTCCGGCCTGGGCTCGCTTTCCGTCAAGGGGACGAAGCCGCCCGAGACCACGACCGACGACGTGAGCAAGTCCTCCGACGGCTCCGCTTCCACGGATGACGCTGCTGCTACGTCCGCCGAAACCACCGAGTAAGTACGACACCCCCGATGCGCCACGGCGCGAACAGGAGTTGAACCATGGCAAAGGAATCCAGCTTCGACGTTGTCTCGACCGTCGATATGCAGGAGGTCGACAACGCGTACCAGCAGGCCTCCCGAGAGCTCACCCAGCGTTATGACCTCAAGGGCACGGGCGCCACGCTCGAGCTTTCCAAGAAGGACGGGAGCTTCAAGATCGAGGCGCCTTCCGAGTTCGTCGCCGGCCAGGTCCGCGACATCCTGGGCTCCAAGCTCGTGAAGCGCGGTATCGATCTCTCGGCCGTGCGTTGGGACGACCCGCAGGCCGCGACGGGCATGTCCGTCAGGCAGTCCGGCCATATCGTCCAGGGCATCGACCAGGACACGGCAAAGAAGATCTCCAAGGACATCCGCGACCTCAAGCTCAAGTGCAAGCCTTTGGTCGAGGGCGACAAGCTGCGCGTCTCCTCCGCTTCGCGCGATGTCCTCCAGGAGGTCATCGCCCACCTCAAGCAGGCCGACTATGGCCAGCCCCTTCAGTACGTGAACTATCGATAAAGACAAAGGCAGGCCTTCTCTATGCCCACAATGAACCGTCTCGGAAATGTCCTCTTCATCACGCTCGGTTGCGCGAAGAACGAGGTCGACACCGATCGCATGCGCGCCTTGCTCCTCGCCTCCGGTTTTGCGGAGACCGACGCGGTCGATGACGCCGATGTGGCGATCGTCAACACCTGCTCCTTCTTGGCGTCGGCCACCGAGGAGTCCGTCGAGGCGACGCTCGAGCTTGCCGAGTCCCGCAGCGAGGGTGTCCGCAACCTGCCCATCGTTATGTGCGGCTGCGTCCCCTCCCGCTACGGCGACGACCTTCCCGAGCAGCTGCCCGAGGTCGCGGCCTTCGTTCGCGCCGAGGACGAGGACGGCATCGTCGACGTCGTGAGCGGAATCCTGGGCGTCTCGGCTTCTGCCGTGGCGATGGATGCCCCGTTAAGGACCGTCGACGGGGCATCCGCCTTCGTGAAGATCTCCGAGGGCTGCGACCGCTTCTGCGCGTTCTGCGCCATCCCGTACATTCGCGGGCGGTATTATTCGCGCCCCGCGAAGGATATCCTCGCCGAGGTCCACTCGCTCCTTGAGGGCGGCGTGCGCGAGATCGTGCTCATCGGCCAGGACACGGGTATCTGGGGCTCCGACTTCGAGGGCGACGAGACCCTGGCAAAGCTGCTTCGCCTCGTGGCCGAGGAAGTGCGCCCCTATGGCGGTTGGGTACGCGTGCTCTATCTCCAGCCCGAGGGCATGACCGACGAGCTCATCGCCACGATCCGCGACGTCCCCGAGGTCCTTCCCTATATCGACATCCCCATCCAGCACTGCTCCGAGCGCGTCCTCAAGTCGATGGGCCGCTCCGGCTCGCCCAAGCAGCTCCACGAGCTCTTTGCCCGTCTTCGCAAGGAGATCCCGGGCATGGTGCTGCGCACGACGGGTATGTGCGGCTTCCCGGGCGAGACGGACGAGGAGGCCGACGAGCTCTACGACTTCATCCAGGAGGAGGAGTTCGACTACACCTCCGTCTTCTCCTACTCCCAGGAGGAGGGGACGAAGGCCGCCCGTATGGAGGGCCAGGTTCCCGAGGACGTCAAGCTCGAGCGTACCCAGCGCCTGATCGACCTCGTTGAAGAGCTCGGCTTCTCCGCTACCGCAAAGCACGTGGGCGAGCGCGCCCGCGTCATCATTGACGGGGTCGAGGAGACCGATGATGGCGTCGAGCTGATCGGCCACACTTGGTTCCAGGCGCCCGATTGCGACGGTGCGGTCCATATCGCCTCGGGTGAGGCCGCCGTCGGCGACGTCGTAGAGGTCGAGCTCGTCGATTCTTTCTGTTACGAGATGGTCGGGCGCATCGTGGAGGCGGACTAAGGCATGTCTTCAAAGAAGGGCATCTGGACCCCTGCCAATATCGTCACGTGCGTTCGCGTTGCGCTCGTCCCCGTATGGCTGTTTCTAGCCGAGTTGGTGGGGGAGCGTGGCGGCGAGGTCGTCTCTTGGCCCGGCATGTTCGTCTTCGCCGCGTTCGTCCTTATTTCGCTTACCGATAAACTCGATGGGTATCTCGCTCGCTCGCGCGGTGAGGTGACCACATTCGGCAAGTTCCTCGATCCCATCGCGGACAAGCTCGCAGTCGTCGTCGCTCTCTGCTTCCTCCTCGAGCACGGCTTCGTTTCCTCGTGGGTGCTCCTCGTCGTCGTCGCACGCGAGTTTCTCGTGTCCGGCCTGCGCATGGTCGTCGCTTCCAAGGGCGTCGTCATCGCGGCGAGCAATTTGGGTAAATGGAAGACGGCGACCACGATGGTCTCCATCTGCGGCCTTCTGTTTGTGGCCTCGCTGCCTTCTGGCTCTGTTGCCGCCCAGGGGCTCTCTGTTCTTTTCAACATCGTGCTGCTCATCGCCGTTATCCTCACGGCTTGGTCCGGCTTCGACTATTTCGCGAAATCCTGGAAGTACCTTTCCGAGGAGGCCTAGGGCAATGGATGAGAAAACCATCCTCGATCACGATCCCTCTCTTTATGACGAGGCGGCGCGGCTCGTTGAGCTTTGTGCCGGCGCCGGACTTACGGTCGGCTGCGCCGAGTCTTGTACGGGTGGCCTCGTAAGCGGCTGTTTGACCGCGGTCCCCGGTTCCTCCGCCGTTGTGAGGGGCGGCGTCGTGAGTTACGCGATTCCCGTCAAGCATGACGTGCTCAAGGTGCCTTACGAGGGCCTTCTCGACGTGCCCGAGATAGGAGCGGTTTCCTCGGAGTGCGCCCTTGCGATGGCCCGCGGTGCACGCGCTGTTCTTTCCTGCGACGTTGCCGCATCGATCACCGGAATCGCGGGGCCCGGCGGCGCCGAGCCGGGAAAACCCGTCGGTACCGTCTGGATGGCCCGCGATTCTGTGGCCTCTGCTCAGTCGCGGCTTTTCTGCTTCGATGGGCCGCGTGCCGAGGTGAGGCGTCAAGCCTGCCATGCGGCGATCGGGCTACTGCATGAAGGTATTGTGGAGCTTCTTGGTCAGCGTTCTTAGGTTGCTCTAGGAATTACGACTTGCCCCGTTATTTGATCCCCCTGTTGCTTTGAGGCTTCGGGGGGATTTTGATGAAATGCCGCTAACTTTCTGCAAGTTATCTGCCCGTTTGCTGTCAGCGTGCTGCAAGTTTGGCCTGCTACGCTGGAATCACTTGGTTGACCAGGAACGGCTGTTCGATTACTATTGAGAAAGAATGTTCGATAAGGAGAGGCACATGGCAAAGGCTAAGGGCACCATTAGCAAGGAGATCCGGCCCCGTACCGAAGGTGCGGAGCGTACCAAGGTCATCGAGGAGACCACCAAGGAGATCGAGAAGAAATTCGGCAAGGGCTCCATCATGAAGTTCGGCGACGACGGACCTTCTTATGAGGTCGAGGCCATCCCCACCGGCGCCCTTGCCCTCGACGCCGCTTTGGGCATCGGCGGAGTTCCTCGCGGCCGTATCGTAGAGATCTACGGTCCCGAGTCTTCCGGCAAGACGACCCTTTCTCTCGAGATCCTCGCTGAGGCCCAGGCCATGGGCGGCGTCGTCGCCTTCATCGACGCCGAGCACGCCCTTGACCCCGGTTATGCCGCGAGGATCGGCGTGGACATCGACGAAGTGCTCATCTCCCAGCCTGATACAGGCGAGCAGGCGCTCGAGATCTGCGACATGCTCGTTCGATCCGGCGCCATCGATGTCGTCGTCATCGACTCCGTTGCCGCCCTTACCCCTCGAGCCGAGATCGAGGGCGAGATCGGCGACTCGACCGTTGGCCTTCAGGCCCGTCTCATGAGTCAGGCGCTCCGCAAGCTCGCCGGCTCCCTTTCCAAGTCCAACACCACCTGTATCTTCATCAACCAGCTTCGCGAGAAGATCGGCGTCATGTTCGGCAATCCCGAGACGACGCCCGGTGGCCGCGCGCTCAAGTTCTTCTCCTCGGTTCGCCTCGATATCCGTCGCATCGATTCCATTAAGGAAGACAAAGAGATCATCGGCAACAGGGTGCGCGTCAAGGTCGTCAAGAACAAGGTCGCCCCTCCCTTCAAGCAGTGCGAGTTCGACATCATGTACGGTCAGGGCATCTCCAAGGAGGGCTCGATTCTCGATATGGCCGTCGATTACGGTGTGGTCGAGAAGTCCGGCGCTTGGTTCTCCTATGGTGACGACCGTCTGGGCCAGGGCCGCGAGGCGGCCAAGGCTTTCCTCGCCGCCAACCCTGACCTCCGTGACGAGATCGAGCATAAGGTTCGTGTTGCCTGCGGCCTCGAGCTCGGCGACGAGCGAGTGGGCGAGCCCGTTGAGGGAGCCCTTGATTCCGACGACGACGCTCAGTAGCCCTAGCCATGTGTGATGACGTCTTTGAGTGGGAGGTCGAACTCCCCGAGCGGACAGCTGCCCCGCTCGGGGGGCGTCGGCCGCTTGCCCAAGTAAAATTCTCAAGCGATGGCCATGACGAGCAATGGTCGGTTCCCCTTGCGGTCGGTCGCTCGCTTTCAAAGAAGGCGAAGCTCGGCTTTTCTGTGGGAAGTCGGGCGGAGCTTGGCTATCTCGTAAAAGAGGCTTCCTTTACGGTGGGCAAGAAGCGCGTTGAGGACATGCTCAACCGCCGTGATTATTCTTCTCAAGAGCTCTACGACCGTCTGTACCGTGACGGTTATTCCGAAAGCTCTGCGATGAGATTGGTTGAGTACGCGGAGTCGTGCGGTTATGTGCGCGACTCTCGGTTTGCCGACGTCTTCATTCGCTCCAAGGTTTCCCTCGGCTGGGGCCGCAACCGCATCGAGCGTGAGCTTGCCCGCAAAGGAATCGATGCCTCTTCCATCGCGGGTTGGCCTGAGGACTATCTCTCTGCCGACGATGAACGCGAACATGCCTACGAGCTCGCTTCCCGTAGGCGTCTCACGGGAAAGAACGACTATCAAAAGATCGTACGTTACCTCTGCAGCCGAGGATATTCGATGTCCGTTGCTATCGATGCCGCAAAAAACGCCCTCGACGATACCGAAACGGACGTTTGATTTGTTTGACAGATGTTAAGCCAGGCCATAGGATAGACATGCCATCCAAGGGCATCTCTCGCCGCAATTTGCGGCTGACCATATTCTGTATCTAGCGTTTGCTGTTTTAGAAACATAGCGCAGGCTCGGTCCTTCGACTGCACCTCTGATGGCGGATTCCGCGTTCTACGCGGTTTTCCTTCTTACATCGTTATTGATTGTGTCATTAGAGGAGTACGTATGGTTATCATCATCGGCATTGTTTGCCTCGCCGTAGGCGCTGGCATTGCCTACTTCCTGCTAGCAGGAAAGAGCAACTCGCAGCTTAAGTCCGCTCAGGCCCAGGTCGAGAGTGCGCAGGTCGAGGCTGAGCGCATTACTTCCGAGGCTTCTCGCCAGGCCGAGACGGCAAAGAAGGAGGCCGTCCTCGAGGCCAAGGAGCAGGTCCTCGCCATCAAGCAAGCTTCCGAGGCCGAGGAGAAGAAGCGCAAAGCTGAGCTCCAGTCCATGGAGAGCCGCATCATGCAGCGCGAGGAGTCCCTCGACCACCGCAACGATGCGCTCGACCGGCGCGATCACCAGCTTTCGAGCCTTCAGGGTCAGCTCGACCGCCGCAAGAACGATCTCGATGCCCTTGAGGCAAAGAAGACCTCTGAGCTGGAGCGCATCGCCGGCCTTTCCCGTGAGGAGGCCCACGACGAGCTGATCGATCGAGTCCGCTCCGAGTCCATCCGCGAGGAGGCCCAGATTCTTCGCGAGTCCGAGGCGAGCGTTCGCGCCCGCGCCGATAAGACGGCCCGCGAGATTATCTCTACCGCGATTCAGCGCTGCGCTGCCGACCAGGCGGGGGAGATTACCGTTACCTCGGTCCACATCCCCTCTGACGACCTCAAAGGACGCATCATCGGTCGCGAGGGCCGCAACATCAGGACGTTTGAGCAGGTCTCCGGCGTCTCTCTCGTCATCGACGACACCCCCGAGACCGTTACGCTCTCGAGCTACGATCCCGTTCGGCGCGAGACCGCGCGCGTCGCGCTTGAGAACCTTATCGCCGACGGCCGCATCCACCCGGCACGCATCGAGGAGCTTTATAAGAAGGCGGAGGCCCTTGTAAACGAGCGTGTTCGCGAAGCCGGCGAGCAGGCCGCCTTCGATGCCGGTATCCATGACCTCCACCCCGAAATCGTCCGCACGCTCGGTGCGCTCAAGTACCGCACGTCCTTCGGCCAGAACGTGCTCCAGCACTCGATTCAGGTCTCGGCCCTCTGCGGCATCATGGCTTCTGAGCTCGGTCTCGATCCCGCTCCTGCGAAGCGTGCCGGCCTTCTCCACGACCTCGGCAAGGCCATCGATCACGAGGTCGAGGGACCGCATGCCGTCATCGGCGCCGACCTTGCCCGTCGCTATGGTGAGCGCCCCGAGATTGTCCATGCCATCGAGGCGCACCACGCTGACGTCGATCCCGACACCGTCCTCGACGTGCTCGTCCAAGCTGCCGATGCCATTTCCGCCGCTCGCCCCGGCGCTCGGCGCGAGTCTGCCGAGAACTACATTAAGCGCCTCGAGAAGCTCGAGGAGATCTCCAACGCGCACGAGGGCGTCGAGCGCACCTATGCCATGCAGGCTGGGCGTGAGCTCCACGTTATGGTCGAGCCCGAGAAGATCTCCGATGCTCAGGCGACGGTTCTTGCGCATGACATCGCGAAGCAGATCGAGGACGAGATGGAGTATCCCGGTCAGGTCCGCGTCGTCGTCATCCGCGAGTCCCGCGCCGTCGACGTCGCCAAGTAATCGTATAGGCACGGTCCATGGCTGACTTGGTTGGATTTGTTGCCTCAATGGGAGGCGAACGTTCCCTGAGGGTCGAGGAAAACCTCGGCGAAGGGTACGTTCGCCTTCGTGTTGCCGAGGCAGAGCGGCGTCAAGCGAAGCACGACATTCGCTGCATCGAGGACATCGTGATCGAGATGCTTCGAAACTCCCGCGACGCCGGTGCAAAGCATATTTATGTCGCCACCTCCCGTGAGGGCGATGTGCGTACGCTTACGATCCTCGATGACGGCTCCGGCATTCCACAGGATATGCAGGACAAGATCTTTGAGGCTCGCGTTACCTCCAAGCTCGAAAGCGTCCATATGGACCGCTGGGGCGTTCATGGCCGAGGCATGGCCTTGTACTCGGTTAAGGAGAACGCCACATCGGCCAAGGTCATGTCGAGCGGTGTTGGCCTGGGTTCCTCGATCCGCGTTGTGACCGATGCGAACACCTTGGCGGAGCGCGCCGATCAGTCGACCTGGCCCAAAACCGGTCTCGATGAAGAGGGGAACCTTTCTTGCGAGCGCGGTCCCCACAACATCATCCGGACCTGTTGCGAGTTCGCGATTGAGGAACGAGGTAACTGCGAGGTCTACTTTGGCTCTGCTTCCGAGATCGCTGCGACCGCCCGCGCGCGTGCCGAGAAAACCGTCGAGGCGGCTGACCTCATGTTTATCGACGACGTCTCGGTCCTGCCCGTGCTTGAGCGTCTCCGTGTTGCTGCTGACGCCTTTGAGCTAAGGTCCACCGCGGAAAGCCTTGGGCTTGCCATGAGCGAGCGTACTGCGCATCGCATTATCGCTGGACAGGTTAAGCCGCAGAGAAGCGTTCTTGCCCGCCTTATGCACAAGTCCGACGAGAAGGCCCCTAAGGAAATCGATCTTACTCATGATCACCGCGGTCTCAAGCTCAGTAAGCAGGATGTCGAGGAATTTTCCCGGACCATGGAACGGGATTTCCAGATGATTGCGGATAGGTACTACCTTTCCTTGAGTTCCGAGCCGCGGGTTCGCGTGGGCAAGGGAAAGATCACCGTAACCTTCGACCTGGATCAATCCGACTAGCGCTTGTCCTTCCCACTACACATTTGAGACGTCTACTTGTAGAATAAACTGCAGCTAAACACACCTTATTTGTATCAATTCGCACTCATGCGCCAGGAGCACCACATGGACTATTTAAAGGTCTCGAGCAAATCTTCCCCTGCGTCCGTTGCAGGCGCCATTGCCGGAATGGTCAAAGACGGCTCTTCCGTGAACATCCAATGTGTCGGCGCCGGAGCGGTAAACCAAGCCGTGAAAGCCGTTGCTATTGCCCGTGGTTTTCTTATCCCTACCGGCGTCGATATTTCGTGCGCCCCCACGTTTTCCGATATCTCTATCGGCGGCGAGAGCCGTACCGCTATCCGCCTTGCCATTTACGTGCACCGCATTCAGGCAGCCTCGACGCTTCAGATCGATTCCGACGCCGTTCGTAACATCGCTTCTTAAATAAGGTTTTCTATGACTTCACAAACTCTCGTTGGCAAGACCTATTACGTAAAGACCTTCGGTTGCCAGATGAACCTTCACGACTCTGAGCGCGTTGAGGGCCTCCTGGAGCAGAACGGTTGCATTTGCGTTCCGGAACCTGAACAGGCCGATATCGTCGTTTTCATGACGTGCTGTGTCCGCGAGAACGCAGATCAGCGTTTGTACGGCCAGGCTTCCGCTATGGTGAGCGCCCCTAAGCCTCCTTGCGGCAAGCGCGTCGTGGCTATCGGCGGCTGCATTGCCCAGCGCGATGGTGAGAAGATCCGTCAACATATCCCTGCGGCTGATGTCGTGTTTGGTACGAGCGCCCTTGCAAGCCTCCCTCAGCTCCTCGAGGAGGCGTTTGCCGATGACGGACATCAGGTCGAGGTCGATACCGTTGAGGAAGGCCGAGGCTTCTCCTGCGACCTTCCGAGTCGTCGTGCCCAGAAGTTCCACGCCTGGGTTCCGATCATGACCGGCTGCAACAACTTTTGCACGTACTGCATCGTTCCGTATGTCCGCGGCCGTGAGAAGAGCCGTACCATCGAGGCAGTGGTGGGGGAGTGTGAGAAGCTCGTATCCGACGGCGTGCGTGAGATCACGCTCCTTGGCCAGAACGTGAACAGCTATGGGCGCAATATCTACGGCGAGCCTCGCTTCGCCGAGCTTCTTCGTGAGGTCGGTAAGACCGGCATCGAACGGGTTCGTTTCACTTCTTCCAACCCGCACGACCTTGTGGACGAGACCATTCAAGCTATGGCAGAGACCCCGTGTGTCATGCCTCATCTGCATCTTGCGGTGCAGAGCGGTTCTTCTCGTGTGCTGAAGGCCATGAACCGCAAGTACACCCGCGAGCAGTATCTCGAGCTCGTGTCTCGTCTTCGCAAGGCTATGCCGGATATCGCGCTCTCCACCGACATCATCGTCGGCTTTCCGGGAGAGACCGAGGAAGACTTCCAGGACACGCTTTCCCTGGTGAAGGAGGCCGCCTTCTCGAGCGCGTACACCTTCATCTATTCCAAACGCCCCGGTACCCCCGCGGCAAAGATCGTCGACGATACCCCTCACGAGGTTATCCAGGATCGCTTTGATCGGCTTGCTGATCTTGTGGCCAAGCAGGCATACGATGCCAATCAAGAAGAGGTTGACCAGAACGTCTCGGTTCTGGTGGAGGGCACTTCAAAGCGTGATGACTCGATTATGGTGGGTCACTCCGAGAAGATGCGTACCGTGCACTTTGCTATACCCGACGGCTATACTCCTGACGATCTGGTCGGCAAAATCTGCGACGTCCACGTAGAGAAGGCCCGGACGTGGTATCTCCGTGGCCGGATTGTCGGCGATCCTCGGTGAGCCTGCTCGGGCCCGTGCTGGCCATTGTAGGTCCCACCGCCTCCGGTAAGAGCGCTCTTGCGGATGCCGTTGCATCTCGACTCGATACGTCTGTAATCTCGGTTGACGCGATGCAGGTCTATCGGGGGATGGACATCGGCACAGCAAAAACGCCTGCTGAGGATCGCCCCGTCATGCTTGAGATGGTAGATGTCTGCGACGTGGCCGATGACTATTCGGTTTCCTTGTTTCAACAAGATGCTCGTAGCTGTGTCGACCGTGCCTTAGCCTCGAACAAAATTCCCGTTCTGTGCGGCGGTACGGGGCTCTATCTCAACGCCGTGATTGACCGGATGGAATTTCCCTCTGGTGAGAAGGGCGATACGAACCGCTCAAAGTACGAGGCCCTTGCTGTCGAGCTTGGGCCACAAGGGCTGTATCGGCTTCTTGAGGATCGAGATCCTCGCAGTGCTGGGTTGATTCATCCCAACAACGTTCGTCGTGTTATCCGAGCGCTCGAGATGCTTGATGAAGGCGTGAGCTATGCCGAGCACCATGAGGGGTTGCATCAGAGGGCTCCTTACTATGAGGCTACTATTTGGGGCATCTCCATGAATCGCGAGCGGCTTTATGAGCGCATCGAGCAACGAGTCGATTCGATGTTCAAGCAAGGGCTTGTTGAAGAGGTACAGGGACTTCTCGAGCATGGACTCCGGCGCGAATCAACTGCTGGTCAGGCTATAGGTTACAAGGAGCTCATTGATTACTTCGATGGCGTTTGCACCCTTGAAGAGGCAGCCGATCAGATCAAGATCCGAACCCGGCATTATGCCAAACGACAGATTTCGTGGTTCAAACGCGACGGCCGCGTGACATGGCTCGATATGGATTCGCTTTCCTTGGACGATTCGGTCAAGCGAGTTTGCGATTCAATTCATCAAGGATTAGAGGCGTAAATGGGTCGCTTCAAACCATTTTCTACGGAACGCGTTAAGGAGCGCGCCATCCTCGTGGGCGTTGACCGGGGCGACTCTGTGTGGACATGCGACGACTCTCTTGCCGAGCTTGAGCGCCTCGTGCATACCGATGGAGCTGAGGTCGTTATGGTCATGAAGCAGCGACTCGACGCTCCCGTTCCCAAGACCTATATCGGGAAGGGCAAGGTTGAGGAACTCGTTTCGTATGTCCATAACCTTGACGCTGATGTCGTTGTCTTTGATGAGGAACTGAGCCCGTCTCAGCAGGCAAACCTTGAAAAAGCTGTGGGAGAGCCGGTTAAAGTCATCGACAGGACGGCTCTTATTCTTGACATTTTTGGCGTCCACGCCCGTACGCGTGAGGGCAGGCTTCAGGTCCAGCTTGCCCAGCTTCAGTATCTCTTGCCAAGGCTGCGCGGTATGTGGAGCCACCTTGCTGGAGAACAGACACGCGGTGGGATTGGTAGTCGTTTTGGACAGGGCGAAAGTCAGCTCGAAGTCGATCGCCGCCTGATTAGGAATCGAATTTCTACGTTACGAAGTGAGCTCGAAAAGCTCGAGGTCCGTAGGGGTGTCCAGAGCAAAGCTCGCTGGGATTCGGGTGTGTATCGCGTTGCGCTTGTTGGTTATACGAATGCCGGCAAGTCTACGCTACTCAATCGCCTTACCGGGTCCGAT
>DJRK01000029.1 GCA_002440065.1 Atopobium sp. UBA6362 | reverse complement strand
GGCAGCGGAGAAGGCGCTGTCCGACGAGGACGAGCGTGAGAAGCGCCTGAAGCACGAGCGCATGCAGCGCCGTGTCAAGGAGGCCGAGCAGCGCGCGCCCGTGAGGACGCCGAGGTCGGCGGACAAGGACACGCAGTTCGGCGAGTGATTTATGGTGGCTCCCGCAGGAGCCACCATGTTATAGGAGGTAACGAATATGAATGATTTGGTAAAGCTCAATAATTCCGGGTCAATTGGGAAAGTGATACCGCCGTCTTTGACGTCAAAGTTGGTAGCTAATCACGATGATGAAACGTATGCTCGATATGCGGCGGGTGTGTATCCTTCTAAGAAGTACCCTCAATTTTATTTCGGACCGGATTATTGGGATGAGCTGTTCCGCGTTCACGATTTGACGGACGTGCGAACGTTCAAGCACGCTTTGTTTCCAGCAGAGGATACGTGGGATTGTTTTGCTGTTCAGAGGGACGGCTTTTTTGAAGAGCTGTTTTCGTGGTTGTCACAATATGAGCTGACTGCTAATGAGGAACACTATTTGAATTGGATAAATTGCATTTTTAATTTTGCTTTGTTTCTTCCTCCACGTGATGAATGGAAGCGAATTTTGTTGTTTTCACAAACGCTGGTTGCGGAGGTTGAGCTGTTTCACAATATGCCGGACGGTATTCATGAGGTCACGATTTCGGAAGACATTGCGTTTCACCAGGTTAATCGTATTCATTGCGACCCACGCGTAAATAAATGGGCTGCCTATTATGTTGTGAAGAACGCGGGTTGCTGGATGTTCTTTGGTGAACGACCGAATACGGGCCGGCTTTGTATGCTTCGCGGTGCAAAGCCTCTCAAGATAGAGCATCAGGATTTGAATTATTATTTTGAACGTCTTCCTGAATACGTTGCCGCAGTAAGGGCTGCATACGCTCCTTATTATGCTGTGATTTCACAGTTGGCTCGTGAAGTAAGTGCTTTGGGCGGTTCTGGGACAATCCATGGATGCATTGTCGATATTGATTTCAATACGCACATTTATCTCAATCCGTTCGATGGAACGGCCACGGCATATTATGCGAATGATGTATCAGAACGACTTGTCTATCCCGATATCACACGTGCGTTTTCCAATGACAATGTTTCGAAGGCATTGTTAGCTAATGGCAAGTTTCCGTTGTTGAATCACGTGGCTGAATCAAAACGCGACGCTCTGGTTAAGGTACCTGTAATAATGACAGGTACAGATGTTTATAAGCCGTCTTATGTTTTTAATGGCTTGCAGTCGATTTTAGAGCACGGCATTGTACGAGTTTGGAACGAGTCGATTCTGAATAATCGACGCAGTATCGAGAAACAGGCTTGGGGTTCGCTCGCACCTTGTTTGAGCGAATTGCGGACTGATGTATAGGCACCCGACGCTGCAGGTGTCTTACATGGGTGCAGTCCGCTCGCGGGCTACGGAAAGACCTTCAGAAGGGCTGTTGATGGGCGTACGCGCAAGGGGCGGAAAATCGGGGTTTTCGTCGTCCGCTCGTTTATGAGCCGGATTCGGAAAACGCGGCGGAGCGGACGGGGCGAAGCAAGGGCGTGAAGCCCGTTTGGAGACCGGCAAAAGCCCAGATGAAGACCCGATAAAGCCCCGAAAGTGGCAGTTGAACACGCATTTGTCGGCTCATATAATTAAATATGGAAATACGTAATTGATTAAATACATAGCGAGGTGATGATATGAAGACGATTCTGGTATGCAATCAGAAGGGCGGCGTGGGCAAGTCCCTGGTCGCCGACGAGATTGCCTTCTCCTTCGAGCGCTCCGGCATCCCCGTGAGCTTCTACGACCTGGACACGCAGGGAGGCACGCTGCACGAGACGCATGAGGCGGACGCCGCACAGGTCGCCGTGGTGGACACGCCGGGGGCCTTGCAGGAGGGGCTGGCGGACTGGCTGAAGGAGGCGGACGTGGTGGTCATCCCGACCAGGACCACGTCGAGGGACATCGAGCCGCTGATGCGCATGCGCAAGGCGGTGTTCAAGAACGGGCGGGCGAAGATTGTCTACGTGATGAACGGGTGGAACCGCTTCAAGGCGTCCCGCGACTTCATGGAGTGGTTCGAGGGTCTGGCCGGCGACCAGACGGTGGCCACGCTGCCCCAGTCCGAGGCGTTCGTTCAGGCGGGAGCCGCCGGCAAGTCCGTGGTCGAGTTCGACCGACGCGGCAAGGCGGCGAAGGCGACTCTCGCCCTGGTGGGCACGGTGCGCGAGGCTGCGGGGTTCCCGAAGGAATAACCGCAGGTCAGAGGCTTGGTTTGTATGGACAAACCGATGTCGCGTAGTGTATAATTATACAAATGTGTAAATGATTAAGGGAGGTCGAGCCATGGCGAACATGTTCGAGAAATACGCTGCCGACCGCGAGGCCGAGCAGAAGAAGATAGAGGAGGCCGTCGTTGCCGATACGACGGCGGATGAGAAGCGCACGACGCTCTCGCTGTCGCTCACCGTGAGCGACAAGAAGGCGCTCAAGATGATGGCTGCGGAGCGTGAGACGACGATTGCCGCGATTATCCACGAGTGGGTGCAGGAGCATCTTGAAAATTGATTTGAGAGGAGTAGGAACTATGTTGACAAGAGAAGACGTAATGGAAAAGCTCAAGAATGGCGAACTGACGCCGCAGGATATTGCCGCAAATGGCTGGATGTGCTCTGTGACGCAGCGTATCGGCAAGATAAAGCAGCCGAGAGGCGGCTACATCAAGCCCAAGGAATTTGAGCAAACGCTGCTCGACGGGGGCGGCATTGACGATTTGCACCCGGCGGAAAACGTATCTCCGGGCTTGGTTGGCATTGCGGTGGATTATCTCACTCGATTCATGTCCGGGACTTCGGCCGAAGAGGCGTTTAAGGTTTCCGGGCTGGGCGCGCATGCCGTTCGACAGCTGAAATTGTTTGAGCGGCTGTTGTCGAATGTGAATGGATTGGATGACGATTCCATTGTAGCCGCCGTAAAGCTATCTGGATTTGATTCTGCATACAGAGCTGGCGTCATGGCGTACCGCCCCGTGGAAGACATTGAGCCTGATGGCGACACGATTGAAAACATCCGCACCATGGTCGAACGCTCGTTGCAATTCTTCGAGCAGTATGGGCCGAAGGTATTGGACGGTCTGACTTTTGAAGGCGGATATACCGGCTACGTCGCTACTGGTGACGGTGACTTTCTAACGAATGACACGTTGTGGGATTTCAAGGTTTCGAAGCAGAAGCTCCAAAACAAGTACACCCTTCAGTTGCTCATGTATTGGCGTATGGGACTTCATTCAATTCATCCTGAATATGGAAATGTGAAATACCTCGGTGTGTACAATCCGCGTATGAATGTGGTGTACCGACTCGATGTGAGCAGCATTCCTGCGGATGTGATTTCGACAGTAGAGACCGAAGTTATCGGTTATTAGCAGCTAATTAGCCCGTCGCTCTCTTGGGCGGCGGGCTTTATAATTAAATGCGTATTTACGTAATTCATCATATAGGAGGAATAGACGTGAAATCCTATAAGCAGAAAAGACAGGGGGTGGTAAACCTATGGCACGTAAGAAGAGATTCGCGCCGAACGACAACAACCTCGCGATAGCGTACTATCGCTTCTCGTCCCACTCGCAGAACGACGCGAGCATCGACCAGCAGCGCGAGCTTGCCCACGAATGGGCGGATGCGCACGGCTTCAAAATCGTGCAGGAGTATGAGGACGCGGCAATATCCGGCACCACGGACGCACGACCGGGGTTCCAGCAGATGCTGTCGGAAGTCGCAAAAATCCGTCCCCATACCCTCATCATGTGGAAGACCGACCGTCTGGGACGCGACAAATACGTTCTGGCGATGGCTAAGAAGAAAATCCGCGACGCGGGATGCGAGATTCACCTGCTCGCCGAGCACATCCCGACGGAGGGACCCGAAGGCGTCCTCATCGAGGGGCTGATGGAGGCCATGGCGGAGTATTACAGCCGCCAGCTGTCGCAGAACATCCAGCGCGGCATGGACTACAACGCGCAGCACGCCCTGTACAACGGCCACAGGCTGTTCGGCTACGACGTGGACAGGTCCACGAAGAAGTACATCCCCGACCCGAACACGGCGCCGTTCGTGCAGTGGGCGTTTAAGGAATACGCGTCGGGCAAGCCGCTGAAGGCCATTGCCGAGGAGATGAACGCGCAGGGCCTGCGCACCTCGCGGGGCGCGAAGTTCAGCGTGAACATGCTGAACAAGATGCTCAAGAACCGCGCCTACATCGGCGAGTACCGCCACGGCGACATCACGGTCGCCGGCGGGATGCCCGTCCTCGTCGACGAGGCGACTTTCGATAGGGCGCAAAGGCGGTTCGCCGAGAACAAGCGCAAGGGTTCGCAGCGGGCGCACGGCATGGGCGACGCCGAGGCCCCGCGCTATTGGCTCACGGGCAAGCTCTATTGCGGTGAGTGCGGGAGCACCATGCAGGGCGTGTCGGGTACGAGCGCGACGGGACGGACGTATTACTACTACTATTGCTCCGCCCAGCGCAGGAAGGAGTGCCACCTGCACAAGGCCCGCAAGAGGGACTTGGAGGACATGGTGCTGTTCGCCCTGCACAACATCGTCGACGACGAGGAGAACGTGACGGCGCTCGCCCTGGATGCGGCGGAGTATTACGAGAAGGGCCACGACGACACCGCGTACCTCGAGGCGCTGGAGGCGAAGCGCAGGGAGGTGGAGAAGAGCCTCGCGAACCTCGTGAAGGTCATCGAGAGGGGCGTTCTCAGCGACACGGTGACGGAACGCCTCGCGCAGCTCGAGGAGCAGAAGAGCGCCCTGGACGATGCCATAGGGACGGAAAACGTCCGCGTGTCGCTGTGCGAGGACAGGCACAGCATCCAGGCGTACTTCGACAAGTTCCTGCATGCCGACGTGAACGACCCGGAGATTCGAGACCAGGTCTTCGAGTATTTCGTGGACAAGGTCTATCTGTACGACGACAAGCTCGTCGTGAGCATGTGGTTCTCCGAGGACGACAGGCAGGAAATCACGTGGCGGGACTGGTTCTCGCTGGATGAGTATTGGACCGACGAATCCCCTTTTGCTAAAGGGGGAGGCGTCGAGTTCGACTGCTTCCCCCTCGGCTCCACCATACGGTTCGCACGGGCGGGCGCCTCGCATCGAGCGGGGCGCCCGCTTTTTTCTTGGCGGCTCGCCGCAAAGCGGGTATAAGGCAAGCTATATGCCCAAGCAGAGGAGGCGCCATGACAGCAGAGAAGACCGCGGACATCGCCCAAGCCCCCGCGCTCGTCCTGGAGGGCGGCGGATTTCGCGGCATGTTCACCGCAGGCGTCCTCGACGTCTTCCTCGAGCGCGGCCTTACGGGCTTCTCGAGCGTGTGGGGCACGTCGGCCGGCGCGATGAACGCCGTGAGCTTCAAGAGCCGCCAGATCGGCCGCACCATGCGCGTCATGCTCGCCTTCCGCGACGACAAGCGCTTCATGTCCCTTTTGAGCTTCGCCAAGACGGGCGACATGGCCGGCGGCGAGTTCGTGTACGAGACGGTCCAGAACGAGCTCGACCCCTGCGACGTCGACGCCTTCATGGACAACCCCATGCCCATGTACGCCGTGGCCTCCGACGTGACCTTCGGCACGCCGAGCTACCTGCCCGTGCGGCGCCTGCCTGAGGACGCGGTCAAGGTCCGCGCCTCCGCCTCGCTGCCCGCCGTCTCCCGGCTGGTGGACATAGGCGGCCACCGCTACCTGGACGGCGGCACGACCGACTCGATCCCCTATGCGGCGGCGATGGGCCTATCGGGCGCGAAGGAGGTCGAGGGCCACGTCCCGGCTCCCCGCGCGCTCGTGGTCTTGACGCGCGATCGCGCCTACGTGAAGGGGCAGGGGAGCGAGAACTTGGCCGTCCGTAGCCACCGCTACGATAACTTCCCGTACTATATCGAGGCCTTACGCACCCGCGCCGACCGCTACAATGCGCAGCGCGAGCAGCTGTGGGAGCTCGAGCGCGAGGGCCGTTGCCTCGTCATCGCCCCCGAGAAGCCCGTCGAGGTGGGCGTCATGGAGACCCAGGGCGCGCCGCTGCTCGACCTCTACCTCCAGGGCCGCCGCCAGGCCGAGGCTCGTCTCGCCGAGATAGACGCCTTCCTCACCCAGTGAAGACTTTGGAGACAGGTTCGTTTTCCTTCCAATTGGAAGCTTTTCGAACCTGTCCCCAAAAGCTTCCATTTGAATAATGTGTGTCGGGCAAGATCGGCGGAATTTCCCCTACCCCCGCAACCTGCGCTGATGTACAATTTTCAAGCTTTGTCTACAGAGCCCCGTAATCTCTGACAAGAACAAGCATCTGACGACTTGTCCAGAAGCCGTCAATCCGTAAGCACGTAGGAGGAGTCAAGTGAAGAAGTCGACTCAATTCGCCAAGGCTGGCGAGGTCGAGCGCAAGTGGGTGCTCATCGACGCTGAGGGCGCCACCCTTGGTCGCCTGGCCACCACGGCTGCCATGATCCTTCGTGGCAAGAACAAGCCGCAGTACACGCCGAACGCCGACACCGGTGACTTCGTGGTCGTCATCAACGCCGATAAGGTCATCCTCACCGGCAACAAGATGGACAAGAAGCAGTACTGGCGCTATTCCGGCTACCTTGGCGGTCTGAAGTTCGAGAGCTTCAAGGAGGCCATGGCCAAGCACCCCGAGCGCGTCATCGAGCACGCCGTCAAGGGCATGCTGCCCAAGACCACCCTTGGCCGTGCGCAGGGCACGAAGCTGAAGGTCTACGCCGGTCCCGAGCACCCGCACACCGCCCAGAACCCCGTTAAGATCGATTGGAGGGCCTAACGATGGCTGATTCCGTTGTTTACTGGGGCACTGGTCGCCGCAAGGAGGCCACCGCTCGTGTCCGCCTCGTCCCCGGCACCGGCAAGTTCATCGTCAACGGCCGCGACGCCAAGCTCTACTTTGGCCGTCAGCAGCTCGTCGACAACGCCCTTGCCCCGCTCCGCCTGACCGAGACCGCTGACCGCTTCGACGTCCTCGCCAACTGCGACGGCGGCGGCATCAACGGCCAGTCCGGCGCCTGCCGCCTGGGCATCTCCCGCGCCCTCCTCGAGGCTGGCGAGTACCGCGCCGACCTCAAGAAGGCCGGTTTCCTCACGCGCGACGCGCGTGCGGTCGAGCGCAAGAAGTACGGCCTGAAGAAGGCCCGCAAGCGCCCGCAGTTCTCGAAGCGCTAAGGCCTTCGAGCGCCTTTTGCACCTTTGGGGGCCTGTCGATTTTCTCGGCAGGCCCTTTTCTTGTGTCCGCGGGGTGTACCCCCGCCCCCAAGACGTCGCTGGTTATACAATCTAGGAACCAGTGCAACCGAGAAGGGACATCGCATGAAGTACTTCGGCACCGACGGCTTCCGCGGCCGCGCAAACGAGGGCCTGAACGTCGAGCACGCGTACAAGATCGGCCGCTTCGTCGGCTGGTACTACGGCAAGCGCCAGGGCAAGAAGGCCCGCGTGATCCTGGGCAAGGACACCCGCCGTTCCAGCTACATGTTCGAGTCCGCCATCGTGAGCGGCCTCGTCGCCTCGGGCGCGGACGCCTACATGCTCCACGTCATCCCGACCCCGGGTGTCTCCTACGAGGTCGTCGACGGCGCCTTCGACTGCGGCATCATGATCACCGCCTCCCACAACCCCTACACGGACAACGGCATCAAGCTCGTGAACCGTGAGGGCTACAAGATGGACGAGGACGTGCTCGAGCTCATCGAGGACTACATCGACGGCAAGTCCGAGGTCCCTCTTGCCACCGGCGACGCGATCGGCTGCACGGTCGACTACATGCAGGGCCGCAACCGCTACATCTCGAGCCTCATCTCGAGCTGCGGCTTCAGCCTCCAGGGCCTGAAGATCGGCCTGGACTGCGCCAACGGCTCCGCCTCCTCCGTCGCGCGTCCCGTCTTCGACGCCCTGGGCGCCGAGACCCACGTGATCAACAACTCGCCCAACGGCTTCAACATCAACGTCGACTGCGGCAGCACCCACATCGACCAGCTCCAGCGCTTCGTCGTGCAGAACGGCCTCGACGTGGGGTTCGCCTACGACGGCGACGCCGACCGCTGCCTGGCCGTCGATGAGCGCGGCCACGTGGTCGACGGCGACCTCATCCTCTACGTCTGCGGCTGCTACCTGAACAAGCACGGCCGCCTGGCCAAGAGCACGGTCGTACCCACCGTCATGTCCAACTTCGGGTTCTTCCGCGCGCTCGACGCGGCCGGCATCTCCTACGAGAAGACCGATGTGGGCGACAAGAACGTCTACGCCTGCATGCGCGAGAACGGCTACACCCTGGGCGGCGAGCAGTCCGGCCACGTGATCTTCTCGGACCTCGAGAAGACCGGCGACGGCATCATGACCTCGCTGCGCATCATGGAGGTCCTGCGCGGCGAGCGCGAGAAGCTCTCCGAGCTCACGCGCCCCGTGAAGCTCTACCCGCAGCAGCTCGACAACGTCCGCGTGACCGACAAGAACGCCGCGATGAACGCGCCCGAGGTCACGACCGCCGTGGCCCAGGCCGAGAAGTACCTCGAGGGCAACGGCCGCGTGCTCGTGCGCGCCTCCGGCACCGAGCCCATCGTGCGCGTGCTCGCGGAGGCCCCCGACGAGAAGCTCTGCGCCGAGGCCAACGCGATCGTCATCCGCGCCCTCGAGCCCTACAAGGCCTAGCGCCGTTTTTGGGGACAGGTTCGAAAGTGCTCATTTGGGAGTAATTGGGGACAGGTTCGAAATCCTTCCATTTGGAAGAAAATCGAACCTGTCCCCAAATTTAGTCACGGGGCGGTCTGCGGGAATTGTCCATATACCGCTGCTAAAATAACTTAGTTTGATTCGACGCGCGTCGGCGAGGCTGACGCGCGTTTTCGGTCCAGGGCGCGCAATCCGGAAAGGGGAGGCACATGGCGGCTGCCGGCATAGGCGTGGACATGCTCGAGATCGCCCGCATGGAGCGCGTCATCGAGCGCCGCCCCAACTTCCTCAAGCGCGTCTTCACCGAGGAGGAGCGCATCTACTGCGAGCAGACCGCGCGCCCTGCGGAGCACTACGCGGCCAGGTGGGCCGCGCGCGAGGCCGTTCTCAAGGCCCTGGGCTGCGGCTTCGCCGACGGGGTGCGCGTCAAGGACGTGAGCGTGACCCGCGACGAGAAGGGCCGCGTGCACGCCCGCCTCGTGGGCCGCGCCGCCCAGATCGCGCTCGAGAAGGGCGTCATGGAGGTCGCGCTCTCCATCAGCTACACGCGCGAGGTCGCCGTCGCCAACGCCGTGGCGGTCACCGAGGCCGTGCGTCCCAAGCCCGACGCGAAGCAGGACGCCGCCCGCGCCCTCGCCGCGACCTTCCGCGAGGCGCGCTCCGTGCTCGACGACCTCGAGCGCGTCGAGAGCGCGCAGATGAGCCTGCCCTTGGACGAGGCGGGCCAGGTCAAAACGCAAGTCACCGAACCTTCCGCAGAGGAGTAGACCATGCAGCCGGTTTTGAACATAGATGACATCAAGCGCGTCGAGGTGGCCCTCACGCGCGTGGGCGTGAGCGTCTCCGAGCTCATGCACCGCGCCGGGTGCGCCGTGGCCCAGGAGGTCTACGAGCTCGGCGCGAAGAACGTCGTCGTCTTCTGCGGCATGGGCAACAACGGCGGCGACGGCTGGGTGGCCGCCGAGGCGCTGCTCTCGCGCGGCGTGAGCGTGCAGGCCGTGACGCCCGTCGACCCCGACGAGCTCACCGGCGACCTCGCCCGCCAGGTCGCGCAGTCCGCGGTCCGCTCCGGCGTGCCCCTGCTCGTGGGCCCCTCGCGCGAGGAGATCGCCGACGCGCTCTCCGACGCCGACACCGTCATCGACTGCATCCTGGGCACCGGCTTCCACGGCGCCGTCCGCACGCCCTACGACATCTGGATCGACTCCATCAACGCCTCCGGCGCCCGCGTGGTCTCGGTCGACGTCCCGAGCGGCCTCTCCGCGCAGTCCGGCCTCGCCGAGGGCCCCGTCGTCTACGCGGACATGACGGTCACCATGATCGCGCTCAAGCCGGGACTTCTTGCCGACGACGGCCGCGACACCTGCGGCGTCATCGTCGTGGCGCCCCTTGCCGAGCAGACCGAGCGCCTCGTGATCGAGGCCGACCCCGTGGCGTGGCGCACCGACCTCGTCGACTACCTCGACGTGGTCAACGAGCCGTCGGCCTCCGTCGACAAGTTCAGCCGCGGCTCCGTCCTCGTGGTGGGCGGCTCCTCGCGTTTCCCCGGCGCCCCGATCATGGCCGCCCGCGCGGCCGCCCGTGCCGGCGCCGGCTACGTGACGCTCGCCGTGCCGAACGCCATCGTCCCCATCGTGCAGTCCCACATGCTCGAGATCCCGGTCGTCGGCCTCCCGTGCGACGTCGACGGCGTCCTCACCGCCGAAGCCGCCGAGAAGGTCGCGGCGCTCGCGGCCCACAACTCGGCCACGCTCGTGGGCCCGGGCATGCGCGTCGCCGGCGGCCCCGTGACCTGCGTGAACGCCCTTCTTCGCACCGACTGCCCGCTCGTGGTGGACGCCGACGGCCTGAACTGCCTCGCTCGCCTTACCGAGAACAACGTGTGCGACTTCCCCGAGCTCACGCGCCGCGACGCGCCGCTCATCCTCACGCCGCACCGCCGCGAGCTCGGCCGCCTCGTGGGCCGCGCCGGCAACCCGCCCGCGACGCTGGAGGACCAGCTCGAATGCGCCCGCCAGGTCATCTGGACCGACGGCGGCAGCGAGCTCGTCATCGTGGCCAAGGGCACCGCGACCGGGTGCGTGGGCGTCGACCAGGCCGTGCTCCCCAAGCCCGGCCCCGCCGCGCTCGCCACGGCCGGCTCCGGCGACGTCCTCGCCGGCATGATGGCGTCCTACCTGGCCCAGTCGCACGGACAGGTTGCCGACCTGCCCCTTCTCGCCGCCCTCGTGTGCGAGATCCACGGCTACGCCGGCTCGCTCGCCGCTGAGGCCTTCGGCACGCGCGGCGTCATGGCCTCCGACATCATCGACCGCATAGGCCTTGCCGCGGACGTCATCGAGGAGCATGCGCTCGTCCCCGACGCCGCAGAGGGCCAAGAGGCCTAGACTGGGTTCAAAAACCGGAAGGAGAACCCCAATGGCACGCATTACGAGCCCCGAGACGCGTTGGTCCTGGGCCGAGATCGATCTTTCCGCGCTGCGCCGCAACACCACGGCGTACAAGCGCCTCCTCGCGCGCGGGGTCAAGATGATGTGCGTGGTCAAGGCCGACGCGTACGGCCACGGGGCCGTGCGCTGCGCCAAGTCGATGCTCGCCGCCGGGGCCGACCAGTTCGCGGTGGCGACCGTCGAGGAGGGCATCGAGCTGCGCGAGGCCGGCATCGAGAGGCCCATCCTGATCCTGTCGCAGCCGCCGATCGAGAGCGTGGGGCTTCTCGTCGAGCACGACATCATGCCTTCCGTGTACG
Source organism: Atopobium sp. UBA6362 (assembly GCA_002440065.1). Lineage (GTDB taxonomy): Bacteria > Actinomycetota > Coriobacteriia > Coriobacteriales > Atopobiaceae > Paratractidigestivibacter. The sequence goes on along the minus strand of DJRK01000029.1, from coordinate 18,627 downwards.
ACGCCGAGTTCGCCCTCGCGTTGGGCGAGGCCGCCGCCTCGCGTGGGCGGGTGGCGCGCTACCACCTGATCGTCGACACCGGCATGACGCGCATCGGCGTGCGCCCGGAGGACGCCCTCGAGCTGCGCCGCACGATCGATTTCCACCGCGGCCTCGAGTGCGCGGGCACGTTCACGCACTTCGCGACGGCGGACGTCCCGGACGACTGGGACTTCGCCCTGCAGGTCAACCGGTTCAACAACGTGGTCGCCGAGCTCAAGGACGCGGGGCTCGAATGCGGCCTCGTCCACTGCGACAACACTCCCGGCACGATGCTGCACCCCGAGTGCCAAAACGACATGTGCCGCGTGGGCATCGGCCTCTACGGCCTGCAGCCTGCCGAGTCGACGGCGCCCGTCATGGACCTCGAGCCGGTCATGAGCGTGCGCGGTCGCGTCGTCCGCGTCGTTTATCCGCAGGTCGGGGCTGGTGTGGGCTACGGCATGACGTATCGCGTGCCGCGCCAGAACATCCAGATCGCGACCGTCCCCATCGGCTACGCCGACGGTCTCTCCCGTACCCTGTCCAACAAGATGGACGTCATCGTGGACGGCGCGCGCCACCGCCAAGTGGGCAACATCTGCATGGACCAGTTCATGTTCGCCGTGGACGTGAACACCACGCGGACCTATTGCCCGTCCAAGCCGATCGAGTACGGCGACGTGGTCACCGTCATCGGCGCCGACGGCGACGAGCGCATCACCGCCGACGAGCAGGCGCGCATCCGCGATACCATCAACTACGAGGTCGTCTGCGGCTTTGGCATGCGCCTCGAGAAGATCTACGTCTAGCCAACCCTCAATTTGGGGTCGGACCCCAATTTAATTTGGTATCCGACCCCAAATTGCGGGAGCGGCGGCGAGGGGGCAAGATGGGCGTCATGAGGATTCCGGGCCACGAGCACCAGGGCCCGCGCGAGGTCTCGCTGGAAGAGATCCGCGCCGTCATGGGCAACTGTCAGCTGTGCCCGCTGGGCGCCACCCGGACGAACCTCGTCTTTGGGGTGGGCAACCCGCATGCCCGAGTCATGTTCATCGGCGAGGGGCCGGGCCGCAACGAGGACCTGCAGGGCGAGCCCTTCGTGGGCGCCGCGGGCCACAAGCTCGACGCGCTTCTTGGCAACGCCGGGCTCACGCGCGACCAGATCTACATCGCGAACGTCATCAAATGCCGCCCACCCGGGAACCGCAACCCCCGCCCCGAGGAGATCGCGGCCTGCTCGCCCTTCCTGCGCGAGCAGATCCGCAGCGTCTGGCCCGACGTCATCGTGTGCCTGGGGAACTTCGCCTCGCAGTTCGTCCTGCGCACGAACGCGGGCGTGACGAGCCTGCGCGGCCGGCTCCATCAGACGGGCCACTTCATCGTGTGCCCGACCTTCCACCCCGCGGCCTGCATCTACCACAGCGAGTGGGAGCCGCTCCTCATCTCCGACCTGCAGCTCGTTGGCGAGTGGCTCCGCAGCCATCCCGTGGAGACCGGCGCACGGCCCGCCGCCCCGAATCCCGCCCAGCCCTAGGCTACCCGTCCATCGTCCGCCCGCAGAAAGCGAGTCCCCATGTCGTCCATCCAGTTCACGACCGCCTCACAGCCCGAGACCGTCTCTCTTGGCAAGAAGATCGGCGCAGCCCTCCAGGCGGGGGACGTCCTCGTGCTCACGGGCGACCTCGGCGCCGGCAAGACCCAGCTCACCAAGGGAATCGCCGCGGGACTGGGCATCGACGCCGATGTGACGAGCCCCACGTTCACGATCGAGATGGTCTACGAGGGCGGCCGCCTGCCGCTCTACCACTTTGACCTGTACCGGCTCGACGACCCCGACCAGCTCGAGGACATCGGTCTCTATGACGTGCTGGGCGCCGACGGCGCATGCGTGATCGAGTGGGGCGAGCAGTTCGCCGACGAGATCGGCCCCGAGCGCGTGGACGTCTACGTGCGCCGCCTCGACGACGAGGCCGCACCGGGCGTGGAGCCGTCGCGTCAGGTCGAGCTTGTGGCCCACGATGCCCGGGGAGAGGCCCTTCTTGGCGCCTTGAACACGGCGACCGCGTAGTGCGCCGACGTGCGTCGCATCTTTCGGCGCACGCCCCCTCACGGGTCCGAACAACCGCATCAACAGTTGTGGCCTAAATAATATAAATTCCTACTTGCGAATCATTCCTACTTAGGTATACTTCTAATCAAGCACCGGGACGAGCTCCAAGGAACCGAGCAAAGGAGGACGCGATGGCTGCCAGGCAGACCGTTCAGAGAACCGTTATCCAGAACGCGGTCCACGACTTGGCCAACCACCCCACCGCCGACGCCGTCTACGAGGCGGTCCACGCCGAGCACCCGACCATCAGCAAGGCGACGGTCTATCGCACGCTCAACAAGCTCTCCGACGAAGGCGAGCTCCTGCGCGTGAAGATAAACAACGGCGCGGACCACTTCGACCACCAGACGTTCGAGCATTACCACGTCCGCTGCGTCTCTTGCGGCCGTGTAGACGATGTGCTCATCCCGATTCTGGGTAGTATCGAAGCAAAGGCGGGCGAGGCGTCCGGCTACCGGATTCTGGGCCACAGCCTGCAGTTCGACGGAATCTGCCCAGAGTGCCAGCGAGCCGAGGCGGCCAATAAGGCCGACGAGGCGAGCGAAGTCTAAGCAAGGCTTTTCCGGCCCCGCGGGGTCGCTAGGCATAGGAGAGGGCGGCGAGCCGCTGGGAAGGCTCGCCCAGTATTTAAGGAGGTCCGTTATGGACAAGTGGGTTTGCAAGGTCTGCGGTTACATCTACGAGGGCGCCGAGCCGCCCGCGGAGTGCCCCGTCTGCCACGCCCCGGCCAGCCAGTTCGAGAAGGTCGAGGGTGAGCAGGAGCTCGCCTCCGAGCACGAGTACGGCATCTACGATAAGACCGTCAAGGACAACCCCAACATCTCTGACGAGGACAAGAAGTACATCCTCGACCAGCTCAAGGCCAACTTCACCGGCGAGTGCTCCGAGGTCGGCATGTACCTCTGCATGGCCCGCATCGCCCACCGCGAGGGCTATCCCGAGGTCGGCCTGTACTGGGAGAAGGCCGCTTACGAGGAGGCCGAGCACGCCTCCAAGTTCGCCGAGCTGCTGGGCACCGAGCTCGAGCCCAACATGAAGGCCACCACGAAGGACAACCTGGCCTGGCGCGTCGAGTGCGAGTACGGCGCCTGCAACGGCAAGACCGAGCTGGCCGCCTGCGCCAAGAAGAACGGTCTGGACGCCATCCACGACACCGTCCACGAGATGGCTCGCGACGAGGCTCGCCACGGCCGCGCGCTCAAGGGCTTCCTCGACCGCTACTTCAAGTAATGGCCGTCGGCAAGAAAAAAGCCGCCAAGAAGACCAAGCCCTCGGGGCCCGTGCCATGCGCGGTGCTCTGGGGGCTTGGCCCTTCTTGCGGGCGGGAATCGGCTGCCAAGGGCGAGAAGGTCCGCGCGATTTGCCGCGAGATGGGGCTGCGCGTGCGCGAGGTCGAGCCTGAGCGGCTGGGCGACGCCGCGGGCGCGTTCGCGGGGCTCGTCGGGATGAGGCCCGCGTTCACCCCGTATGACGGGCCCGCTCCCGAGTGCGAGTTCCTCTTGCTCTGCAATTTGAACAATGCGAAGGTAGACGAGTTTCTTGCTCGCTCGCGCGAAGCGGGATGCGTTGTGGACGCCAAGGCGCTTCTCACCAAACAGAACAAGGCGTGGCCGCTTATCCGACTCATAGAGGCCGTCGCCGCCGAGCATCGGCAAATGAGCGCGTAGACGCTCCTCATATGGCCGCCCGTGGAGACCCGGGCGGCCATTTTTTGCGGTGATACTCGGCATCCCGAATTAAATCGAACAAAAGTCGGAGTTAGCATTCACGCCAACTGGGCAAAAGCGCAACATGCCACGATATTTGTTCGATTTAATTCGGTTCGCCGAGTAGCTCACTCTCGATGGCCCGCCGGCCGCGGGCCCAACGCGCGAATTGCCCGCCGACGCACCCGCCGCGCTACACTAGGGAGCGGCAAAACCTCGGCACAAAGGAACCCCAATGATTGTCCTTGCTCTCGACACCTCTACAGATATGCTGGCCTGCGCCGTCGCGCGCGTGGCCACGGGAAGCGTCGAGCTTCTCGCCTCGGGCGACCACCTGTGCCGCCGTAAGGCGAACGTCGAGCTCGTGGGGACGTGCAAAGACGTGCTTGCGTCGGCGGGCCTCTCGATGGGCGACGTCGACGCGGTGCTCGTGGGCCGCGGCCCCGGCTCCTTCACCGGCGTGCGCATCGGCATCGCGACGGCAAAAGGCCTGGCCTGCGGCCTGGGCCGCGCGCTCTATGGGACCTCGGCCCTCGATGCGATGGCGTGGTCTGCTTGGAAGTCCGGCGTCCGGGGCACGCTCGCCGTGGCCGGCGACGCCATGCGCGGCGAGGTCTATCCCGGTATCTACCAGCTGGACGAGGCCGGGGCGCATCGCTCCTTCGCCGCCGAGACCGTCGCGAAGGCGGACGCCTGCGTCGCCGAGTGGCTTGCGCGCGCCGATCGCGACGAGCTGACGCTCACGGGAAACGGCCTGGTCAAGTACCGCAAGCGCTTCGAGGACGCGGGTTTCTCGGCCGAGCAGTTCGTGCCCGAGGACGCGTGGTACCCTACGGGCGAGGGTCTTCTTCGTGCCGCGTCCGAGGCGGCGGTCTTCGACGCGCAGTCCGGCGACCCGGCGCTCATCCTGCCCATCTACACGCGCCTGTCAGACGCCGAGGAGAACGAGCGCACGCGCCTTGGGCTAAAGACCCCGGCTTCCGTCGACCTCACGGGCGTGGACGACGCGCTCGCCGGCATCCACTGCCAACTGCGTCCCATGACGGTGAACGATACCTCCGCCGTCGCCGAGCTGGAGGCGGCCGTCTACGAGGGCTCCGCCCACAACGCCTGGAGCGAGAAGCTTTTCTACGAGGAGCTTTCCCAGCCCGGCCGCAGCTGGTGGGTCGCCCACGACCAGGGGCGCATCATCGGTTTCGCCGGAGGCTACCTTGCGGGGTCCGACTTCGAGATCGAGGAAGTCGCCTGCGACCCGGCCCGCCGCCGCGAGGGCATCGCAAGCAGGCTCGTCTCGCGCGTGGCCTACGACGCGCAGATGCTCGGCGCCTCGACATGCTCGCTCGAAGTCGACGCCCAGAACAGCCCGGCGCTCGCGCTCTACGCCCGGCTCGGTTTCACGCAGAAGGGGCGCCGACCGGGGTACTACGGCGCGGGCCACGACGCGCTGATCATGGCCGTCGACCTGCCGCTCAATGTCGATGCCGAGCTCGTGGGGGAGCGTCCTGAGCCCCGCGCGTCCATCCGTCCTTGGCCCATCGCCCCCGCGCCCCGTACCGATGAGACGCGGGCGGCCCTCGCGGCTGCCGGCCCGCTCGTCCTCTCCATCGAGTCCTCCTGCGACGAGACCGCCATGGCGGTGACGGATTCCCACGGCGTCGTGTGCGCGAGCGTCGTGGCGACGCAGATCGATTTCCACGCCCGCTTTGGCGGCGTTGTGCCCGAGATCGCGAGCCGCAAGCACACCGAGGCGATCGTGGGCGTGCTCGAGGAGACGCTTGCCCGTGCCGGCGCGCACTTTGGGTGCGATACCTTGGCGCCCTCCGACCTCGCTGCCGTCGGCGTGACCTCGGGTCCGGGCCTCGTGGGCGCGCTCGTGGTGGGCGTTGCCTTCGCGAAGGGGCTCGCCGTGGCCGCCGACCTGCCGCTCATTGCCGTCCATCACCTCGAGGGGCACCTCATGGCGAACCTCTTCGAGACCCCGGGCCTGGAGCCGCCGTTCGTGGCGAGCCTCGTCTCGGGCGGCAACACCATGCTCGTCCACGTGAAGGCATGGGGCGACTACGAGGTCCTTGGCCAGACGATCGACGATGCGGTGGGCGAGGCCTTCGACAAGGTGGCCAAGGCATTGGGCCTGGGATACCCTGGCGGCCCCGTCATCAGCCGCCTTGCCGAGAAGGGCAATCCGCGCGCCATCCACTTCCCGCGCGCCATGATGCACTCCGGCGACTATAGCTTCAGTCTCTCCGGTCTCAAGACGGCCGTCATCACCTACATCGAGGGCGAGAACCGCGCGGGTCGCCCCATCAACCTGCCCGACCTCGCTGCGAGCTTCGAGGCCGCGGTCGTGGACGTGCAGGTCGCCAAGGCCAAGACCGCCGTCGAGCAGACCGGCGTCTCCGACATCTGCATCGGCGGCGGCGTCGCGGCCAATCCGGCGCTGCGCTCCGCCTACGAGGAGGCGTTCGCCAAGATGGGCGTTCGCGTGACCGTGCCGCCCATGCGCGCTTGCGGGGACAACGCCGCCATGATCGGTATCCCGGCGCTGCGCAGCTTCCTCGCCGGCAATTTCGCCGAGCTGACGCTGGACGCGCAGCCCAATGCCCCTTTGGGCACCTGGTCGACGCCCGATGCGCCCGTTCCGCCTACCTGGAACCGCTGATGAACCCGAACGCCGGACGCTTTTCCCGCCTTTCGGCGGGCTCGGCGCCCGGCGCGTTGCCCTCGGCACGTTAAGCGCGGGTTCGGCCCACAGCGACCTGCGGTTTTGCCACGTGCGCGCGGTTGCCCGACAACTTTTCTCCAGTTTTGCGTGGTCAAATCGGGCCCTCGGCCACTGGAAAGGGCCGCTCAAGCGGCCTGCCGCGGGTCCCGCACGGCGTTTCCCCAGTTGAGCCTCTCAGCACGTAGGATAAAGCATCGAACCAAGCACGCAGATCCGAACTTTTGTGTCCGTCTTCCGTCCCACCATGCCCCTAAAGCTCCAGCAAATCCTCCATCTGGCAGCTCAGAGCTTGGGCAAGACCATAAACCGATCTCGCCTGTGCATGGTTGATGTCCTTCTTGCGCTGCTCGTACTGCTGGATTGACCTGAGCGAGACGCCGGAGCACTCGGCGAGGGCGGCTTGTGTGAGTCCCGCCTCGGCTCGGTAGTGGCGGAGCCTCGTTGGGATGCTGGCCTTGGCGAATGTCTCGGTGATCTTCAGGGACACGATGCGTTCAGAGGCTACGCGGCCTTCCTCATAGAGGTCGTAGAGGTCCTGCAGGCTCAAATAGATCGCGATTGCCCTGAACGGCGTCCCCGTGTCCCACTGGTGATACGCCAATATTCTCCCGCACCATTTGGCGCGTTCCTGCAGGTGCTTCGGGCGTCGATGCTCGCTCATGAGCATGGCGTCCAGACCGTCGGAGGCGTTCGATTCGCAGATCGAGAGAACGAGCTCGATTCCCGAGTTGCCGAGCTCCGGGCGCGCTTCGGGCCCGTCCAGCGTCCGGGCGACGGCGGAATCCGCGAACGGCTCGTAGAACGATTCGAGCCCGCCGGGCAGGTGCTTGTCGGCAAAATCGAAGGCTTTGCCGAGGGTGTTCATCACGCCATCGAGGTACTCCAAGGGGTAGGGATGCATGAGCGCTCCTCGTATTCAGATATATGTAGGAAATATGTACATCCATCGGCCGCGCTGACCGTTCACCGGATTCCATATTTCTCAATTCTGAAAAGGAAGCAGGTAGAAAGGCGTAACAAATGCCAAAAATCGGAGTATCTCTACAGAGTCAGCAACCTGTTTTCATGGCTTAATTCAGGCGCCTAAATTGAATGTGCGCACAACGGGACGCGGCGGCGACACATTCCGGCAACATGCCGTCAACGGTAGCCAACGCGCGTCGCCTCTGCGCGCATGCTAGATTTCCAACATCAATTCGGCGATCGGCTGGTCCGGTCAAGGGAAGGAAGGAAGCAAAAATGGCAACAGTCCAAGTCATCTTGATCTTGGCCGTGTTCATCGGCGGGGTTGCGCTGATGATGACCAAGAAGATGCCCGCCATCCTGGCGCTGCCGGTGATGGGCATTCTCATCGCAGCTGTCGCCGGCGTGCCCTTTATCTCGGACGACAAGGAGGTGAAGACCATCACCTCGTTCGTGATTGGTAGCGGCGCGATAAAGCTGGCGTCGACCATCAGCGTTACGATCTTTGGCGCGATCTTCGCCAAGGTCATCCAGAAGGAGGGCATCTCCGACGCCATCATCCGCAAGGCGGCGGAGCTCGCCGGCGACAAGCCCACGGTGATCGCCGTCGCGCTGACCGCGGCCATCGCCATCATCTTCACCGCGATGAGCGGTGCAGGCCCCGTCATCATGGTCTCCCAGATCGCCATCCCGCTGCTGCTCTCCGCGGGCGTGGCCCCCGTTGTGGCAGCGAGCCTCATCCTCTTTGGCCTGAACATAGGCCTGCTCTTCAATGTGTCCCAGTACCAGCTCTACGTCGATACCATCGGGATGGACATGGAGGTCATCAAGTCCACTTCCGTCGTCATGGGCATCGTGTGCGCCATCGTTACCCTTGCGTATATCGTCGTCAACACCCGTAAGGCCTCCAAGAGCGCCGCTTGGGCCGCGAAGGCGAACGAGGACGCGAAAGACGTCAACCCGGTCGCCCTCTTTATGCCCATCGTCCCCATCATCCTGGTCTTCTTCCTTAAGTGGAACGCCGAGACCTCCCTGCTCGTCACCCTCGTCGTGACCGCCCTCATCACCAAGCCTCGCCAGGCGATGCAGGTCCTCTCCAGCTCCGTCGTCGAGGGTATCAAGGATGTCGCCGGCGTCATCGGCCTCATGGTCGGCATCGGCATCCTGCTCAACGGCGTCGCCGCGCCCCAGACCTCCGCGCTCATGCAGCCCATCATCTCCATGATCCTGCCGAGCAACCCCATCGTCTACGTGCTCCTCTTCACGATCCTCTCGCCGCTGGCCCTGTACCGCGGCCCGCTCAACATGTACGGCCTGGGTTCCGGCCTCGCCAACATCTTCGTCGCAGCCGGCACGCTCTCCCCGGCCGCCGTCGGCATGGCCCTGCGCTCCACGAGCGTCGTCCAGTGCGTCTCCGACCCGACCAACACCCAGAACGTCATCGTCGCCGATTACGCCAACGTCGACGTCAACGACATCCTGAAGTCCACCTTGCCCTACACCATGGTCATGGCGCTGTGCATCCTTGCTTACACGGCTGTCGCCCTGTTCTAGCAGCATTTCCGTCCGGGCGGCCGACTTGGCCGCCCGGCTTCGGGCCGCACATCCGCTCTTCTCGGCACGCGGCAAGAAGAGCGGACGCGCGCCTCGGCCCCCCTCACGACCGGAACAAACAGAAAGGCACGAAATGGGCAAGCGTAGCGTAAGGATCGGCATCGACGTCGGAGGCACCTTCACCGATGCCGTCGTCGTGGACAACGAGACCTACGAGGTCATCGCCAAGGAGAAGGTCCCCACTACCCACCATGCCGAGCAGGGAGTCGCCGCCGGTATCGTGCAGGCGATCAACGAGGTCCTGGACAAGAACGACATATCCCCGGACGACGTGGTCTTCATCGCCCACGGAACCACGCAGGCCACCAACGCGCTTCTTGAGGGCGACGTCGCCAAGGTCGGCATAATCGGCATGGGCAAGGGCGCCGGCGCCGGCCGAGCGGGCTCGGAGACCACCGTGGGCAACATCGAGCTCGCCCCCGGCAAGTACCTCGAGACCGAGCACGAGCTCATCGAGAGCAGTTCCCTGACCGACGACTCCATCGCCGCCGCCGTGAACGCCCTCCGCGACCGCGGGTGCGAGGTCATCGTGGCGTCCGAAAGCTATTCGGTCGACGACCCGACAAACGAGCAGCGCGTCGTCGCCAAGGCAAACGAGCTCGGCATGGTCGCGACGGGAGGCTACGAGATCTCGCAGCTCTATGGCTTGTCGGCGCGCACGCGCACCGCTGCCGTGAACGCTGCGCTTATCCCCAAGATGATGGAGACCGCAAACATGACGGAAGGCGCCGTCAAGGACTCCGGCATCAAGAAGCCCCTCATGATCATGCGCTGCGACGGCGGCGTCATGTCCATCGACGAGGTGCGCAAGCGCCCGATTCTCACCATGCTCTCCGGCTTGGCGGCGGGCGTGGCCGGCGCCCTCATGTATGAGAAGATCACCGACGGGATCTTCCTGGAGGCGGGCGGCACCTCAACCGACATCTCGGCCATCAAAGACGGTAAGGTCATGATCAAGAACGCGACGGTCGGCGGCCACAAACTGTACCTGACTTCGCTCGACGTGCGGACCCTCGGCATAGCCGGCGGCTCCATGATCGTGGTCGAGAACGGCAAGATCGCCGACGTCGGCCCGCGCTCCGCCCACATCGCCGACAAGGACTACGAGGTCTTCACGCCCGCTGAGCGCATCTGTGACCCTAAGGTCGAGCTCATCGCCCCGCGTGAGGACGATCAACCCAACTACGCCGTCGTCTCCTGTGCGAACGGCGAGTCCTATGCCCTCACGCTGTGCGGCGCGGCGAACATCCTGGGTTACGTGCCCGAAGGTGATTACGCCGCCGGCAACGTCGACGCGGCAAGAATATCCTGGCAAGCCCTCGCCGACAGTATCGGCGGCACGGTCGAGTCCCTCTGCGAACAGGCTATGGACATCGCCATGGACAAGGTCGCAAAGATCGTGCAGGGCCTTATTTCCGACTACGACCTCAACCCCAACCTCATCTACCTGGTGGGCGGCGGTGGCTCTGCGTCCGTCGTCGCGCCCGCACTGGGCAAGAAGATGGGCATCAGGCACCGTATCGCAAAGAACGCCCCGTACATCTCCACCATCGGCGTCTCCCTCGCGCTCGTGCGCGAGCAGATCGAGCGCAACGTTGCCAACCCGACCGATGAGGACATCCGCAAGATCCGTCACGACGTCATGGAGGTCATCACGCGCGCGGGCGCCGATGCCGCCACCGTCGACATCGCCATAGAGATCGATGCTCAGAAGAACATCCTGAGGGCGACCGCGACGGGCGCGACCGAGCTGCGAACCAAGGACCGCAACTCCCAGGCAAAGAGCGAGTCCGAGCTCGTTTCCGTCGTCGCGGAGGCATGCGGCGTCGATGAATCCGCGGTCGAGAAGGTCGCGAACGAGGGGCGCTGGCACGCCTACCAGGCCAATATCGTCAAGAAGGCCTTCTTTGGCCTCATGAAGAGCAAGAAGAGCGTCGTGCGCGTGGCGGACGAGGAGGGCGTGATCCGGCTTCAGAAGGACGATGCACGCGTCGCCGTCTTCACCAAGGGCGAGCTGTACAGCGGCTTCACGGACTTCGTGGACTCGATGACGCTCTACACGGATGCCGGCGCCACGCTTCCCAAGACCTACCTCTTCTTTGGCCAGAAGATGTCGGATCTTTCCGGCGTTCTCAACAAAGACCAGCTCCTGAGCTTGGCGGAGATGGAGCTTGAGTTCGCAGGGGACGACCAGCCCATCATCGTGGTTGCGGCCAAGGACTAGGCGTGGACCTTCGCGCCGCATTGCGTAGCGTCACCGAGCGCGAGCTCGCGCTCGTCCAGGTCATGGCCGAGCCGTCCCTTGCCCGCGCGGAGAGGGACGACCTGCCGCGGCTCGTCGACGCCTGCCTCGATGCAGGGCGCAGGCGCTCGACGGAGTTTCTGGGCCTAGAGCCGGCGGAAGCCCTCGCGGACCTGGGCTACTTGGTGAAACGCATTCCGGGCCCTTCGCCGGGCTCCCGCGCTGGTTTCCATCTCTGCGCGATGACGCGTTCTGGCGATGACGTGCCCGGAGGGACCGTCGAGCTCTACGTGGACGAAGTCGCCGCCAAGCGCCGTGGTCTTCTTGCCTTCGACGTGAGCTGCTCGGAGGACGACCTCTGCCGGCTGCATCTTGCGCACGAGCTCTATCACGCGCTTGAGTTCTCCCGCGGCCCCATGACTCCCGATGTGGTGCCTAGGGTGCGCGTGCACACGCTCTTCGGTCTGCGCGAGCGCCGGCCAGCGTGCTCCAGCGAAGTCGCGGCCCATGCTTTTGCCCGTCGCATGGCCGAGTCGCCGATCTGCCCGCAGCTGGTGGACACATTGGCGCTTATAGAGGAGGGCTCTTTGTCGCAAGAGGCGTTCCTATTCGAGCTCGAGAAAGCGCGCGAGATGCTTTCCGATTCCGATGCATGCGCCGCATGCCGTTGATTGGAGCAAAGATGAAAACGTATGGCTTTGGGGCAAGGGATCTCCCCATCTTAGGGGAATGGGACACCGTCGTCGTGGGCGGCGGCACCGCCGGGGCATCTGCCGCCATCAGCGCGGCGCGCGAGGGAAACCGCGTCCTCGTGGTAGAGAAGGCTGCCTCCCTGGGCGGCACTCCGACCCATGCGCTGGTAACGCCGATGATGGACTCGCGCGTCGAGCACGGTTCGAACCTGCGGGAGATAGAGCGGAGGCTCAACGACCTCGGGGTCACGACCCGCGAGGACGCTGACCTCATGGGCTACATCTGGTTTACGCCCGAGACGTTTTCAGAGGCTCTCGAGCAGATGCTGTACGAGGCGGGCGGAGAGGCGCTCTACGATGCCACGCTCGTCTCGGCAGACGTCGAAGACGGGGCGATCGAAGCCCTGGAGGTCATGACCGTTGAGGGGCCGCGCGCAATCCTCGCGAGGCAATTCGTCGATGCGACGGGCGATGCCGTGCTCTCGCGCCTCGCTGGCGTGCCCTGCGTCTCAGGCGACGACGAGGGCAACAATCAGATGAGCTCGCTGCGTTTCGAGATGGGCGGCATTGATGTCGACGCGTACCGCGACTACTGTCTCTCCCTCGGAGACGAGTTCAGCCCGCTCAAGCAAGGGTACTTCTGGGAGTCGGCCATGGTCGCGGGAAAGGGCTTCAAGCTCGAGCCGCTTTTCCAGAAGGCGGTCGCCGACGGTGTTCTGCAGCAAGATGACCTTGTCTACTACCAGTGCTTCTCGCTTCCCACCGAACCCGACTGCATGGCGTTCAACTGCCCGCACCTGCCGGGGCTCAAGAGCAACGCGTCCGCCATGGCCCGTTCGGAGGCCCTTACTGAAGGGCGCCGTCGCGTAAGGAGGCTTGTGACCTTCCTCACGCGCTACATGCCCGGCTTCGAGCACGCGTATCTCATCCGAGAGGCTGGGATGCTCGGCGTTCGCGAGAGCTGGCGCATCCAGGGCACGTATGTCCTCGACGTCGACGATTATGTTCGGCGTGCCCGCTTTGACGATGCGGTGGCAAAGGGCACGTGGTACATCGATGTGCACTCCGCTACGAAGGGCCTTGTGCATATGGAGAAATACCAGCCTGGCGAGTACTACGAGATCCCGTATCGCTGCCTTACGAACAGGGCTGTACGCAACATGTTGACCGTGGGCCGCTGCATCTCCACGAGCTTCCTCGTCCAAGCGAGCGTCCGTATCCAGCAAACGGCTATCGACATGGGCGACTCCGCCGGTCGAGCCTGTGCGAGGGCGCTTGCTGCGGGAATCGACCTCGCTTCTTTTGATGGGCACGGTCTAATGGACTGAGTCCTGCGCGTCGAGTTCGACGATGAACCCGAACGCCGGACGCTTTTCCCGCCTTTTGGCGGGTTCGGCGCCCGGCGCGTTGCCCTCGGCACGTTAAGCGCGGGCTCGGCCCACGGCGACCTGCGGTTTTGCCGCGGACATGCGCCCGCTCGACAACTTTTCTCCAGTTTTGCGTGGTCAGATCGGGCCCCTGGCCACTAGAGAGGGGCGCCCAAGCGTCTCGCCGCGGGCCCCGCACGGTGTTTCCCCAGTTAAGCCTTTCAGCACGTAAGATAAAACATCGAATCAGGCACGCAGAACCGAACTTTTGTGTCCGCCAAATCCCGCGACGCCCCGTCGCCCGCCGCGTATTTCTCGCGATGAACTTCTCGTTACCCCAGTTACATGGTTGTTTCTCCATACGCCCTGCAGACGGCTGTCGCCTTGCGGGGTGTATGCTCTTGCGCAGCACGCGTAACTTTCTCGCATTAAGTTGCAAGGGGGAGGGGAATGGGTCCCCTCCGGTTGCGTTGTGTGAAAGGGGAAAAGGAACCAATTTTGGGAGGAACCATCATGAAGAACACCCCCTCTACGCAGGGTCGCGCCTACTCGCGTCGCGATTTCCTCAAGCTTTCCGGCCTTACGGCGCTCACCATCGGGGGCATGACGGTCCTCACCGCTTGCGGTCCGTCTACCGAGACCAAGGACTCCGGCTCGACCGACGCCAAGTCCAGCTCCTCCAGCAGCTTCGGCGAGGGCGGCAAGCTGCGCGTGGGCATGGAGGTCGCCTACCCACCCTACAACTGGCAGACCTCGGAGGCCACCGATGACACCATTCCTGTCGACGGCCTAGACGGCGCCTACGCCGACGGCATCGACATCTACGTCGCGAAGAAGATCGCCGCGGCCTTCGGCCTCGAGGCCGTCGCCGTCAAGCTCGCTTGGTCCGGCCTCATCGAGGCCCTGAACGCCGGCCAGATCGACGTCATCATCGCGGGCATGACCCCCACCGACGAGCGCAAGCAGTCCATCGACTTCTCCGACCCGTACTTCATCGGTCACTACGGCCTGCTCGTGCGCAAGGACTCCTCCTACGCCAACGCCACGTCCTTTGCCGATTTCGCCGGCGCCTCCGTGCTCGGCCAGAAGGACACCCTGCTCGACACCGTCATCGACGAGATCGACGGCGTGAACCACATGACGCCGGTCGACTCCGTCCCCTCGCAGCTCAGCCAGGTCAACCAGGGAGCCTGTGACGCCATCACCTACAACGTCGAGAACCGCGCCGGCCTGCTCGCCGCCAACCCCGACCTGGTCGCCGTCTCCTTCGACGGCTCCTATCAGCTCTTCCCGGACGAGGTTTCCTGCAACGTGGGCCTCAAGAAGGGCCAGGACGACGTCCTGAAGAAGATCAACGACGCCATCGCCAGCATGGGCGCGGACGACTCCACCTGGGAGACCATCATTGCCCGTCAGCCGGCATAAGCGCCCCACACCCCGCTTTACCTGGGCGTCCGCAGCCATCTTGGCGCGCGGGCGCCTTTTGCCGTATTCTTCGCGGCTTTCTTACCGCCCCGTCCCCACACCACTAGGAGGAACCACATGAGCACCACCCCCGAGGTCGCTGCCCAGAAGTCCCGCGGCCGCCTGGCCACGTTCTTCTGCGACGACCACCGCTACGTCTTCCTCGGCACGAGCGCCTTTGCCCTGATCGGCCTCGCGCTGGGCAACTCGCCCCACTCCGCGTCGAGCTTCCTCGCCGCGTCCTACGTCGTCGAGTCCGTCCTCTACTACGTCCTCGTGGCGTGGCTCGTCGTCTCGGCCGTCGCCCTCGTGAACAAGCTCGCGAAGTGGCGCGACTACGCCGAGGCCTCCCCCCTGACGAAGCCCGCCGCCCGCCGCGCCGAGCGAATCGCCAGCTACGTGGTCTGGGCCGTCGTCGTGGTCTTCATGCTCGACCGCTGGGTCATGGGCTTCGCCGACCTCGCCTCGGCGGCGGTGGCCTCGGACACGAACCCCACCGACTTCTGGTCGAGCTCCATCTACATGCTCTGGAACACCCGCAGCGTCTTCGTCTCCGGCATCCAGAACACGGTGCTGCTCGCCCTCTTCGGCACGGTCATCGCGTTCTTCTTGGCGCTGCTGCTCGTCTTCCTGCGCATCCAGGTGATCGACCGCTCCGACAACGACTTCGTCCGCTTCCTCAAGGTCGTGGGCTCCGGCTTCGCGCGCGCCTACTCCACCATCGTCCGCGGCACCCCGATGATGATCCAAGGCCTGCTCATCTACTTCGGCGGCATCAGCGTCCTCAAGGGCTTCGGCCTCTCGACCGGCCAGATCGGCGCCGTGTGGACCACGTTCGTCGCGGGCCTCGTGACCATCTCGCTCAACTCCACCGCCTACATGATGGAGGTCCTGCGCTCCGGCATCGGCGCCGTCGACGCCGGCCAGGCCGAGGCCGCCCGCTCGCTCGGCCTCTCGCAGTGGCAGGCCATGAGCAAGGTCGTCTTCCCGCAGGGCGTCAAGAACTCCATCCCGGCCCTGTCCAACGAGCTCGTCATCAACCTCAAGGATTCCTCGGTACTCTCGGTCATCGGCGTCGTCGACCTGATGTTCGCGACCACGACCATCGCCGGCAAGTACTACAAGCAGATGGAGATCTACGTCGTCGCCATGGTCGTCTACCTGATCCTGACCATGGTCGCCTCCAAGCTCCTCGGCCTTCTCGCGAAGAAGCTCGACGCCGCCGAGCCCGGTCCCGTCCTCGGTACCTCGGACGTCCCCGCCGCCAAGCCCGGCGCCGAAGAGCAGCATTAACCGACATCAGGAAGTTAAGGAGAAAAACATGACGAACGCTTCCGAGCCGGTCATCCGCATCGAGGGCATCCACAAGTCCTTCGGCTCAAACCACGTCCTGCGCGGCGTCGACTTCGAGGTCATGCCGGGCGAGGTCGTCACCATCATCGGCGCGTCGGGCTCCGGCAAGTCCACCCTGCTGCGTTGCATCAACCTCCTCGAGACCCCCGACGAGGGCCACGTCTGGTTCCACGGCGAGGACCTCGCCGCCGAGCACGTGAACGTGAACCGCCTGCGCGAGAGCATCGGCATGGTGTTCCAGGGCTTCAACCTGTTCAACAACATGAACGTCATCGACAACTGCACCCTCGCCCCCGTCACGCTCAAGAAGTGCTCCAAGGCCGAGGCCGAGGAGCGCGCCCGCAAGCACCTCGAGGAGGTCGGCCTCCTCGACTTCGCCCAGGCGCCCGTCGTCAAGCTCTCCGGTGGTCAGAAGCAGCGCGTCGCCATCGCCCGTGCCCTGTGCATGGAGCCCGAGATCATGCTCTTCGACGAGCCCACGAGCGCCCTCGACCCCGAGATCGTGGGCGAGGTCCTGAACGTCATGCGCGACCTGGCCGCGAACGGCATGACCATGGTCGTGGTCACGCACGAGATGGCCTTCGCCAAGAACGTGTCCGACAAGGTCGTCTTCATGGACAAGGGCGTCATCGCCGAGGCCTCGAGCCCGGCCGAGATGTTCTCTAACCCCAAGCTCCCGCGCACCCGCGAGTTCCTCTCGCGCTACCTCGACGACCCCCGCGCCGCCGACGCCGCGCCCGCCCAGGCCTAAGGGAGGCAAGAAGACCATGGCCGAAGCCTGGCAGTTCTTTGCCCACGAAGACGACTACCCCGACCTCGACGAGGCGGCCATCTGCGCCCGCCTGGGCCATGAGCTCTCCATCCCGACCGTCGACGGCCCGTCTCGCGAGGAGACCGATTGGGCTCCGTTCGACGAGCTCGAGTCCTTCTTCCGCGCGTCGTTCCCGCTGCTCTTCGCGGCCGCGACCGTCGAGAAGATCGACCACTCGCTCATGCTCACGGTCCCCGGAACCAACGCGGCGCTGCGCCCGGCGCTGCTCCTGGGCCACATGGACGTCGTGCCCGTGGTTCCCGGCACGGAGGGCGACTGGACTCACGGCGCCTTCAGCGGGCACGTGGACGACGAGTACATCTGGGGTCGCGGCGCCATCGATATGAGCGACCAACTCATGGGCAACCTCGAGGCCGTCGAGTACGTGCTCGCCCGTGGGGACGCCCTCGCGCGGACCATCATCATCTGCATGGGCCAGGACGAGGAGACCCTCCAGTCCGGCGCCCGCGCCATGGGCGAGCTGCTCGAGGAGCGCGGCATTCGCGCCGAGTTCTCCATCGACGAGGGCAGCTACCTCGTGAGCGACCTCTCGCCGTTCGGCGCCGAGGGCCGCCGCGGCCTCATGGTCTTCCTTGCCGAGAAGGGCTATGCCGATGTCCGCCTCACGGTCCGGAGCTCGGGCGGCCACTCCTCCAACCCCTTCGGCGGGACCTCGCTCGCTGCGCTCTCCTGCGCGATCGCGCGCGTGGCCGAGGCCGACTGGGGCTGCGAGTCCACGCCCCTTCTGCGCCAGACGCTCCGCGCGTTGGGCCTCGATGAGAACGTGGATCCCCACGAGCTCCTGGGGGAGCGCGAGCTCTACCCCTACGTGACGACGACCTGCGCGCCCACGATGATCTGCGGCGGGAGTTCCCAGGCAAACGTCATGCCCCAGGACATGACCGCGACGATAAACTTCCGCCTCCTCACGGGCACGTCCGTGCGAGCGGTCTACGAGCGGGTTCGCGAGCTCGTGTCCGATCTCCCGGTCGAGGTCGAGCTCGTCGAGGGCGTCTGCAACGACCCGTCGGCCGTGTCGACCTTCGAAGGCGCCGGCGCCGAGGCGCTGACCTCCGCCGCGCAGCGCTACTTCCGCGACCCCCGGACGGGGGAGCCCCTGCCGCTCGTTCCCGCCTTGCTCCTCGGCGCGTCCGATTCGCGCATGTACGAGAGGGTGTGCGGCACGTGCATGAGGTTCTCGCCCTTCGTCGCCGATGCCGAGGAGGTCGCGCGCGGCGTGCACGGGACCGATGAGCGCCTCACGCGCCGATCCTATATACAAGGCATCAGGTTCCTCATCTACCTCATCGAGAAGTCCTGTCGTTAGCAATCAAGGCAGCATCTAAACCAAAACGCGGGCCCAGAGACGCTCCAGTCCCTGGGCCCGCGTTATCTCTATCGAATGACGAATCAGCCAATATCTACTACCCACTGAAGAAGAAACCTCTACATCCGTTGCAAAGAGAACCCCATATGCCCAGGTAACCAAGTACGGCAAGAGGTAAAGAAGAACCGGTGAACGGTCGCGCGTCCCGCCCAATTGTGTAGGAAATGTGAACCTC
>DJRK01000154.1:5787-13848 GCA_002440065.1 Atopobium sp. UBA6362 | reverse complement strand
TGAGCTACGACAACTCCGCGGCCGACTCGCTCTTTGAGCCGGCGCTCACGTCCATCGAGCAGAACTCCGCCGCGCTCGCCTCGGCCGCGATCGACCTGCTCTTTGCCCGCTTGGAGGAGGACCGCCGTTCCGTTGAGCGCGCCGAGCCCGTTTCCACGATCCTGCGCCCAAAGATCGTGGTCAAGAGCTCCGTCCGCTGGCTGTAGGGGAGTGCGCGAGCGGCGAGAAGGGCGTGTCGCCAGGGGCGTGGTCCCAGCCGTGCAGATATGATGTTCGCTTGAGCCCGTCGCCGTTGCCTGAGCAAATATCCCGTTCGCTTGAGCCGTTCGCGCAGGAACTCCGTTTCGTTGACTCCTGCGCCCTCAAGTGAACGTCTTTTATGCGCGAATCAATCAAGCCGACGCCATAGTTGCGCAGTCACACTCGGAGTAACGCTGAATTAATGCAGCGCAATCAACGGAATGTCTAATGCGAGCGCTCACCGCGAAATCCAGTCGCGAAGCTACATGCTATAATTCTAAATACTTTGTAGCATAAAACTTCATTTGGACCATGCATGAGCCGGCTTTTGGAAATAGCGCTGAGTAACAAAGGCTACGTGACCGCTGCGGATGCCCAGGCCCGCGGGATTCAGAATCGCGAGTTTGCTCAGGCGCTGCGCCGCGGCGAGTTGGTGAAACTCGAGCGAGGCCTCTACTGCACGCCCGACACTTGGGAGGACGAGTATGTCGTGGCACAGCATCGCTATGCAAAAGGGATTTTCTCGCACGATACTGCACTCTACCTGCTGGGGCTGTCTGACTCGGCGCCCGAAATGCTTACGATGACCTTTCCCAGAAGCTACAATCCATCTTCCGCCAAGAAATTCGGCATCAGAACGAAATCGTCTCCTCAGGGGCTGCACAATCTTGGCATTACGAAGGCTGTTACTCCCTACGGCAACGTCGTGCAAACATACGGGCCCGAGCGGACGCTGTGCGATATGCTGCGCGGCGCATCGACACCCGACCTTCAACTCTTGTCGCCCGCCTTTCGCAGGTACCTCTCATCAAGCCAAAGGAGTCTGCCGGACTTGCAATCGTTCGCGGTTGCTCTTGGCGTTTCCGCGAAAGTAAGACGATATCTGGAGGTGTTGCTATGAAAACAAGAAACGCCATGCAGCTTAAGGCGCTGATAAACAATAGAGCCAAGGCGTCGGGCGTATCGCCGCAGCTGATGCTGCAAAACTACATGCTCGAGCGCCTCGTTGATCGCATATCAAGATCGGATTGGCGCGACTCCGTTGTCGTAAAGGGCGGCATGCTTATTGGGTCTCTTATTGGTCTGGATCGGCGTACTACGAAGGATCTTGACACCACCGTGCGAGGATTTACTTTGACGCACGAGAGCGCTGCCAAGGTGTTCGGCGAGATTTGTGCGGTCGAGATCGATGACGATCTTTCGTTTGAGCTTCTCCGAACAGAGGACATTCGTGAGGTAGACGAGTATCCAGGCATCCGAGTTTTTCTAAAAGCTCGCTACGAGCGTCTCGCCGTTCCACTGTCGGTTGACGTGACCACGGGCGACAGGATCACTCCAGATGCTGTGGCATATGAGTTCCCCTTCGTGTTTGACGAAGGATTCGCGCGAATCATGGCTTATCCCCTTGAGACCGTTTTGGCCGAGAAGATCGAAACCGTCCTTACGAGAAATGTGGCAACAACACGTATCAGAGATTTCTATGACGTCTATGAGCTCTGGCACGTTAAGCAAGACGTCCTCGATTGGCCGACCTTGAGCGAGGCTCTTGCAGCAACGTGCAATAAACGTAACAGTTTGGGAGCCCTCAAGAAATACGAAGAAACGATTCAAGTAATGCGCAATGATGAAGGGTTAAAACGTCAGTGGGGCGCATATGCGATGAAGCATTCGTATGCGGCTGACGTCTTGGGCTGACGTCTTGTTCAGCGAGACTCTCGATGCGGTTGAGGAGGCGATGGGCGCGGCCTTTTCTGCCTGACGCGGTGATTCCGCGAAGAAGCAGCTGGATATTCTAATGAAAGAGGCTCCTCTCGCTTGAGTCAGAGTTGCTTGCAGCTGCCTTTTGAACGTATTGAAGAAGAGAGGGCTGCGTGGTCAAGGATTGCGCGAGCGGCGAGAAGGGCGTGTTGCCAGGGGCGTGGTCCCAGCCGCGCAGATATGACGTTCTCTTGAGCCCGCCGCCGTCGCCTGCGCAAATCTCCCGCTCGCTTGAGCCGTTCGCGCAGGAACTCCGTTCCGTTGACTCCTGCGTCCTCAATCGAACGCCTTTTAGGCGCGAATCAATCAAGCCGACGCCATAGTTGCGCAGCCGAGTCAACGGAATGTCGAACTTGAGCGCCCCGCGACGCATGGGGAACCGTCCTCCATATCGCGACGTGCATAAGCAGCCGAAAATCGATTATTTGGCTACGAAACTTGACAAGTGAAAGGCGTCTGAAACCAGGGATGCTATGATGGAGTACACGAATTCGGGGAGGGGGTACCCCTGCCCTTGGACACAAGGAAAGGATCCACTATGGATACCAAGGCGCTTAAGAAGCAAATGGGTGCCGCCATCGCCATGGTGCTGGTCGCAGCCGTCGCCCTCGGCTCCGCAACCTTCGCCTGGTTTGTGACGAACAATAAGGTCGACGCAACGACGAGCACGATTTCCGCACAGTCGAACGCGGCTTTCATGTACATCCGCGAGAAAGATACGGATGAACAGAATTCAACTTCCGCGACTTCGACTGTTACTTCGGCAGTAGATGATGCTGCTTTATATCCAGCCCATTGGGCACTTCCGAGCGAAAGTGGCACCGAGGCTGGTAAGCATTACACTACTGCTGGAAAATTTTACACGGCCTTTGGTACTGATGCCAATAACGGAGCCATGAAAGGCGATTCCATCGTTATTCCCGACAGCGGCTCGCCTGATGAGGCTGTGAGCGGCCAATATGCTGTAAAGAACACTTTCCGTATTGGTTCTAAAGGCTCGACTCTTAAGGACCTTGTGGTTGAGAGCGCTTCGCTCGGGACGAGTGGAAACACCGAGTTTGATAAGTCGATTCGTGTGCTTGTGAAGTCTGGGGATAATTGGGTTCTGTGCGGATATAATGCAGATTCGTCTTTTGGCATCTTAGGCTCTTCTAGCGAAAGTAACAAGATTGCAGACAAGGTCGATGGCCCTGACAGGAATAAGGAAGTCGTAGTGGACATGTACCTGTTCTACGATGGTGACGAAACTGATGCAATTTACACTAACAATCTCGATAATTTGAAGACAGCTTCCAAGGCTATTACCGTGAACTTCACTGCAACTTCTGAGGCGAAGAACAGCTAATTGTTTGAATTGTGGGGCGGGGGAGCGATCCCCCGCCTTTTTCATCTCGAGAGGGGGTGACCAGTAGTGAATATCAAGCAGATGAAGCGGCAACTGGCCATCGCCAGCCTTTCGGTTGTGATGGCTGGTTTTGCCCTCGCCTCAGCAACCTATGCTTGGTTCGTGAGCAACACTAAGGTTGACGCCACATCGAGCTCAATCAGCGCTCAGGCCAACGGTATGGTGCTTCAAATCGTCAAAGCCGGCGACCCTATTCATGATGGTGGCGATCACCGAACTTCGGCCACGGTTGCTGGTCATGAGATTAGCCCCTCTTCCACCAACGACGCATCTGCTTGGTTTGTTCCGGCATCATGGAACGGCACGGACGTGAGCGGCTATCAAAAGGTGACTATTGAGGATTCGCTTCAAGGAAATTATTCGCTCAAGGGTAGCACTGAAGAGTTTTATGCTTACACGCTAGCGAGTTACACGTTATACACCATCACCCAGACAGGTGAGGCTGACGTATATCTTGATGGCGCGGAAGATGAGAATGCTCTCGTTATTACGCCTTCGGCAGGTGCTTCAGCGGAGTGGTTTAACAAGATCAAGGGTAGCTTGCGTGTCGGGTTCTTGATCGATGACGAACTCAAGCTCGTTTATGCCCCTATTGAACCGATGGGTCATGGCAACGATTCGAATCCGACCGAGGGCTGGAGTTGCGTCGATTCGGACGATGCGTCTCTTTCCAAGACTATGACCCCTACGTACGCGTATGTCTCGGGAAGTAATTATGTAGACAAAGACGGTAATCATTGGGCGGCGACCAAGTCGGGTGAATCGTATGTGCGGCCGTCCGAAAAACCGACAAAGCTTGCGCGTGTCGGATATGCAGGTACCAATTTGAAGGTCGTCATGTGGATGGAAGGAACAACGGAAGCCTGCCAAAACATGTCGGGTCTCGATACGGGCACAGATGCGCCAACGTTCGACGTGACGTTGAACTTGGTCGGCGTCGTGCCGGATTCTGCGACAGGTGAGTAGGGTTCAGATTATTCATGGCAGGCGTTATTGAAGGGCGTGGGTCGCAATGACTTGCGCCCTTCTTTGTGCTTGAGTTGGTTGGTATAGCGGGAATCGATGATGGAGGAGTCCACATGAGCGAGCCTCGGGTCCTGAGCTTTGGATCGTTGAACTTGGATTATGTGTATCGAGTTGAGCGTATCGTGCGGGCTGGGGAGACGATTGATTCAAACGAGCTGCAGCTACATTGCGGTGGCAAGGGGCTCAACCAATCGATTGCGCTCGCTCGCGCTGGGGCTGATGTTTGCCATGCGGGGCTCGTGGGGGAAGACGGAGATGTGCTTCTTGGCACGCTCGGCGAGTCTGGGGTGGACGTTTCTCGCGTGGAGCGGGTACCTGGCCGCAGCGGACACACCATCATCCAGGTTGACGAGTGTGGGCAGAACTCGATCATCCTGTACGGGGGTGCAAATAGGCAGGTGAACCGCGGGTATGTGGAGCGGGCGCTGCGGGGTTTTGGGTCCGGGGACGTGCTTGTGGTGCAGAACGAGGTCAACATGCTGGCGCCTATTGTGGAGCTGGGGGCTCGGCGAGGGATGCGCGTGGTGCTGAACCCGAGCCCGTTTGACGAACGGATCGCTGAGTGCGACCTCGGCCTCGTGTGGCTGATGTTTGTGAACGAGGTCGAGGGAGAGTAGATTACGGGGGAGAGCGAGCCGGAGCGGATCCTGGATGCGCTCGCGCGGCGGTGGCCGCGGATGAACGTGGTGCTTACGTTGGGGGAGCGCGGGGCTGCGGCTCGGTTTGGCGATGTGCGGGCAACGGTGGCGGCGATGCCGGTTCCTGGCGGTGCGGTGGTGGACACGACTGCGGCGGGGGATACGTTCGAGGGGGATTTCTTGGCGGAGTGGTTGCGGTGGGGTCGGGAGGCGTGCGCGTGCGACGGCGCTGAAGAGCTGCGGCGAGATCGGGCGGCTTGCGCGGGCGATGGCGCTGAGGAGCTGCGGGCGCGAGTCGAGGCGTCGCTGAAGGTCGCCGCGCGGGCAAGCGCAATTGCGGTCTCGCGAGCGGGCGCGGCGCCGAGTATTCCCTGGGCGGCGGAGGTTTGCGACGCGTGACGCTGCTGATTCGGGCGTGACTTTTGCGCTCTCGACCTCTTTTGAGCTTCTGACCTCTAGCTGGTTAAAATCGCATCGTTAACCAATCTACCTGCGGAAACGTTGTTTCATGGCTTGACTGGGCCCACGCATAGACGGTACAGTTGTTCTAGCTACAGACGGCGCCCTCCGAGTCCCCGCAGGAAGATTGGAGGGTTCCCATGGACGAGCTCACCGTGCTGCTCTTCGCATTGTCGAACGTCTTGGCACTGCTAATCATCCTGCGCCTGCTCTCTGGGCGCCGGTAAAACGGTGGGCGAGCCCGCGTTAAACGGGAACAGCCGCCCTGCCAGACGGCTGTTCCCTGTGGGCTAGCCCACATAGCAACTATCAAACAGGAGGGTCTTTGCCCCTGTCGCTACCCATTGTACCCGAATGGTCCTGCGCGAACGGGCGAGTTTATGGGGGATGCGGCCCCTCGCGGGCCGCGTTCCCCATCCTGTTCTCGGCCCCCGTGCGCGCCGCGGCCCATGGTCCCGGTCCGTGGCATGGGCGGCTGAGGCCCTTACCATGCCTTCGTTAGAATTGCTTCAAAATAAGCCAATCTACCTGCGGAAACGCTGCTCCGAGGCTTGACGTAGCCCATGCATGGATGGTACAGTTGTTCTAGCTACAGGCGGCGCCCTCCGAGTCCCCGCAGGAAGATTGGAGGGTTCCCATGGACGAGCTCACCGAGTTTTTCCTGGCTTTGTCGGTCTTCTTGGCACTGCGCATTATCTGGCGCCTGCTCGATAGGCGCCGGTAAGGATTGGTGGGCGAGCCCGCGTTAAACGGGAACAGCCGCCCTGCAAGACGGCTGTTCCCTGTGGGCTAGCCCACATATCAGCTTATCAACAGGAGGGTCTTTGCCCCTGTCGCTACCCATTGTACCCGAATGGTCCTGCGCGAACGGGCGAGTTTATGGGGGATGAGGCCCCTTGCGGGCCGCGTTCCCCACTTTGGTTTCAAGGACCGCTTTCGTCCCCTATGAGCGCATTACAGAGCGGTCGGCGGCTTTCGAGCTGCCATTTTGGATTCTAGGCTATCTCAGGCCCGCTAAATCTGGATAGATATGATTCGAGCAGAAGAATCCTGATACGCGGGCAAGTTTTGCCTACGGCTGGGCTTAAGCGGGGTACAAGCGAGCGCGGAGCAAGGGGTCTAGCTATTTACACATTGCTCAGATTCGCTGGGGATGCATGCCGATTCTGACGGTATTGAGATCCTCAGCGGCGGCGATATTGTGCCGAACGGCCCGCTTTTGGGCGGGGTCGAGGAGAAGTTTGAACATCTCTGTGACTCGCAAGGGGCTTGCTGGGTAGAGACGGGGTTTGGGGAATCCGGGCACTCAATCTACATGCGGATATATAATACTCAACTAGCTGGCTACTCGGTGGACCTCGCACGAGTCACAGAGATGTGCAGGATTGCGGCCAGCACGCCCCCTGACGGCATCATCATTCGGCCTACCATGGCACGCCTAGAACTAGTTATGAACGAACGTTCATAAGAAAATTAGAGGTAAAACGAATTACCTACCGATTCTCGGAAAGTAAACCGTTTTACCCCTATATACTCCAAAACGGCTCAAGAAATGGCGCCGCAACATTCCGGTCGCGGCGCACAGCAAATCAAGGAGGACCAAAGCATGGCACAGCCCGTTATTGGCACCCCGTGGCAGAAGCTCGACCACGCCGTTCCCGAGGAGGAGCTCGAGGGCGTCGAGAAGTATTGGCGCGCCGCCAACTACCTCTCCGTCGGCCAGATCTACCTTCGCTCCAACCCGCTGATGAAGAAGGACTTCGTTGACGAGAAGACCGGCGAGAAGCGTGACTTCGGCCGCGCCGACGTCAAGCACCGCCTCGTTGGCCACTGGGGCACCACCCCGGGCGTGAACTTCCTCTTTGGCCACGTCAACCGCCTCATCGCCGACCACAGCCAGAACGCCGTCTTCCTCATGGGCCCTGGTCACGGCGGCCCCGCCGGCACCTCCCAGTCCCTGCTCGACGGCACCTATCGTGAGATCCGCCCGGACATCACGAACGACGAGGCCGGCCTGCAGAAGTTCTTCCGCCAGTTCTCCTACCCCGGCGGCATCCCCTCGCACTTCGCGCCCGAGACCCCCGGCTCCATCCACGAGGGCGGCGAGCTCGGCTACACCCTGTCCCACGCTTACGGCGCCGTCATGGACAACCCGTCCCTGCTGGCCGTGGCCGTGGTGGGCGACGGCGAGTCCGAGACCGGCCCGCTCGCCACTTCTTGGCAGTCCAACAAGCTCGTGAACCCCAAGACCGACGGTATCGTGCTGCCGATCCTGCACCTCAACGGCTACAAGATCGCCAACCCCACGATCCTGTCCCGCATCTCCGACACCGAGCTCGCCGAGTTCTTCGAGGGCATGGGCTATGAGCCGCACTTCTTCGTCGCCGGCTTCGACAACGAGTCCCACGCCTCCATCCACCGTCGCTTCGCCAACCTCCTCGAGGAGGTCTTCGACGAGATCTGCGACATCAAGGCCGCCGCGGAGGAGGGCGACGAGACCCGTCCCGTCTACCCGATGATCATCTTCCGCACCCC
>DJRK01000154.1:0-5693 GCA_002440065.1 Atopobium sp. UBA6362 | reverse complement strand
CCCACGAGCACTTCCGCGTGCTCCGCAGCTGGCTGCGCTCCTACAAGCCTGAGGAGCTCTTCACTCCCGAGGGCCAGATCCGTCCCGAGGTCACCGCGTTCATGCCCAAGGGCGACCTGCGTATCGGCGCCAACCCCAACGCCAACGGCGGCAAGGTCCTCCAGAAGCTCGACCTCCCCGACATCCACGCCCACGAGGTGCCCGTCGCCGAGAAGGGCCACGGCTGGGGCGCCACCGAGGCCGCTCGCGTCTTTGGTGCCTACACCGCCGACGTCCTCGCCAAGAACGACAACTTCCGCATCTTTGGCCCCGACGAGACCGCTTCCAACCGTCTCCAGGACGCCTATAAGGTGACCGGCAAGCAGTGGGAGGGCGGCTACTACGCCGACGCCGACAACGACGACCTGCTCTTCCCGTCCGGCAAGGTCATCGAGCAGCTCTCCGAGCACCAGTGCGAGGGCTTCCTCGAGGGCTATGTCCTCACCGGCCGCACCGGCGTGTGGAGCTCCTACGAGTCCTTCATCCACGTCGTCGATTCCATGATCAACCAGCACTGCAAGTGGCTCGAGGCCACCGTCCGCGAGATCCCTTGGCGCGCCCCGATCGCCGGCCTGAACATCCTGCTCTCCAGCCATGTCTGGCGCCAGGACCACAACGGCTTCTCTCACCAGGACCCGGGCTTCGTCGACCTGCTGCTGAACAAGGCCAACGATACGCACGTCGTCAACGCCTACTACCCCTGCGACGCCAACATGGCCCTCGCCGTCGCCGAGAAGGTCTACCAGTCCACGAACTGCGTGAACGCCATCTTCTGCGGCAAGCAGCCCGCCCCGACCTTCCTGACCGTGGACGAGGCCAAGGCCGAGCTCGCCGAGGGCGTGGCCGAGTGGAAGTGGGCCTCCAGCGCCGACTCCATCGATGACGCCGACCTCGTGATCGCCACCTGCGGCGACGTCCCGACCCTCGAGGCCCTCGCCGCCCTCGACATGCTCAAGAAGCTGGGCGTCAAGGCCACCTTCGTGAACGTCGTCGACCTGCTCAAGATCCAGAACGCCTCCGAGAACGACCAGGCCATTTCCGACGAGCGCTTCAACGAGCTCTTTGGCCACGACAAGCCGGTGCTCTTCTGCTTCCACGCCTACGCCGGCACGATCCGTCGCCTCGTTTGGGACCGTCCGAACCACGACAACTTCCGCGTGCACGGCTACGAGGAGAAGGGTTCCACCACGACCCCGTTCGACATGCTGCGCCTGAACAACATGGATCGTTGGGCCCTGGCCGCCGACGCCCTGCGCCTCGTCGACGAGAAGAAGTTCGCCGACCAGATCCAGGAGTGGGAGGACTTCCGCGAGGAGGCCTTCAAGTTCGCCGTGGACGAGGGCTACGATCACCCCGCCTTCACCAGCTGGGTGTGGCCTGACGCCGCCGCCGCTACCGAGGGCACGCTCTCCGCGACCCAGATGACCGCCGGCGACAACGAGTAAACTGCTCGCGAATCGCTGACCGCGTCGCTTTGGTAGGGCACATATCGCCTCCCTTGGGCGCCTCGCTTCTTGCGGGGCGCCCTTCTTTATGTGCGTTTAGGCGAGAAAACCAGCCGTTTACAAACGGATGGCTAAACACGGCCAAAACGTTTATTAAACTCGTACCGTACCTGAACTGGTTTTCTTGGATGGTGGTATGGATGCGCAACGTGGGTGTTCGGGAGATTAGCCGTAGGACGGGGTTCTCGCCGGCGACGGTCTCCAATGCCTTGAACAACAAGCGGGGCGTGAACAAGGACACCGCCGAGACGATCCGCCGCATGGCCGCCGAGCTCGGGTACGAGCGTAACGGCAAGCTCGACCACATCCGCTTCGTGCTCGCGCGCAAGTCCGGCAAGATCCTGGACGAGGGCACGTTCCACCCCGGCGTCATCGAGGGCGTGGAGCGCGCGGCGAACGCCGTGAAGCTGCAGACGACGTTCACGACCATCGAGCTGTCCAACCGCGAGGCCGCGGCGCGCCAGGCGTACGAGATCACGCACGACACGAGCAACGGCATCGTCCTTCTGGGCACCGAGATGACCGAGGAGGACTACGCGCTGTTCAAGGACCCGATCGCGCCGCTTGTGGTCGTGGACGGGTGGAGCGACCGGCTCTTCTTCGAGAGCGTCGTGACGCAGAACGAGAACTCGGCGTTCCGCGCGGTGCGCTACCTCGTGGAGTGTGGGCATCGCGAGATCGGCTACATCGCGGGCGATTGCCGCATCAAGAACTTCCCGCTGCGCGAGCGCGGGTACCGGCGCGCGATGCGCGAGGCCGGGCTGCCGATCGACCCGGCGTGGCGCATCGAGGTGGGGACCACGGTCACGAGCTCGTACAACTCTATGAAGGCGTGGCTCGCGAGCAACACGCTGCTTCCCACGGCGTTCTTTGTGGAGAACGACATTATGGCGCTGGGGTGCATGCGCGCGCTCTCGGAGCAGGGCGTGAAGATCCCGGACGACGTGTCGATGGTGGGGTTCGACGACCTTCCGTACGCGTCCATCTGCAACCCGCCGCTCACGACGGCGCGGATTCCCAATCGCGAGATGGGTGAGATCGCGGTGCGGCGCATGCTCGATCGGATCCAGGAGCCGCGCGACTACACGAGCGTGACGCACCTCTCGACGACGTTCGTCGAGCGCCAAAGCGTTCGTCGCCTCTAAGGTGGGAGAGTTTGGGGACAGGTTCGTTTTTTGCTCAAATGAGTAATTCTCGAACCTGTCCCCAAATGTTATCAAATGAGTAATTTGCGAACCTGTCCCCAAAATTACTCACCTGTCCCCAGATTTACTCAGGGTGTGCAATACTACTCGGGCTGTGTAATATCACCCGAAAGGACCAGATGGCTGACTGCGTCGCAAGCACCGACCGCCGGAGCGTGCGCACCCGCGCCGCCCTCCGCGCGGCCCTCGCGGCCGAGATCGACGCCACGGGCGACCTGACCCGCGTGACCGTGACGGCCGTGACCGAGCGCGCCGGCGTCACCCGCCGCACCTTCTACTCGCACTTCCGCGACATCCCCGACCTCGTGACGCAGATCGAGGACGAGACGCTGGCCGCCCTGCGCGTCCACGTCGAGAAGGTCGCGGCAACCCACTTGGACGAGATCGCCGCCGCCCTCGACCGCCAGGAGCCCGTGCCCGGCGCCGTCGAGCTCCTGGCCTGCGTCCGCGACCGCGGCGACTACCTGCGGCCGCTTTTGGGCGAGGGGGGCGACCCCGCCTTCGCCGAGCGCCTCAAGCGCATGGCCTACGACGCCGTGGTCGGCCGCGCCCTGGACGGCATCGACGTCCGCGCGGTGGGTGCCTTCTTCGACTACTACCTCACCTTCGCGATATCCGCCGAGGTGGGCGTGCTTCTTCGCTGGCTCGAGGGGGGCCTGCGAGAGAGCGTGGACGCCATGGCGCGCCTCATGTGCGCGCTCATGTTCGTCCGGCCGGGCGACCTGTACGGGAAGCCCATCGACTTCGACATCCCCAGCTTTGCCCTTGCCATCATGCGTTGTGAGGAGAGTAACAATGTCCGATAAGACCGCCGCTTCCATCCAGGCCGAGCGCGCCGCAAAACGCCCGCTCGAGCTCAAGCAGGAGGGCGCCGAGCTCTCGCCGGCCCACCCCTACGACCTCACCTACGCGCGCCTGCGCCTGGGCATCGACGTGGGCTCCACCACCGTCAAGCTGGCCGTCATCGACGACAACGACAACCTTATCTACGCGAACTACGAGCGCCACCACACCGACGTCCGCGCCACGGCCAAGGAGCTCTTCGCACGCGCCAAGAAGGTCATCGGCGACACGCCCATGCGCGTCTCGATCACCGGCTCGGGCGGCATGCTGCTCGCCAAGTGGCTCGACCTCGAGTTCGTCCAGGAGGTCATCGCCTCCAAGCGCGCCGTCGAGACGCTCATCCCGCAGACCGACTGCGCCATCGAGCTCGGCGGCGAGGACGCGAAGATCATCTACTTCGACAACGGCATCGAGCAGCGCATGAACGGCACGTGCGCCGGCGGCACGGGCGCGTTCATCGACCAGATGGCGAGCCTCCTGCACACCGACGCCGCCGGCCTGAACGAGCTCGCCAAGTCCGCGACGCAGATCCACCCGATCGCGTCGCGCTGCGGCGTCTTCGCCAAGTCCGACGTCCAGCCGCTGCTCAACGAGGGAGCCGCCCCCGCCGACGTCGCCGCCTCCATCTTCCAGGCCGTGGCCAACCAGACCGTATCCGGCCTCGCGTGCGGCCACCCCATCCGCGGCTACGTCGCTTTTCTCGGCGGCCCGCTCCAGTACCTGAGCGAGCTGCGCCACCGCTTCTACGTGACGCTCAACCTCGACGACGAGCACATCATCGTGCCCCAGAACGCGCACCTCTTCGTGGCCACGGGCGCGGCCCTCGCCGGCGAGTCCGATAAGAGCATCACCTTCGACGAGGCCATCCGCCTGCTCGAGGACCTCAAGGACACCCAGGGCTCCGAGGTCGCGCGTCTGGAGCCGCTCTTCTCGGACGAGGCCGACTACCGCGAGTTCAAGGAGCGCCACGACAAGCAGGTCGTGCCCAAGGGCGACCTCGCGAGCTACCACGGCCGCGTGTTCATCGGCATCGACGCCGGCTCCACCACCATGAAGGCGGCCGTCGTGGGCGAGGACGGCGAGCTCCTCTACACCTGGTACGGCAACAACAACGGCGACATCCTCGGCACCGCCCGCAAGATCACCGACGACATCTACGACAAGATGCCCGCCGACTGCACCATCGGCCACGTGACCACCACCGGCTACGGCGAGCAGATCCTCATCGAGGCCCTACGCGCCGACTCCGGCGAGATCGAGACCGTCGCGCACCTGCGCGGCGCCAAGGCCTTCATCCCCGACGTCGAGTTCATCCTGGACATCGGTGGCCAGGACATGAAGTGCCTGCAGGTCAAGGACGGCGTCATCGAACACATCATGCTGAACGAGGCCTGCTCCTCGGGCTGCGGCTCCTTCATCGAGAGCTTCGCCGTCTCCATGAACATGACGGTCCAGGAGTTCGCCGAGGCGGCCGTGCGCGCGACCGCGCCGGTGGACCTGGGCAGCCGCTGCACCGTCTTCATGAACTCCCGCGTCAAGCAGGCGCAGAAGGAGGGCGCGACCATCGGCGACGTGGCCGCCGGCCTTTCCTACTCCGTGATCAAGAACGCGCTGTTCAAGGTCATCAAGCTGCGCGACTTCGAGGAGATCGGCAAGTACTGCGTCGTGCAGGGCGGCACGTTCATGTCCGACGCGACGCTGCGCGCGTTCGAGAAGCTCACCGGGCGCGACGTGATCCGCCCGGACGTGGCCGGCTGCATGGGCGCCTACGGCGCGGCGCTGCTGGCCCGCGACCGCGCGGGCGCCGAGGGCGTCTCCGGTCTTCTTTCCCGCGACGAGATCGACAACCTGCAGGTCAAGCACACGAACGTCCACTGCGGGCGCTGCTCGAACAACTGCCTGCTCACCGTGAACGACTTCGGCGGCGGCCGTCGCTTCATCACCGGCAACCGCTGCGAGAAGGGCGCAGGCGGCTCCAAGCGCAAGAAGAACGACGCGCCGAACCTCTTTGAGTACAAGAACAAGCTGCTCTTCGACCGCCCGGTGCTCGCCGAGGACGAAGCGCCGCGCGGCACCGTGGGCATCCCGCGCGCGCTCAACA
>DJRK01000110.1:9823-12598 GCA_002440065.1 Atopobium sp. UBA6362 | reverse complement strand
GAAAAACAGCAGGCATGCGCCTGCGCAGCCGATTTTCCTCGATCCGTCTCTAGCCATATCGCCCTCGCTTTCACGCGGCCGCAGGCACGCCGGGCGAATCGACCGCCCGAAGCAGGCCTCACGGTATTTGAATGCAGCCATGGTAGGCCTCTTGGCAAAGCGGATTCCTTAGCGGCCGGCTAAAGGTCGGCCAACGGACCGATGAAGCCGTCAGCGAAATTCCCTCGCCTGGCAAACGAAGCTCCGGCCCATAAAATCGCGTCAACAAGCCGCGTTAAAGCAGTTTCCCCCGTACCCGAGAAATACAAATTTCCACTTCTGCGTGCACACTTGCGCTTTTGATATAGTAGCCACCTTTGCTCAACTGGGGAAATGCAACAGAATCGCCCTCGCACCCCACAAATCCCAGTCTCAAAAGCCTCCGCTACTCTCCCAAACCGCGATTTGACCACGCAGAATCGAAGAAAAGTTGCACGCGAACGCCCCGAAGCCCGTAAATTCCGCTTTGGGACGCTCCTTAACTTTCCTACAGACGCCGCACGACCCACCTTGAAGCTCCGTCACACGTAGATAACCCCATCAAGTCGTTCGTGCAACGACCCAACCCCGCCTATCCGTGATTCCGTCGCACACGCCACGCGGCAGCAACAAAGCAACCGAAGCCTGCAAGCGCAACCGGCATGGCAGGAAGCGCTGCATCGCCCGTAGCGGGAATTCCCTCACGCCCGGAAGCACCCGCAATCTCGTCGGAAGTCGCCGCATCGCCCCGAGATTGAGGGTACGCGGGGTCGCTCGGCGTCACAGGATCGCTCGGTCCCGCAGGTTCGTCGGGGTCCACCGGCTGGTCCGGATCTTTCGCGACATCGATAAGCCCCGTCGCCGCACCGCGCAGGCGACTGATCGACCCCTCGCGCGTCGCCGGGATGCACCGCGTACCCAGCCAGCGCCCGTCGACCCATGCTCCAACGCCGCAGCCGCGGTCTTGCACGATGCCCGCCTCTTCAAGCGAGGCGTTCTTGAACAGAATCGCCGTGTTCCTTGACCACAGGCCGCTTTTCTCCAAGAAAACCGCAGATACCGCCCCATGTTCGCCAGCCACCAGCACGGGAACGCCAAACGTGAACCCATCCTTGAAGTCGCCGAACCTCTTGGACGCGATCTGGGAGCCCGAAGCATCGAAGCTCGTCAGGGTATAGGCCTGTTTACCGGCCGCCACGTCATAGCCCATAGTCAGGAGATAAGGTGCGTCCCCGCTCTTCGCGAGCCCGACCGGCACCGAACCCGCCGGAACGTCCAGCGTCATGTCGCCGTGGAGGTCGCCGACCTCAACCATGTGCTGACAGGCCTCGTCTTCCGTGGCATAGCCGTTGGCAAGAAGCCCCAAGAGCCAGCTCGCAGGCATGACCTCAACCGTGGAGCCCGGCATATCCTGCAGGGAGGCCTCGGAGAAATACCCCACAGCGCCGCCGGACCCGATGCCCACGTAGTCTTTCCCTGTGAGCAGCAACGTCGTATCGAGCGCAACAAAGCGCAGCTCAGGGATACCGTCGGCTGCAAGCGTATACGCACCTACGGTCAGCGAGGCACCGCTGTACTCCACGACGGCGCACACGTCGCCGACCTGCGAGTACTCTACGGCGCCGGCAATACCTTCCGTCTGCGCGGTCAGCTTCCCGCTCGACAGGTCGAGCCACGCCAGGCGCACGCACGAAGAGGCCTTGGCCACGAGCACGGCCGAGTCGCCGTCGAGCACCGTGAGCGAAAGCGCCCAGGTAGACGTGCCGCTCGGAAGCGATAGGTTCGCGCCCGCAACGTCGACGGTCGATGCACCCGAGAGGTCGGAACCGCCTATATGCGTGAGCCTGAGCCTGGAGGCCTTCGTCGCGGGGTCCTCGAACACCTGCGCCACATAGGCGCCGCTCGAGGCCCGCGCGACATTGGAGGCCCCGGTCGCGATCAGGCCCTCGTCTATATCGGCGGAACCGTAAAACCCAACGAACGCGAGCTCGGCCACGGGCCCCACCTTGAGGGGCACGCGCAGCTCGTTGGACGTCACCTGCTCGCCGTCGCGCTCACCCAGCACAAAATAGCCGGCTGGGAAGACGACCTCGCAGGTAGACGCAGGCTTGAGCACACCGGCCGCAA
Organism: Atopobium sp. UBA6362; assembly: GCA_002440065.1. Taxonomy (GTDB): domain Bacteria; phylum Actinomycetota; class Coriobacteriia; order Coriobacteriales; family Atopobiaceae; genus Paratractidigestivibacter. The sequence goes on along the minus strand of DJRK01000110.1, from coordinate 10,453 downwards.
GCTCATGGTCGAGCACGATGCCCGACGAGCCCACCGACGCCCGAACGTCATAGGCCTCCCCATCGACGTACAGCACAGGCCCGCCTAAGGCCTTGTCGTTTATCGCCGGGACATAGGAGCAGCTCAGCGTATAGGGCCCGCGCGAGAGGATGCCCGAGCCGGCATCGGCCACGGTAAACGTCTGGGGGTCGGGCTTGAGCGAGCCGTCGTAGGCCACGCTCACTTTGCCCGACTCGCCGCCCGTCTCGTCGACCATGAGGTCGATGCCCGTGAAACCCGCGACCCTGGATTCCTTGAAGTTCGTGGAGGGATTCGTCGCCGGGGTGACGCGGTCGCCCAGCGTGAACTGGCAAAACGAGCTCGTGCCGTGCCCCTCGAGCGTGGAGGGGTCGAGGGTCTCGATAAGCTTGTCGCCATCGCGGCCGTGGATATTCGTCTTTATAAAGGCGGAGCCGTCCGGGGTGAGATCGGCTTGCACGCGATAGACACGAAACGCGTTTTCCAGCCCAGTCGCGGAAGCGACCTGGTTTCCCGCCGCCTGGTCGTACTGCACCAGGAAGAAGGAAGAGAAGAGGCCCTTCTCGCCCATGATCTCGGGGTTCGCGGAGACGGCGAAGACCTCGCCCTCCT
>DJRK01000110.1:8417-9694 GCA_002440065.1 Atopobium sp. UBA6362 | reverse complement strand
GTGCTCCTCGTCGATCCAGCCAAGCATCCACTTGGAGAACGCGTTATGGTCGCCCACGGTGTCGTACATCATGTCCACCGTGCCGATGCCGCGGTCGTTTGCGGATGCGCCGGACTCGTCGTAGCTGTAGTAATCGGGGAGGCCCAGCATGTGGCCCGTCTCGTGGATGAGCGTCCGGACGGAGCCCACCGATCCATTGGGCCTGTTCGAAAGCGTGACGCCCCCCAAGGTCTTGCCGTCGTATTTCACGTCCTTGAGCTGCGGATACAGGGACGGCACGTCGTGCATGGCCGGCCACCACGTGCTGCCCCAGGCGCCGCTGTCTCCGGCGAAGATGAGGTAGATTCCGTCGATGACCCCGTCTTCGTTCGCATCGAAGCGCGAGAAGTCGATCGCGTCGTCGAGCGTGGCCATGACCTCGGCAAAGAGCTCGGAGATGTCGCTCGTGTAGTGGTCGCGCTCGTATTTCGCCCGGCAACTCGTCACGTAGCCCTCCATATGGAGCTGCCCGTAAGAAGACCGGTTGTAATAGGCGCTGATGTTCTCGTAGGGCGCCTCGGAGGATATCTGCGCACTCGGTGAGTCCATGCCCTCTATGGCCGGGCCGATCTCCGCCTGGAGGACCTCCTTGGTCTCGCCCCCGTCGAAAGACATGTCCGGGAAGTCCACAAGGATCCCGAGCACGTGGGCGTCGCCCGTGGTAGGCAGAAGCGTCGTGGAGTCGCCGGAGTCCTCGAGCGTGGCCACGCCGGCAGCCGCGCGCTCGCGCGCTTGAGCCGCGGCGATAAGGCTGCTCGAGAATGTTTCGGGGCCTTGGTCGATCGCCTCTTGCGCTTGCACTGCGACGGGGCTTGCGACCACGGCGATCGCGACCAGCAGGCCAGCGAGAAGCACCCGCACCCGATCGGCGGGCATACGCCGGCGCGCGCCGGCGCGCAATTCCGTCCTCGCATCACACATGGCCGCTCCTCTCCACCGCGCCACATGGCGCACGGGGTTGCAAGAGCTTTATCGTACCGCGAGCAACGGCATGTCCCACCAGCACTTTTACCGCTTTTTGTCAGAGGAGGAAGATAAACTACCGAGAAGCACGGCCTCTCTCTCCGCCGCCGCATTGTTTGAGGGACGGCCGCAGCGCTTCGTCGCGCAGGCGGTTAGCTCACGCGGCCGTTGTCCATCGAGTAGGTCTTGTCGGCTATCGCCATGGTCGACGGGCGGTGGCTGATGAGGACGACGGCCCGCCTGCCGCGTTGTTCCTCGAGGGTCCGCAGGATCTG
>DJRK01000110.1:0-8297 GCA_002440065.1 Atopobium sp. UBA6362 | reverse complement strand
TCGTAGCCGTGGGGCAGGCCCATGATGAAGTCGTGCACGCTCGCCGCACGGCAGGCGGCCTCGAGCTCATCGTCGGTCGCGTCGGGCTTGGCGATGAGGAGATTGTCGCGGATACTGTCGTGGAAGAGGTAGGTGTCCTGCTCCACGAACGCCTCGGAGTCGCGCAGCTCGGCCGTGGGGACCTCGCGCACGTCCTTGCCCGAGAGGACCACGCGCCCCTCGTCGACGTCCCAGAAGCGCATGAGCAGGCGGCAGAGCGTCGACTTGCCGGACCCGCTGCGACCCTGGACGCCCACGATCTGCCCCGGCTCGACCTCGACGCTCACGTCGTCGAGGATCCGCTCGTCGCCGTAGGAGAAGCCCACGTGCTCAGCCGCGATACCGCCAAAGGCAGGGGCACCGACGGCGTCCTCGGCGCGGGGCACCTCGGCGACCTGCGGCTCCTCGTCCAGGATCGCGATGACGCGGCGACCCGCCGCGAGCGTCCCCTGGAGCGTCGAGCCCAGGTTCGCGAGCGCGACGAACGGCCCGAACGAGCTGAAGGTGGCGACCGTGGCGAGCACGGCCCCTTCGGCGCCGATCTGCCCGGCGGAGGCGAGCTGGATGCACACGATCATCTGCAGGCAGCTCAGGACCATGATGCCGCCCGTCGTGAGCGCCTGCCCGCGGGCAGCGGCATCGCGCAGCGCGCGCTGCGAGCCCACGAGCTCCGCGCTGCGCTCGTCGAGCTCGGCCAGGCGCCGCTCGCCCGCGCCGAACTGAAGGACCTCGCCAAGTCCGCGCAGGCCGTCGAGCACGAAGCCGGAGAGCGCGCCCGCAAGGTCGCGGCTGCGCTGCCCTTCTTCGCCGGAAAGGCGCGAGACGAGCACGGGGACGACCACGCCCACGAGGGCATACGACGCGAGCGCGATGGCCATCGGGACGGTCCCGATGCCGCCCAGGAAGCAGCCCATGACGCACGCCATGAGGACGGCGATGCAGATGGGGCTGATCGTGTGCGCATAGAAGACCTCGAGGAGCTCGACGTCGGCCGTGACGGTCGAGACGAGGTCGCCGCGGTCGGCGCCGGCGAGTTTCGCGGGCGCGAGGCGCCGCAGCGCGCCGAAGACCAGGTCGCGCACGTGGGCGAGCAGCTTGAAGGCGATGTAGTGGTTGCAGCGCTGCTCGACGTAGTGCAGCACGCCTCGAGCCACCGCCATGGCGGCAAGAAGGCCCACGGTCCCGGCGAGCGGCCAGGCAAGCGAGCCCGCGCCGCACGCGGAGAGAGCCGCCTCCGCCGCGAGCACCGGGATGCCCGTGGCGCAGCAGAAGCCCGCGACGCCGCAGGCCACGGCGAGGATCATCCAACCGGCCAGCGGCTTCGCGAGCCCGAGCATGCGCCACATCACGCGCACGTCGCCCATGGGCTTCCTGGCGTCGCCTTTCTTGGTTGCGGCGACATCCGTGAGGCCCGAGGCCCCGTTGCCGTTCCGCGCGTTCGCGTTCACATTCATCGGCTTACTCGCCATCCTCGCTCGCCTCCTCCCTCGGTGCCGCAGCAGGCACGTCGGCGCCCGCGCTCAGCCGCTCGAGCTCCACCTGAGCGGACCACAGGTCCGCGTACTTCCCGCACGAGGCGAGGAGCTCCTCATGGATCCCCGCCCCCACGACCTCGCCATGGTCAAGGACGTAGATCCGCTGAGCGGGGAGCGCGTTTGCCAGGCGGTGAGAGATCACGACGACCGCCTTGTAGCGGGCAAGCTCGCAGACGGCCTCCATGATGGCTTCCTCGGACTCCGCGTCCACGTTGCTCGTGGCCTCGTCGAAGACGTAGACGGGGCTGTTGTGCAGGATGGCCCGGGCGAGGCACAGGCGTTGGCGCTGGCCGCCGGAGAGGTTCGCCCCGTCCTGGGTCAGGCGCGTGGCGAGCCCGTCCTGCTCGCGCAGGAAGTCGGCGATGCGCGCGAACTCGAGAGCGTCCCAGAGCTCCCGGGCCGTCGCGTCGGGGTTCGCCATGCGCAGGTTGTCGGCCACGGTCCCGGCGAAGAGGTGCGCGGAGAGCCCGACGACGGTCACGTAGCGGGCGAGCGCCGCGCGGTCGATGTCTCGGACCTGCTTGCCGCCCAGGAAAACGTTGCCCGTATACCCCTCGTAGCGGCCCGTGAGCAGCGAGGCGATCGTGGACTTGCCGCTGCCCGACTCGCCCACGATGGCGGTGAGGCCCACGGCGGGGACGTCGAGGCTCACGTTGCGCAGCACGGGGCGGCCCGGCTCGTAGGCGAAGCCCACGCGGCCCATGGCGAAGTGGTCGCCGCGCTCGGTCATGAGCGGGCGCGCCTCGGGCTCGGGCAGCGCAAGCAGGCGGAAGATCTTTCCGCTCGCGGCGATGCCGTTCATCGCCACGTGGAAATACGACCCGAGCTGGCGCATGGGCAGGAAGAAATCGGCCGAGACCAGGATGATGAACAGGCAGCCAAAGAGGTCGATCGAGCCCGCCGCGGCGAAGGCGAGCGCCACGGCCATGCCCGCGACCGCACCGCCCAGGGCCACGATGTCCATGACGATGATCGAGTTGAGCTGCATCGAGAGCACCTTCATCGTCACCGTGCGGAAGCGCTCGGACTCCGCGTTCATGGCCTCGTGGCGCGCGGCGTCGGCTTGGTAGATCTTGAGCGTCGCGAGCCCCTGGAGGTTCTCGAGGAAGGAGTCGCCCAGCTCGGCGTACTGGTCCCAGTACTTGCCCAGGATCTTCTTGGCGACCTTCTGCACGGCGACGATCGTGGCCGGGATGAGCGGGACGCACACGAGGAGCACGACCGCTGCCGGCAGGCACACGGGGGCGACCATGGCAAAGAGCGTCACCGGCGCGAGGACCGAGTAGAAGAGCTGCGGCAGGTACTGGCCGAAGTAGGTCTCGAGCTGCTCGCAGCCCTCCACGGAAAGCTGCACGACCTCGGCCGTGGGGACGCTCTGGGAGTAGTCGGGACCTAGGCGCAGGAGCTTCTCATAGATGCGGCGGCGCAGCGTGCGCTTGACGTCCTGCGAGGCGGCGAAGCTCTCCCTTGCCGAGAAGCGCGCGGCGACCGTCCGAGCGACGATCCCGAGGGCGAGCACGTAAAGCGCGGCCGCGGGCACCGTGCCGCCGGTCGCGAGCGCGGAGAGCGCGCGGGCGATGACCCACACCGTCGCGGCGTTGCCCAGAAGCCCGACCCACTGCCACGCGACCGTGGCTATAACGTGGCGCAGGGCGTCGGGGACGAGCGCCAGGAGCCTTTTGTCCATCATCTTGGGTATACTCCGAATCTGTGTGCGGCGCGCAGGGCACCGCACATGAGTTTCACCGTTGGTTAACTCGTTCATCTTAACCGATGGACCGGACAAAAAAGACAGGAGCACCCATGAGCAACGAGGGCAAGAAGGTCAAGGTCCACTACGTGGGCACGCTGGACGACGGCACGAAGTTCGACTCCTCCCGCGACCGCAACGAGCCGCTTGAGTTCACCTGCATGGCGGGCCAGATGATCAAGGGCTTCGACGCCGCAGTGAAGGACATGGAGGTCGGCCAGGTCGTCGACGTCCACATCCCCGCCGCCGAGGCGTACGGCGAGCGCCGCGAGGAGCTCATGCAGACCGTCCCCGTGAGCGCGCTGCCCGGCGCCGAGAACCTCTCGGCCGGCGACAAGGTCATGCTTGCCTCGCCCACCGGCCAGCCCTTCCCCGCGACCGTCGCCGAGGTCAAGGACGGCAACATCACCTTCGACATGAACCACGAGATGGCCGGCAAGGACCTCAACTTCAACATCGAGCTTCTCGAGGTCTCCGAGTAGTAGGGTGCCGTGCTCGCGCGGCCCCGCGTCTGGGCGGTCTCGCGTCCGAACGGCCTCGCGCGGAACCCCCCCCTTTTGAATGTGTAGCCTTCACATTCAAAGTGAAGACAACACAATGGCCGTTTGCATCCAAAAGCCCCGATGTGCAGTCTGCATTTCGGGGCTTTTTGTTTGTGAAGGCTTCACTTTCGCGGCCAGGTTCACGGTGACTTTCGCGGCAGAGGCTCCTGCGGGAACCGCGGCGGACTGGGAGCCCTTGACGGGAACCGCGGCGGCGGGCCGGGAGCCCTCGGCTGGGCCCGTTAAACCATCTGCTCGGGATGGAAGACCTCGTCGAACTTCTCGGCACTCAGGAATCCGAGGCCGACGCAGGCCTCGCGCAGGCTCGTCCCCTCGGCATAGGCCTTCTTGGCCACCTTCGCAGCGTTCTCGTAGCCGATGTAGGGGTTGAGCGCCGTCACGAGCATGAGCGAGTTGTGCAGGTTCGCGTCCATGCGGGCGCGGTTCGCCTTGATGCCGCTCGCGCAGCGCTCGTCGAAGGAGCGGATCGCGTCGGCGAGCAGGCGGGCCGACTGCAGGAAGTTGTACGCGATCACGGGCATGAAGACGTTCAGCTCGAAGTTCCCCTGGCTCGCGGCGAAGCCGATCGCCGCGTCGTTGCCCATGACCTGCACCGCCACCATCGTGACGGCCTCGCACTGGGTCGGGTTGACCTTGCCGGGCATGATGGAGCTGCCCGGCTCGTTCGCGGGGATCGCGATCTCGCCGAGGCCCAGGCGCGGGCCGGACGCGAGCCAGCGCACGTCGTTCGCGATCTTCATCATGTTCGCGGCGAGCCCCTTCACCGCCCCGTGGGCAAAGACGACGGCATCCTTGCCGGTAAGGGCGCGGAACTTGTTCGGGTCGGTGACGAAGGGCAGGTCCGTCTGGGCCGCAAGCTGCTCTGCCACGGCCACGTCGAAGCCCTCGGGTGCGTTCAAGCCCGTGCCCACCGCCGTCCCGCCGAGCGCCAGGCGGCACAGCCCCGGCATCGCGGCCTTGAGCTCCTCGGCCGAGCTCTCGAGAAGACCGCGCCACCCGGCGATCTCCTGCGAGAAGGCGATGGGCACGGCGTCCTGCAGGTGTGTGCGGCCCGACTTCACCACGCCGGCGTTCTCGGCCTCCAGACGCACAAACGTCGCCCGGAGCTGGTCGATCGCCGGCAGGAGCTGCTCGCAGACGGCGGTTGCGGCCGCGATGTGGAGCGCCGTGGGGAACGTGTCGTTCGAGCTCTGGCTCATGTTCACCGAGTCGTTGGGGTGGATGGGCCGCTCCAGGCGGATGCCGCGCTTCTCGGCGAGGCCGTTCGCCAGGTGCGCCACGACCTCGTTCACGTTCATGTTCGACTGGGTGCCCGAGCCGGTCTGCCAGACCATAAGCGGGAAGTCGTCCCCGTGCTCCCCCGCGAGGATCTCGTCGCAGGCCGCGCAGATGAGGTCGCGCTCGTCCGCGCCCATGCGGCCGAGCTTGGCGTTGGTGAGGGCCGCTGCCTTCTTGAGCTGGGCAAACGCCATGATGATCTCGTGGGGCATCGTCTCGGTGCCTATGGGGAAGTTCTCGTGGCTGCGCTGCGTCTGGGCGCCCCAGTGCGCCGCGGCGGGCACGCGGACCTCGCCCATGGAATCGTGCTCGGCGCGGGTCTTCTGGGCATCGGTCATGCGTGGTCTCCTTACGCGGGTCTCGGTCTGTTCTTGGCGTGGGCTTCGGTCTCTACTTGGCACGGATTGGGGCCTCTTCTTAGCGCCGGAACGAGCGCCGGTGCGCGCGCACGCTACTCGGCGGCGCGCAGGCGGTCGGCGAACGACGTGCCCGCCAGGATCGCGCTCGCCACCTCCGCCTGGTCGCGGGCAACCACGCCCAGGTCGGCGCGGACGCCGCGGAAGCGCGGGCTCGTGGAATACATGGAGGCCAGGCGCTCGTTGCGGTACGCGTCGGAAAGCGCGCCGAGCTCGCCCTGGATGTCGTCCATGTACTCGCTCGCCTGCGCGCGCTCCTCCCCCAGCACGTCCGCAAGGCAGCTCGCGACGAAGTGAATCTCCTTCGCGTCGCGGCGCGTGACGTGGACGGCCTCGGCATCGGAGAGGTCCAGGCCAAAGAGCGAGTTGTCCAGGGTCTCGAGCTCGTGGTCGAAATGCGACTGGAGGTCGGCCGCCGTGAGGCCCGCCTCGATCACGCGGCCCTTCCACTTGATGGAGGGCAGCTCGTCGGCGATCGTGTGGATGCGGCGCTTCATGTGGCGCTTGTGCATGAGCGCGAGGACCCCCTCGAGCTCGAGCTGGCGCTCCTTTGCGCAGGCCACGGGCAAAAGGCAGTTCTCGCCGAGCTCGCCGGACTCCACGAGCGCGTCGACGGCGTCCGAGAGGATGTCGATCTCGCGCAGGGCCTGCGTGTCGTCAAGAAGGGCGCGCAGGTCGTCGGCGTTGCGATGGCTCTGCTTCTTGGACTGCCAGGGGGCGAGGAAGAGCACGAGCGAGCGCAGGCGGCGCAGGCACACGCGGAAGGTGCGCAGGGTCTCGGGCTCGGAGGGGTCGGCCAGGAAGTCGTCCATCGCGTCGGCGAGCTGGATCGCCATCTTCTCGACCTGGTCGTCGACGGCGGCCATGACGTCCCAGACGCCCACGTCCGGGCCCGCCACGAACCAGCGGAGCGTCCCCTGGGGCGTCGTCGTGCCGGCGTCAACGCCGTTCGGGAGCGAGATCGCCATGACCGACCCGGTCCCAAAGTCCAGGCGCGCGCCGCACAGCCGCTCCGCGAGGTCCTCCATGAAGGGCACGTGCCCCACGGCCACGAGCGTCTCGGGCTCGGCCTCGGAAAGCTCGCCGAGAAACGCGTCCAGGTCCTGCTCATAGAGGGAGTCGTGGATGTCTATGCCGCAGGCGTCCACCGCCTCGGCGACCACCCCGGCCGTCTGGAGGGCGCGCACCGCGGGGCTGCACCAGATGGAGACCTCGGGGTCCTGGCCGAGCAGCTGGAACGTGCGGGGATACTCCATCTCGAGCGCGCGCAGGCCGGCAGAGGTCAGGCGCCGGTCGATGTCGCGCCCCGTCGAGCTGGCGACCTCGGTCTTTCCATGACGCACGAGCACGAGCTTCTTCAGCATGATGTCCCCCAGACCACGCTTGCGAACATGAGCCTTTAGCATAGCGCGGATAAACCAGCGCGAGGTCAAGACCCCCGAACGACTCCGCAGACGGCGTACGCCGCCCACACGGCCGCACCCCCTGCATTTTGAGACATTTTTCGCCCCGGGGATGTCTCAAATTGCAAGAGGTGCGTACGCGTAGGCGTGAACGTAAGCGTGAGAAGGCACGCAAGCGAGGAGTGAACGAAGACCGCGAGCAGGAGACGCGCAAGCGCGAGGCACAAAGCAGAGAGACGCACAAAAAAGCCCAGCCCGCCCGTCGCGAGATGCGGCAGGGCGGGCCGGGCGCATCGACGCTTCGCGGCCCTTCTTGGCAAGAAGGGCGCGGCGCGCTACATGAGCTTGCAGACGTTCTGGGCGAAGGCCACCGGGTCGGACACGGGCAGGCCCTCGGTGAGAAGCGCCTGGTCGTAGAGGAGCGACGCGTACAGCGCGAGCTTGTCCTTGTCGCCCGCCTCCTGCGCGGCCTGGAGCTTGGCGAAGACCGGGTGCGCGGCGTTGATCTCGAGCACGCGCTGGCTCTTGACGTCCTCGGGCGCGGGGCCGGCGGAGAGGACCTTCTCCATCTCGAGCGAGACAGGGCCCTCGGCCGACACGCACGACGGCGCGTCGTCGGCGGCGGTCAGGCGTGCGGAGACGGTCACCTTGCTCACGGCGTCGTCGCCCAGGGCCTCCTTCATGGCGTCGAACAGGCCCTCGTTCGCCTTGGCGGCCTCCTCGGCGGTCTTCTTCTCGTCCTCGGAAGCGAGGTCGAGGTCGCCGGACGAGACGTTCTTGAGCTCGAGCGTGCGGTCCTCGGTCTCGGCGTCGGCGCCGTCGGCCTGGGCCTTCTCGGCGGCCTCGCGGGCGGCGTCGTCCTCGTAGGTCTTGGGCAGGCCCTTGGCCTCGAAGTCGCGCATGGCCTGGAAGCAGAACTCGTCGACGTCCTCGGTGCACAGCAGGACGTCGTAGCCCTTGGCCAGGACCGCCTTCACGACGGGCATCTTGGCCAGGCGGTCGCGGTCGTCGCCGGCGGCGTAGTAGATGGTCTTCTGGCCGTCCTTCATGCCCTCGGCATACTCCTGCAGCGTGACGAACTTGTTCTCGCGGGCGCTCCAGAAGAGGAGAAGGCCGGCGAGCTCGTCCTTCTTCATGCCGTAGCTGGAGTAGATGCCGTACTTGAGGCCACGGCCGAAGTTGCCGAAGAACTTCTCGTAGGCCTCGCGGTCGTCGTCGCGCATGGACTCGAGCTCAGAGGTGATCTTCTTCTCGATGCGGCGCGCGATGGCCTTGAGCTGGTTGTTGTGCTGCAGGGTTTCACGCGAGATGTT
>DJRK01000126.1:691-4888 GCA_002440065.1 Atopobium sp. UBA6362 | reverse complement strand
GCCTGTCCGCCAAAGGGGTCGAGAAGCCCCCGCTTAGGGTGGAATGCCATCGCGTTCACAGTGAAGTCGCGGCGTGCGAGGTCCTCGCGGACGTCGGTCACGAAGCGGACCTCGTCGGGGTGGCGGTGATCGGTGTAGGCGCCCTCGACGCGGTAGGTCGTGGTCTCCACGGGCAGGCCGTCCACCACGGCGGTCACCGTCCCGTGGTCGGTCCCCGTCTCGTGGACCTCGATGCCCGCCTCCCGAAGGACGCGCTCCGTCTCGGGCCAGGGCGAGGAGGTCGTGACGTCGATGTCGTGCCCGTGACCGCCAAGAAGCGCATCGCGCACCCAGCCGCCCACGACCCAGGCCTCAAAGCCCGCGGCCTCCAGCGGCTCGATCACCCGCATCGCGTACGCCGGCAGCTCCGCCGCCAGCCTCTTCTCGAGCTCGTCCATGTCACGCCCTTCTTTGCCCCTGAACCCGTCCGAGTATACCAACCGCAATTTGGGGTCGGATACCAAATATATTTGGGGTCCGACCCCAAATTGCGGCAAGAAAAAAGGGACCCGCCGAAGCAGGTCCCTCTCAGCTCATATGTAGTAGGACTTAGAGCTTACGGACGTTGGAAGCCTGGAGCTTGCCGTTCTGACCGGTCGTGATCTCGAACTCAACGGCCTGGCCCTCGTCCAGAGTCTTGAAGCCGTCCATCTGAATCTCGGAGTAGTGGACGAACAGGTCGTCGCCGTCCTCACGAGAGATGAAGCCGTAGCCCTTGTCCGGATTGAACCACTTAACAGTACCCTGAGCCATGTCGTGCCTTTCGTTCTTTAGCCCCGCGGGGCAAAATGCTGCGCTCACGCGCGATACCGTGGCGTTGAGCCACAAGGGATATAGTACCCCGAAAACGTCCCGCCCATGCCGAGAAACCCGCATCCCCGGTTTTGCGCCGTTCACGGAACCCGACCCCGGGTGAGCGGTCGCCACTCTGTAGGAGCTACCGTCTAGGCGTCAGTATAATTTGATTCAAAATTATTATCTGAAACAGTTTTCATTTCCTAGGGCTAAGGGGCAGACGGGGTTAATCAGCTTGTCCTCAATTACTGCGCAGAGCAGCGCAACGCACAGTGAAACCAAGCCCGAGAAGATAGCGCTTTCCATCAATTCGTTGTGATGCGTCATCCCCAGTGCGAGCTGAATCAACATAAGGGGATACTTGTGCAGCACCAGTATGCTCATAGTATGGGATCCGATATAAGAGAAAAGGCCAAAACGGTTGTGTCGTTTGCTGAGCCCAAGCACTGCAAGAGAAACTGTCAGTGCAACGACAAGAAAAACGAGCCGGTTCCCAAACACATCCTCTATGTACCAATTAGTCGAATTCACACCTGATGCATCCATCGCTAGACACAGAGCAATCGCGCAGGCAGCAAACGTGACGCAAGCACTTTTCCCGGGGACACGCACCGGTTTTTCCTGAAGGTAAATCCCTAAAAGCAGAAATGGGAGAAGCGTGGCTGCTGTTTCCAGCGAGAAAGGCATAACCACCGCCTCAATCAAAGGAGAAAAAACCCAGCAACCGCAAAAGATGAAAACAGCGAAAAGTAGCAACCACAGAATCCGGCAGCCGGCATATCGACTCAAATAATCAGCGACGCGCACAGCGATCCAAGCCAAAAGATACGCCGAGAAGAGCATGGGGAGAAACCAAATCGGTCGATAAAAGTCAAGAAGATGCCCTTTGCCGTTTCCCCATATGAGTCCCATAAAATTGGCTAGGAAATCAGCGTTCATCCCGCCTCTGCCAATTATTGTTATGACGAATGGCCCCACGGCCGAAAACAACACGAGAGCCATCCCTCCCCAGACAAAATATGGAACAAGAAGGCGGGAGGCTCGATGACGGACTTCGTCAGAGAAACTGACACGAGGATGATATGTGAGCCCCGCGACAATCATAAATAGAGGTACGTGAAACGACCAGACAAAAGACCTTGCAAAAGTCTCGGTGCAGATGTGGCCAAATACGATAAGCAACATCGCAAAGCCTCGCGACTCGTCAATCCAAGCCTCTCTAACACGCCCCATGTTTCAACTCCATAAAAATAACCGTGTCGCGTACATCCCTTAGAACCAAAGATTAAGGCATAGTGCCAGTACAATCTCACGAGCATGTAAACTCACTATCTTGTAGCCCTCTTGACACTGTACCTCGTGTAAGGGACATCAAGTCCTAGCGCGACCAGCGAGCCAATCCGAATGCCCGCTTTATCCACGTGGGCATGAGGTCCAGAAGCCCCACAAGCGCGATCGGTCCCGCCACGTTTATCGCGAACGCGATGGGCCAGGACGCGAATTCGACCCCCAGCGTTTTTCTCGAGATCGCGTTGATCCCCGCCCACAGAAGAAGGAAGACGAGGTGCATACAGAGAATCGCGAGGGTGTGGCTACCGAACAGCTCAAGGGGCCTCAGCAGGCCACCGAGGTACTCGCAGGCTACTCTCGACAGCTTGATCAAGAGAACGGCAAGGCAAAGGCTCCCAATCACGTTCAGGGACCCAACCGGATACTTGTTCTCGACCATATAGACCCCGCCGCCGTAAAGCCCAGCATAGACCCCGATGCCGACCATCGCCAGAAGCAGCGGAACAGGTATCGCGCCTCGTTCGAGCAGGCCCTCCTCATGCAGGACCCGACCAACATACATATAGAGCACCGCGCAGAGCGCGGGCTGGACCGAGAAGGGCAGCCAAAGGGACCCTCCGTAGTTCATGCCCGTGAGGAAGAGCAGGACCGCCCAAACCCCGGGGTGCCGCATACCCATAATCGAGACAAAGAGCTGCTTTGCCCAGAAGAACGCCAAGAGATACCAGATGGCCCCGATCGAACCGATTCCGGCCGGCATTCCCTGGGTATCGGCACCGGACCCATAAAAAGCCGCCTTAAGCCAATCGATGAAAGCCGCGGCGACCCCTTCCCCATCCATCGTGCCATAGCAAGTCCCCATCGCCACAACGACGCATGACGTCAACGCATAAGGAAGAAGAAGGGCACGGGTGTCTTTGTTCAGCGATTCCCTCGTTACCTTCGTCGCCTTGCAAAAATACCCGCTCACAACAAAAAACGTCGCGAGATGAAACGTGAAGCAGAACTCAATGGCCGTTTGAGGAGGATCGACCACTTGATCAAGCATGCACGAGTGGCAGAAGATCACGGCCAGCATCGCGATACCCTTCGCCACATCGAACTCCGGCAAGCGGGCCTTGCCCGCCTTTGCCCCAGTTACGCGACCCGGCTCAGAGGGTACCCCCCCCCGCTGTCAAATTACACATGCGACGGCTCCTCGGGGACGATGGCGCGCTTGACGCGGCGGGCGAACTTGCCGAGGCCCTCCTGCTTGAGCGTGGTGCCCGTCATTTTGACGAGGTGCGCCCACCAGGCAGGGTAGTCGATCTTTGGCTTGGGAAGGCCCATGACGTCGCAGAAGAACTTCTTGCGGTGCGGGGCGATCTCGTCGAGCTGCATGACGAGCTCGGGGTCCATCTGGGCGAAGCACTTCTTGACGCGCTCCTGGACGTGGGGGTTCTCCCAGCCGTCGTCGTAGATGGCGCCGAAGCTGTAGTTGATGCCGCGCAGGTAGTGGGCCTTGAGGATACGCGGGTCGGTCACGTTCAGGCGCTTGAGGATGGCGAGCATGTCGTCCCAGCGGTCGAACGGGCGCACGATGGCCTCGACGGTCTTGTGGTGCCGAGTGGAGCCCTCGAGGTCGCAGCGGTAGTTGTAGTAGGGCTTGTCGAGGTAGACGATGGCCTTGGCCTGGCACATGGTCTCGATCAGGAACGGGTTGTCGGCCCAGCCGGCGCCGGGGTACTCGGGGAAGCGGATGTCCTTCTCGGCGAGGAAGTCGCGGCGATAGATGGCCGACCAGATCGACGGGTGCATCGAGATGAGCTTGGGCTGGTCGCCGACGGTGATGGGGGCCTTTGAGGTCGGGATCTCGCCCTTCATCGTGGAGGGGAACGGCGCCTGCCGGGCAGGGTCGTCCCAATAGCGGATGTCGGTCCAGGGGGTCTTCACGATGTCGAGCTGCTCCTCGAAGGAGTCGGCGAAGGCGAGCATGTCGGCATACATGCCGGGCTCGATCCAGTCGTCGGGCTCGATGATCGAGATCCAGTCGCCCTTGGCGAGGCGCAAGCCGAGGTTGCAGCCCTGGCCGTA
>DJRK01000126.1:0-599 GCA_002440065.1 Atopobium sp. UBA6362 | reverse complement strand
CGGTCGAGCCGTCGTTGATGCACAGGACCTCGATCTCCTTGTGCGTCTGGGCCTCGATGGAGTCGAGGCACTGGTCGAGGAACTTCTCGACGTTGTATATGGGGACGATAACGGAGACGAGTGACTTGGAGTCGCCGCGCATAGGAACCCTCCTCGGGGAAGTTTGCATACAGGTTCTTATGATAGCGGATACCTCAGGTCGCCTTAGAAAGCGCAGAAAGACAGCGGCTGCGGCGCGCGCTTTCCCGAGCTGATGCGCACTCGAATCGTTCGTGCGAAGTTTTTTGGATTCAGCGCGCACTCGGTCGGTTCGTGCGGCATGATTTTGGGCCTACACGGACAGAAGCGGCGCAAAACACCAGGTAAGGTTTCTGAAAAAGCTCCAAATATGCCGTTGGGCGCGGTTTCGACGCCGCACGAACGGCTCGAGTGCGCCAGAAACAAGAAATTCTCCGCACGAAAGCCACGAGTGCGCGGGATAGCGACGCAGGAGCAGCAAAGAAGACCTCGCGCGGCGGCTAGAACTCCGCGAAGGTAGGCTCGCCGATGCGGCAGAGGTCCTCGCCGTTCGCGAGCTCGCGGAGCGTCGCGGTGAACGG
>DJRK01000138.1 GCA_002440065.1 Atopobium sp. UBA6362 | reverse complement strand
CGACATGGGCCACGTGGGCAAGAAGAACATCTACGCCTCCTGGCCCTTCGTCAAGCTCTGCCTCATCGTGAACTACCTCGGCCAGGGCGCCTGGATCCTCGCCAACAACGCGAACGGCGAGCTCATGGGCGTCACCGACCTGAACCCGTTCTACCAGATG
The DNA here is from genome assembly GCA_002440065.1 of Atopobium sp. UBA6362. GTDB lineage: Bacteria > Actinomycetota > Coriobacteriia > Coriobacteriales > Atopobiaceae > Paratractidigestivibacter. Next base: position 15,042 of record DJRK01000138.1, on the reverse strand, counting down.
CTCCCCGAGCAGATCCGCGTCTTCGCGATCATCCTCTCGGCCTTCGCCGCGATCATCGCCTCGCAGGCCCTCATCACGGGCTCGTACTCCATCGTGTCCGAGGCCGTGCGCCTCGACCTCATGCCCCACATGCGGATCAACTACCCCTCCCAGACCAAGGGCCAGATCTACATCCCGCTGGTGAACAACATCATGTGGGTGGGCTGCATGGGCGTCGTCCTGCTCTTCAGGAGCTCCGAGCACATGGAGGCCGCCTACGGCCTGGCGATCACCGTCACCATGCTCATGACGACGATCCTGCTCTTCACCTACCTCTCGCGCGTGAGGCGCAAGATGGGCCTCGCCGTGCCGTTCCTCGTCTTCTTCGGCGCGATCGAGCTCATGTTCTTCTTCTCGAGCCTGACGAAGTTCTTCCACGGCGGCTACGTGACCGTGATGCTCGCGGCCGCGATCTTCGCCGTCATGTACATCTGGCGCCGCGGCACCGCCGTCGAGCGCACCCAGACGGTCTACCTGCCCGTGGAGAAGTACCTCGACCAGCTCTTCGAGCTCTGCCACGATGAGGAGGTGCCGCTGCTGGCCGACAACCTCATCTTCCTCACGAACGACTCGTCCATCGACAAGCTCGACCGCGACATCCTCTACTCCATCCTGGACAAGCGCCCCAAGCGCGCAAAGGCCTATTACTTCCTGAACGTCCAGGTGACCGACGAGCCGTTCACGCACGAGTACATCGTGAACAACTTCGACACCGACTTCCTCTTCAAGGTGCAGCTGCGCCTGGGCTTCAAGGTCAACCAGCGCATCAACACCTACCTGTACCAGATCGTCGCCGACCTCGTGGAGAACCACCAGATCGCGCCGCAGGGCCACAAGTACTCGATCTACCGCCAGCACAGCGACGTGGGCGATTTCAGGTTCTGCCTGCTGCGCAAGGTCGTGGCGCCCGAGACCGACCTCTCCGGCTTCGACTACCGCATCATGGAGATGAAGTACCTCATCCGCCGCATCTGCGGCTCGCCCGCCAAGTGGTACGGCCTCGAGAGCTCGAGCATCGTCTTTGAGTACGTGCCGCTCTTCTCAAAGAAGAAGACCCAGCACAAGCTCACCCGCGTGGAGCTGCTCGACACCGCGCCGAGCTCGCCCAAGCGCCTCGAGAAGAGCGACAAGATCGAGGAGCCCGCCGACGAGGACGAGGACATCTTCTCGTCCGCCATGCGCTCAGAGCGCGAGAGCAACATCATGGGCGCGCTCAAGGACCTCGTGGGCGGCGACACCGCGAGCTTCAAGCCGCTGCGGATCGACGAGGGCGAGGGCGAAGAAGACGTGGATGAGGCTGAGGACGAGGTCACCGACTCCGACGCGTCCGACGAGTAGCCCCCTGCCCCATTGAGCGCCAACGAACACGAAAGCCGCCCCGGCATCGAACCGGGGCGGCTTTTTCTTGCAGAATCCAAAAACGGCCGAAACGAGATCGAGAACCGCAACACCCCTGTTACGAGAGCGCGATGCCGCCCAGCCAGCCACAGCGTCCGCTCATGTATTTGCAGTAGGTCGAGACCCAGCTGGAAACGGTATCGGTCTTGATGTAGCCCACGTTGTGGTGCACGAGGCCGTCGCCCAGGTAGACGCCGATGTGGCCGTAGATACGACCGGCCGTGGTGCCCGAGCTCGAGGACTCGACGGCGATGATCATGCCCGGCTGGATCTGGGAGATGTCCGTGCCGCACCACCACGCGCACATGTCGCACGCGTTGCCGCCGAAGGAGCCCACGCCCGCGTTGGCAAAGACGTTCGTGATCCAGGCCGCGCACAGGCCGCCGCCCGGCGAGGGGGTACGCGCCGCCGCGCTCGTGACCGCGGCGAGCGAGCCGTTGCCCAGGACGGAGGTGTTCGTGCTCGTGGCCCAGGACTTGTTGGACTTCTTGGCCTCGGCGGCGATGCGCTTGGCCTCCGCCGCGGCCTCCTGGGCGGCGACGAGCTCGGCGTCGTGCTGCGCCATGAGCGACTGGACCGATTCCGAGAGGCTCGAGACGAGCGAGGCCGCCTCGTCCTGCTTGGCCTGGGCGTCGGCGAGCTCAGACTGCTGCTGTTCCTGGAGCGTCTCGAGGTTGGCCTTCTGGCCCTCGAGCGCCGCCTTCTGCGACTCGAGGTCGGCCTGCTGGGTCTCGAGCTCGGACTTGAGGGACTTCACCTCGTCGATCATCTGCTTGTCCTGCGCCGTGATCTTGTCGAGGTAGTAGATGTTGCTCGTGAGCTCCTCGAAGCTCGAGGACGAGAGGATGAGGTCGATCGTGGACTGCGAGCCCGACTTGTACGCGGCGCTCATGCGCGAGCCCAGGCGCTCCTTCTTTGCGTCGATGTCGGCCTGGGTGGTCTTGATCTCGTCCTGCTTGGCCGAGATCGCGGACTCGGCGTCGGCAATCTGGGTGTTGAGCTCGGCGATCTGGCCCTGGGTAGCCGAGAGCTTGGACGCGGCCTCGGAGTACTCCTCGCCGATCGCGGCGAGCTTCTGCTGGGCGGCGTCGTACTGGGCCTGGGCGTCGTCGAGCTGCTGCTTGGTGGCGTCGGCCTGCGCCTGGGCGCTGTCGGCCTTCTGCTGCGCGGTCTCGGCGATGACGGCCGCGGGCTTGAAGACGCACGCGGCGCCGACCGTCGCGGTCGCGCCCATGAACAGGCGAAGCGCGTCCCTGCGGCTCAGGTTTTTCTTGGTAACGCTCATGGAAGGCTCCCCGGAGAATGATTGTGTTGCGAATTAGAAGAGTCTATCTATTCTAGCCTTGCCGGCACCGGCCCACCAAGACCACACGAGCCCAAAGAGCGCGCCGGTGCGCAGGTGCATCACCCGTCCCTCGCCCCCAACCTCCCCACAAAACGAACCCCCTTGCAAAATGAGACATAAAACAGGGTGAAGATGTCTCATTTTGCAAGGGGGCGTCACGGGCGGGGCAGAGCCGCGGAGGCATTCGAGGCGCCGAGCGGAACAACCGGCTTACAGGGCGAAGAAGGCCGCGCTACTTGTTCTCGATGTGGGCGACGTTGCCCACGGTGATGGTGATCGTGCCGTCGGCGCCCGTCGCGAAGTCGAGGTAACCGGGCTTGTCGGCGAGGTCGGACGGGAACGTGATCTCGATGCCCGTGTCGGTCTTGATCTTGTGGTTCTTGGCCAGGCGGTTGGCGACGCCGCGGCGAACGGGCGCCTCCTCGGGCAGTTTCGCCTCTCGGACGCGTTCCTCGTAGACGGCCTGCACGTCCGGCCGCTCCTCGAAGACCGCGCGGCCCACCTCGACGGGCGTCACGATCTCGTCGCGGTCGGCCTGCTGGGCAACGGCCGCCTTGGCGCGGGAGACCTCGACGGCAGGCGTGAGTCCGTACTCCTCGGCGACGTCCTGAACAATGGTGCTGACCTCGGTAAACACCTGTTGTGTGGACGCACCCGACGTGCACTGGAGGAACTTGTCCGGCAGGATCTGGATCGTCTCGCCGCCGATCGCGCGCTCCTTGTCGTGGAAGTCGATGGCGAAGGTGTCGCTGTCCACGAGCACGTAGGAGTCGATCTTTGCCGTGGGGTTGGGCAGCGCGGTGTCCATGCGCAGGATCTCGTTCGACGCGCCGCCGACCTCGTGGACGAACGACTGCTTGCGCGGCAGCAGCACCACGGCGAAGAAGCGTTTCCCTGCCGGCCCGTCGAAGGTCGCGTCGACCTCGGCGTCGGTCGAGCCGGCGTCCACGGGCGCCGCGTCGGTGTCGATGAAGTCCGCGACGAGAAGGTCGACCTGCTCCATCTCCTCCGCGCGGCGCAGCTCCTCCCAGAACCACTCGGCGATCTGGACCGAGAAGGCCGTGAAGTCGGTGCCGCCCATCAGGTAGTGCTCGAGCTCCCCCGCAAAGCCGGAGCCCTCGGCGAACTCGCCGTGGTTCGACTCGGCGTTGCCCACGATCTTGCGCAGGCGACGCTGGACGTAGGACCTCGTGGCCCTGCTCTCCAGGTCCATCGGGGCCTCGGAGTAGTACTTGGCCCCCGACTCGAAATCAAAGACGTGCAGGATGGCTTGGTTGACCTTGAGCATGCGGCGGATCCTCTCGACTACACATAAAAGCGGGGTCGATTGTCGCACATTCGGCGCGGCGATCGACCCCGGCGATCAAAACTTGGGGCTGGGCCAAGAAGCCCCCTCGGGCGCGGGACCGCAGGCTACTCCTGCGGCACCTGCGCGTCGAACGTCTCGGCGACCTCGTCGATCTCGCTCGCGTGCTTGCCGTCGGCGTCGCGCTCGAGCTCGGGGATCATCATGCGGTAGGCGTTCTCGGTCGCGCATCTGCGCGGGGACTTCTTCGCGTAGCGCTTGACGGCCGCCGCGGTCTTGTTGATGGCCTGCAGGGTGCCGGCGCCGGCGACGCAGCCGCCCGGGCACGCCATGCCCTCGAGCAGGTAGCCGTTGTACTTGCCCTTCACGGCATCCTTCATCATCTTGCGGCAGTCCTCGAGGCCCTCGGCGTTCACGACGTTGACCTCGCGGTCGGGGTAGCGGCGATGGATCGCGTTGGCCACGGCGTTGGCGACGCCGCCCGCCACGGCGAAGTTGCGGCCATCCTCGGAGGCGACGTCGAAGTCGCCGCCCTCGCCGGCGAGCGCCGTGTAGTCGATCTTCTTGGCGGCCATCATGCCCGCGACCTCCTCGAACGTGAGGACGAAGTCGACCTCCGAGCGCACGGAGCGGCGCATGGCCTCGAGCTTCTTCGCGGAGCACGGGCCCACGAAGACGATCTTCGCGTCGGGGTGCTGCTTGCGGATGAGGCGGGCGGTGAGCGTCATGGGCGTGAGCGCCATGGAGATGCAGTCGGCGTGGTCCGGGAACTCCTTCTTGGCCATGACCGACCAGGCCGGGCAACAGGACGTGCCCATGAACGGGATCTTGTCGGGCACCTCCTCCAGGAAGTCCTCGGCCTCCTCGACGGTGCAGAGGTCGGCGCCCAGGGCGACCTCCTCCATGCCCGAGAAGCCGAGCTCCTTCATGGCCTCGCGCAGCTTGTCCACGTTGCCCTTGCCGCCGAACTGGCCGACGAACGCGGGCGCGACCTCGGCGATGACCTCGTCGCCCGAGTTGATCGCCATGATGGTCTGGAAGATCTGGCTCTTGTCGGCGATGGCGCCGAAGGGGCAGTTCACGAGGCACTGGCCACAGGAGACGCACTTGTTGTAGTCGATGTCGGCGCGGCCGTGCTCGTCGGAGCCGATGGCCTTCATGCCGCAGGCGGCGGAGCAGGGGCGCTCGTAGTGGTGTATGGCGTGGTACGGGCAGGTCTTGGCGCACATACCGCAGTGGACGCACTTCTCCTGGTCGATGTAGGCCTTCTTGTCCTTGAAGGAGATGGCGCCCTTGGGGCAGATCTCGCGGCAGGGGTGGGCCAGGCAGCCCTGGCACGCGTTGCCGACCTCGTAGACGTTGTCCTTGCAGGCGTTGCAGGCGAACTTGATGACGTTCACCAGGGGCGGCTCGTAGTAAGTCTCGGGGACGGAGGCGTCGATGATGCCGTCCGTCATGTTCTGGGGCTTGTCCACGCCCTGAAGCGGCAGGCCCATCGCCAGGCGGATGCGCTCGCTCACGATGGCGCGCTCCAAGAAGACCGACTCGCGGTAGGTCGCCACGTCGCCTGGGACGATCTCGTAGGGAAGGTGCTGGAGCTGCTCCTCGGAGTTCTCCCCTTGTTCGTAAGCGATCCTGGCGACGCCCTTGAAGACTTTGCGGCGGATTTCCGTCAGGTTGGTGTAGACGCCACGCATGGTACCAGGCATGGATTGGTCCCCTCTCCTGTGCGTTCGGCGGCTTCCCCCCAGAAGCCGCGCGTTTTGAGCTTCCGTCTAGTATCGCACGCCCGGCGCGGGCGGCACCCGCACAAGAGGCAGGAAACACAAGGTGAGGGCTTGCAGTCACGGCTACATGGGGGGGCGAGATCAGCCTTGACCGCTTTACAACGGCTGCCCCGGGCGGCCATGCCCATCCGGGCGGCCGACGCTCCAGCGCTCGAGCGTCGGCAGGACGGCGCCCATGAGCGAGACCGCCTCGTCGCGCGTCATGCCGGTGTTTTGCGCCAGGCGCGGCGCGCAGTCCTCGATCATGGCGTCCATGGTCGTCTCGTAGGTATATTCTCCCTGGTCAAAGCACCATTTGCAGTAGCGGTCCGTCCTGTGGCCGTCCGCGTCCGTGCCGCAGTCATCGGGCGTGAGGATCATGCCGCAGCTCTGGCAGAAGTGGTCCGGCATATCGATCAGCATCGTGACCGGCACGTGGAGGACCATCGCGATGAGCTTGATCATGTCGATTCCGGGCACGACCTCGCCGCGTTCCCAGCGGCTCACGGCCTGGCGCGTAACGAAGAGCCTGGCCGCGAGCTGCTCCTGGGTGAACCCGCGGGACTTACGGGCGGTCACGAGCGCGTCCTTGAACTCCATATGGCTCCTTCCGACGTCTTTGCCCCCACCTTACGCGGGCGTCGAGGCCCTGTCGAGAAACCATCGGTTGCACGAGCCGCCTTTACGGCAAAATCGCGGCCTACAGAGGGGCGAGTAACCCCTGGTCCCAAAATCGACCATGCCCACCCGAAACCACTGCTCAAGGTTATCTGGGCAAACGTGGCCCACGCCCTCAAAGCAAAACGGGTGGGTATGGTCGATTTCGACGCATACCCACCCGAAGAGCTCTAAAAGCGGCAGCAAGGGGCAAAAAGCAGCCTTATTCGGCGACCGACGGGTCCCACGCCGACCCCAGCCGCTCCGGCCAGGGCGTTCGCAGCGTCAATCTCTCGCCGGTGGCGGGATGGGCAAGCTCCTCCTCGAAGGCATGGAGCAAAAGGCCCTGCTCGCCGCGCGCCGCGTCCGCGCGGGCGCCGCCGTAGAGCCCATCGCCCACGATCGGGAAGCCAAGGGAGGCCAGGTGCACGCGAATCTGGTGCCTCCGGCCAGTCATGAGCTCGACCCGTAGCAGCGTGCGCCCGCCCTTGAAGGCAAGCTTGCACACAGCGGTCTTGGAAGGCTTCCCCCGCCCCGGCTTGCACGCGCGCATGCGGCGGGCATCGTGGCGGTCGCGGCCGATGGGCGCGTCGACCACCTTCTCCTTCCAAGGGAACCGACCCGCGACGACGGCCAGGTAGACCTTGTGCATATCGCGGCCCGCGACCTCGGCATCGAGCCGCGGCTGCAGCGCACGGTCGAGCGAGAAGAGCACGATGCCGGTCGTATCCACGTCGAGTCGCTGCACGGCCTGGGGCTCGGCCGACGTCTTCCCCTCCGCCAAGAGGTGCATCGCTACGTCGTCGCTCAGGGTATGCGCGCCGGACCCGTCCGCATGGACGAGCACGTCGGCGGGTTTCTCGACGGCAAGGATCGCGTCGTCCTCGTAAATCACCTTCAAGTCAGCGGTCATAGCTCACGCAGCCGGCTCTAGAGGGTCGCTTACCCGAGGCGCCTGATAGACGGCGAACGGATCTATGTCGATGCAAGAGGTCGGATCGAAACAGCCGCTCACGTCCCATGCCACGGTCCCATTCATCACGGTAAGCGCATCATGGAAAAAGGAATCGTCCGAAAGCCTCTCGAATACCCCGCCGTGCCGAATGGCATCGCTTAGGTCAAATTGCGTGATGGCACCGTCGGTAAAGTACGCATACACCGTTCTATTGGGACCGGGAACGGCTTGAACGACCTCAGGGAAATACTTATCCATGGTGCACCTCCTAAAGCGGTTCGACTCGGTTAAGGGGCTTTGCCTCTTTGGCAAGCTCCCAGTCTTGCATCAGCTCGTCGCGATGGAGCTCGTTCCAGGCCAAGACCAGCTTGAGCTGCCGTGCCGGAAGCTCACCGCGGATGACACATCCAGAAAGCACATCGACCAGGCATTTATGGCCCGCATACTCAGCATGAAAATGAGGCGGGTTATGGTCACTGTAGAACATCATGACCTTAATACCCCTGAAAAGGGAAATCTCAGGCATGCTTGCCTCCCTTGCGTCAACTTCAACAAAGACTTTACCCATCGAGCTCTTTGCTCTCATCCTCATAAAGGATAAGCGCGCCGAAGCATTGCTGCCTCGACGCGCTTAGACTTGTCTGGCACGTCTTACGCCAGGCGGGAGCGGACCTCGTCGGCGAGGTCGGCCATGGGGACCTGGACCTGCTCGTGGGTAGACATGTCGCGGATAGTCGCCTGGCCGGCCGCGACCTCGTCGGGCCCGAGCACGACGCACAGGGTGGCGTGGAGCTTGTCTGCCTGCTTGAACTGGGACTTCAGGCTGCGGCCCTGGTAATCGGCCTCGGTACGGATGCCCGCCTGGCGAAGGGCCAGCGTCGCCGAGAAGACCGCCTCGCGCTCCTCGGCGCTCGTGCCGGCGACGTAGACGCAGGTCGGCTCGGGGGTCGCGAGCTCGACGCCCTGCGACGCGAGGGCGAGGGCGATGCGCTCGAAGCCCACGGCGAAACCGATGCCCGGCGTGGGCTTTCCGCCCTCGAGCTCCATGAGGCCGTCGTAGCGGCCACCGCCGCCGATGGCGCCGACGCCGGCGCCCTCGACCTCGACCTCAAAGACCGTCCGCGTGTAGTAGTCGAGGCCGCGCACGAGCGTCGGGTCCTCGGTGTAGGAAACGCCGGCCTCGTCGAGGTACTTCTTCACGGCGGCGTAGTGCTCCGCGCAGTCGGCGCAAAGGTGGTCGTTTACCAGCGGCGCGTTCGCCATGACCTCATGGCAGTGCGGGTTCTTGCAGTCGAAGGCGCGCAGCGGGTTGATCTGGGCGCGCTCGAGGCAGTCCTCGCACATCTCGTCCTTGTGGTCGAGGATGTAGGCGCGGACCTTCTCACGGTAGGCGGGGCGGCACGCGCCGTCGCCCATCGAGTTGATGTAGAGCTTGAGCTTGGAGGCGTCGAAGCCCAGACGCTTGAAGAACTCCATGAGCATGATGATGCACTCGGCGTCGGCCGCGGCGTCCGGGGCGCCCAGCCACTCGACGCCCACCTGGTGGAACTGGCGCAGGCGGCCCTTCTGCGGGCGCTCGCCGCGGAACATCGCCTCGGCGTACCAGAGCTTCGCGGGCGCGGCGCCCTGCGGGACGAAGTTGTTCTCGACGGCGGCGCGCACGACGCCGGCCGTGCCCTCCGGGCGCATGGCCATGCGCTGGCGCGGCTTGAGGCCGGCCTCAGTGCCCTTCTCAAGAAGGTCGCCGAAGAGCGCGCCGGAGACCACGCGGAACATCTCCTTGCGCACGACGTCGGTCGACTCGCCGATGCCGTGGACGAAGGTGTCGACCTGCTCGATGGCCGGCGTCTCGATCATGTCGAACCCATAGGCGCCAAAGAGCTCGCGCGCCACGTCCTGCATGTGCTGCCAGGCGCGCATATACCCGCCGTACAGGTCCTCGGTTCCCTGGACCTTCTGTCCCATAGGTGCCTCCAAAGCCACTGCCGCATTCGCGGCCCTCATTTACACAGATAGATGAAGTATAAACCCTCGATGCTCATAGCCTCTTCGCACAGCCAAAAAGCCCGCAAGCAAGGCAAGCAGGGTCCCCATTCGGCCTCCAACGCCACAAACTCCGACTTTTCCGACATTTGCTACGGGACCCCTGAGTATTCAGGTGACTATCGACTGCAAAAGCCCAGTTGACGACCTAAAAATCGAACTCGATACTCGCCAAGTCCATACAAATGTCGGAAAAACCGGAGTTTCTCAAATACCAACCCCCCGCTTTTCGACCTGTGGCGCGATGCCGCGTGGCCGCTGCGCCTCTCTCTGGCGCAGTTTCGCAGAAAAGGGGCCGCCAAAGGCGACCCCTTTTCGAGAATGTTTGAGCACAGAGAGAGGCGCGGCGACCCCGCCCAAGCGGATTACTCCACGTCGATCTTGTGGACCCAGTTGTGCTTGTCCTCGATGGCGCCGGACTGGATGCCGGTGAGCGTCTCGCGGAGCTTCTTCATGACGGGGCCGACGTGCTCCATGCCGTAGACGACCTTCTTGTCACCGTTGTCGATCTCGCCGACCGGGGAGATGACGGCCGCGGTGCCGCACATGCCGCACTCGACGAACTGGTCGATCTCATCGAACTTGACCGGGCGCTGCTCGACCTCCATGCCGAGGTCCTCGGCCACCTGAACGAGGGAGCGACGGGTGATGGACGGCAGGATGGAGTCGGTGAAGGACTGCGGGACGACGAGCTTGCCCTCCTTGGTCACGAAGAGGACGTTGGCGCCGCCGGTCTCCTCGACGTAGGTGCGGGTCTGCGGGTCGAGGAAGAGATTATCGGCGTAGCCGGCGGCGTGGGCGAGCACGCTGGGGTGCAGCGACATGGCGTAGTTCAGGCCGGCCTTGATGTTGCCGGTGCCGTGAGGGGCCGCGCGGTCGAACTCGGGGACCACGAGCTTGACAGGCTTGACGCCGCCCTTGTAGTACGGGCCGACCGGGGTCACGAGGATGCGGAACTGGTACTCGTCGGCGGGCTTCACGCCGATGACGTCGCCCGTTGCGAACATGAACGGGCGGATGTAGAGCGTCGCGCCGGAGCCGAAGGGCGGCACCCAGGCGGCGTTGGCCTTGACGACCATCTCGACGGCCTCGACGAACTTCTCCTTGGGGAAGGAGGGCATCTCGAGGCGCTTCGCGGAATCGTACATGCGCTGGGCGTTCATGTCCGGGCGGAAGCAGACGATGTCGCCGTTCTCGGCGGTGTAGGCCTTCAGGCCCTCGAAGACCTCCTGGCAGTAGTGAAGAAGGCCGGCGCACTCGGAGAGCGTCACGGTGTGGTCGGGGGTCAGCTCGCCCTCGCCCCACTTGCCGTCCTTGTAGTTGCAGACATAGCTGTAGTCGGTGTGCTGGTAGGCGAAGCCGAGGCTACCCCAGTCAATGTCTTTCTTCTCCATGCGAGAACATCTCCTTGCGTTGACGGCGCGACGCCGCCCCTCGTCCCTTTTGGTACGTAGTTCGCTAGATTAGTCCCTTTTGCGACCGTGCGTCGGGGCTATGACGAGCTGTTAACAAAGCCAGGTCAGAGGGCTTGTCTGCCGTCCTTGGGCCGGCAAACTCGTCATTTGCGGGCACATACGCGCCACGCGTCAGCAAATCACGACCCCGGGAAGATGTTTGGCCCGCCGCCGCGCCGAAGGGGCGCCGAGGGCTAGAATCGACGGGTCGAGACCAGCGAAGAAAGGCATCGCCATGCGTATGTTCAAGAACGACTACTCCGAGGGCGCCGCGCCCCAGATACTGGACGCGCTCGTGCGCACGAACGACGAGCAGTGCGTGGGCTACACCGAGGGCGACCCCCACTGCGGGCGCGCCCGCGAGCTCATCCGCGCCGCGTGCGGCCGCGACGACGTGGACGTGGAGTTCTGCATCGGCGGCACTTCCACGAACGTCATCGGCGTGACGGGCCTGCTCGAGGACTGGGAGGGCGTCATCTGCACGCCCGACGGACACATAAACGTCCACGAGACGGGCGCCGTCGCCGCGTGCGGACGCACCGTCCTGCCCACCGACGACGCGGACGGCTTCCTCACGCCCGAGGCCGCCGAGCGCGTCTGGCAGTTCCAGACCTCCTGCGGCCGCCACATGACGCGCCCCGGCGCCATCTATATCTCCAACACCACCGAGTCGGGCGGCGTGTGGGACCTCGCGCGCTTCGACGCGGTCTGCGACTGGGCGGACTCCCACGGCCTCAAGGTCTTCCTCGACGGCGCACGCCTGGCGAGCGGCCTTGTCTCCCCTGCCACCGGCGGCCTCACGCTCGAGCACATCGCCTCCCGCTGCAGCGCCTTCTACCTGGGCGGCACCAAAAACGGCATGCTCATGGGCGAGGCCATGGTCATCGCCGACCCCAAGCTCAAGGCCGCCTTTCCCTTCGTGCAGAAGGAGCGCGGCGGGCTTCTGGCCAAGGGACGCCTGCTCGGCGTGCAGTTCGAGGCCGCGTTCGAGCAGCCCGAGGACGGCGGCGAGGCCCTCTATTGGAGGCTAGCCCGCCAAGCGAACGACTGTGCGCTCGCACTGCGCCGCGGCATGCTCGGCCTCGGCTACGAGGCGTATCGCGAGTCGGCCTCCAACCAGCAGTTCTTCACGGTGAGCGCCGAGCAGCAGGAGGCCTTCGAGGAGGCATGCGGCTGCGAGACCTTCTTTGCCCTCCCCGACGGACGCAAGGTCATCCGCTTCGTGTGCTCGTGGGCCACGCGGGCGGAAGACGTCGACGAGCTCCTCGCCCTCGCGGCCAAGCTCGCCTAGCCGGCGCCGCTCCCGCGCGGGATGGGTCGCTAACAGCCAAGAAAATCGCGAAAGCGGGCCGTCCCTCGCAGGAGACGGCCCGCTTTCGCTTGCATCGGCGCCGATAAAAGCCTTGGCTCCTTGCCTCGGCCCGTGCCTACGCCTCGATGGCGGCCTTGAACCAGCTCGTGAGGCTCGTGGGGTGCGTGATGCCGGTGCCCACGACCACGGCCCAGGCGCCCTCGTCCATGACGAGCTTCGCGTCGGCCGGCGTGTGCACGTGGCCCTCGCAGATCACGGGGAAGCCGGGGAACTCCTGGATCGCCTGGCGAAGGATCGGGATGTCGGGGCCGTCGTTCATCGTGGTGTCGATGGCGGCCTTGTTGTGCGACAGCGTCGTGGAGACGAGGTCGCAGCCGGCGGCGACGCCGCGGCGGATGTCCTCGATGGTCATGCAGTCGGCCATGATAAGCGTGTCGCACTGCTCGCGCAGCTCGTGGACGGTCTCCTCGAAGGTGCGGCCGTCGGGGCGCGGGCGGTCGGTGGCGTCGAGCGCGACGACGTCGGCGCCGGCGTTCACGCACGCGACGGCGTGGCGCAGGGTCGGCGTGATGTAGACGCCCTCGTGGCCCTCTTTCCACAGGCCGATGACGGGGACCTCGCAGCGGCCCTTGATGGCCGCGATGTCGGAAAGGCCCTGGCAGCGGATGGCGGCGGCGCCGCCGAGCTCGCAGGCGCGGGCCATCTGGGCCATGGTCTCCGGGTGGCGCAGCGGCTCGCCGGGATAGGCCTGGACGCTCACGATGAGCTTGCCCTTGAGAGATTGGATGAGCGGATCTACGGCCATGTCTGGCTCCTTGTCTCTTTGCACTTACTCGAACTCGGCGTAGGCGGACTTGACGATGTTCTCGGCGGCGCCGATAAGGGGCGCGTCGTCGCCCAGGTCGCCCGAGACGATCGGCGTGTGCGCGCACGGCGGCATGACGGCCTCCGCCCACCCCGCGTCCATGGCGTCGTGCCAGGCCGGGCCGCACTGGGCGACCGAGCCGGACAGGATGATGCAGGTGGGGTCGAACATGTTCACGAGGCTGCCCAGGACCTCGCCGATGGCGTGCCCGCTGCGGGCCTCGGCGGCGATGGCGGCCTCGTCTCCCGCGGCGGCGCGCTTGTCGATGACGGCGCCGTCGACGTCGTTGCCCTCGTCGTCCTTGGGGGCGCCGCCCAGCTCGAGGTATCGCTCGATGATGGCGGGCCCGCACGCGATCGTCTCCATGTGGCCGGTCGCGCCGCACTGGCAGGGAACGCCGGCGGCATCCGAGCAGCTCACGTGGCCGATGTGCCCGGCCTCGTTGTGCGCGCCCAGCATGATGTGGCCGCGCTCGACGAACGCGCCGCCGATGCCGGTGCCCACGGCGACCACGAGGCAGCTCGCGGCGTCGCGGCCGGCGCCCCAGCGGGCCTCGCCCAGGGCGTGGGCGTGGACGTCGTTCAGGACGCGGGCGGGAAGGCCGGTCGCGGCGGTGAGCTCGGCGCCCAGGTGCGTGCCGCCCCAACCGGGCATCATGTCGTTCGCGTAGGTGACGTCGCCCGTCCTGGGGTCGATGACGCCGCCGCTCGAGACGCCGATGCCGCACACGTCGCCGCCGGCGAGGTCGATCACGCGCCTTGCCTGCTTGATCGCGTTGACGAGGACCGTCCGGCCGCCCTTCTTGGCCTCGGTCGGGATCTTTGCGTAGTGCTCGACGCGGGGCTTCTCGCCCGGCGCGAGGGTCACGAGCGCGGAGGCTATCTTCGTCCCGCCGATGTCGACGGCGACGACCTTCTTGCTGTCCATATCCAATCCCTTCTGGCAAAGAGGCACATCAAAGACTCAAACGTCTAAATAAACGAATAACAGGTAGAGCGGCATTCCAGCGCGCGTATCGCCGCAAAAGCCGGGGGCCATGGACCTTGGGGCCACGACCCTCCGGCTTAAACGGCGGAAGCGCGTGCCTGGATAAGCGCTAGAGCAGGCCGTTGTCCTGGAGAACCTTGCGGATGGCCTCGACGTTCTCGCCGGTCATGGCCTTGACCGGGCGCGGCATGGTCGGGGAATCGAAGACGCCCATGAGGTTGAGGGCCGTCTTGAAGGCGCCGACGCCGCCGGCGTAGCCCTGGACGCCGGACGTGACGTCCCAGATGTGGGAGATCTCGTTCAGGCGGTCCTGCTCGGCCTTGACGGTGGCCCAGTCACCGGCCTGGGCGGCCTTCCACATGCGGACGTAGCCAGCGGGCTCGACGTTGGCGAGGCCCGGGACGGAGCCGTCGGCGCCGCCGAGGTACGCGCCGTCGACGACGACCTCGTGGCCGGTGAGCAGCGTCAGCGGGTGACCGAGCTTCTCGTTCTCCTGCACGAGGTAGCGGAAGGAGATGTCGTCGCCGGAGGAGTCCTTGACGCCGGCGAGCACGCCCTCGGCGCCGAGCTTGGCCAGGAGCTTCCAGGGGAGCTTGGTGTGGACGCACACGGGGATGTCATAGGCGAAGATAGGCAGGTCGAGCTCGTCGTGCAGGATGCGGAAGTGCTCCTCGACCTCGGTCATGCCCTGCAGGGCGTAGAACGGGCAGGTGGCAACGAGGGCGTCGGCGCCGAGCTCCTGGGCGACCTTGCCGTGCTCGATCATGCGCTCGGTCTCGGTGTCGATGATGCCCACGAGGACGGGCACGCGGTGGTCGACGATGCGCACGGCCTCCTGGATGATCTGGCGGCGGCGCTCATCGGTGGAGAAGACGACCTCGCCCGAGGAACCCAGGAAGAACAGGCCGTCGACGC
>DJRK01000054.1:17509-17719 GCA_002440065.1 Atopobium sp. UBA6362 | reverse complement strand
ACCCAGCCGAGCAGCTCGCCGCCGGCGTAGACCTCGGCCGCACGGCCCGGCTGCAGCCAGGGGTACTCGGACGCCTCGGCCACCTTGAAGCGGACCTTCGTGATGCGCAGGGCCGCGAGCAGGCGCTCGACGACTCCCTTGGCATCGAAGAAGTCGAGCGGCTGGTGCTTCTCGTTCCAGCCGTCGAGGCCCCAGGCGCCGCAGAGGACG
>DJRK01000054.1:16148-17458 GCA_002440065.1 Atopobium sp. UBA6362 | reverse complement strand
CAAGACGCGGCCCTGCTCGTAGAGCGCGACGTTGGGCACGCCGTGGTCCAAGTTGTAGGCCACCGAGCGCAGAAGGCCCGGCAGGATGGAGCGGCGCATCTCGGAGTTGTTGGCGAGCAGCGGGTTCTTGATGCGAACGGGCACGCCGCGGCCAGTCTCGGTGACGTTGGCGCGCTCCAGGTCCCCGTCCTCGGCAAAGCAGTACGTGAACGTCTCGGACAGGCCACAGGCACGCAGCGTGCGGCCGATCAGCTGCGTGCGCTGCTGGTCAACCGTGAGGCCACCGTGTNNTTGCGGGTGAGCTTCTGCTCGCGCTTGAGGCCGCCGATATGGTTCTTGGCGGCGGGGATCGTCGCGGTCACGCGACCCATGCCCCACAGGCGCAGGACCTCCTCGATGAGGTCGGCCTCGCGCGTGAGGTCCGGCCTGCTCGTGGGCGCCACGACCTCGAAGTCGCTGCTGCCCTTCTGAGGCACCACGGCGCAACCGAGGCGCTCGAGCAGGTGCGCGATCTCCTCATTGGTGATGGGGGCACCGCACACGCTGCGCACGCGGTCGCCGCGCAGGGCGATGCTAGCGGCCCTCACGGGCGCGGGGTACTCGTCCACGCGGCCACGGCAGACCGTGGCGCCGCAGCAGCTCTCGAACAGGGCGGCAGCGATGTCGGCGACCTCCTCGCAGTTCGCGGCGTCGACCTGGCGCTCGAAGCGGATGGACGCCTCGCTCATGAGGTTGAGGTTGCGGCTCGTGCGCGAGATGTGGCTCTTGTCGAAGCAAGCGCTCTCGAGCAGGACGTCGACCGTGGAGTCGTCGATCTCGGAGTTGAGGCCGCCCATGACGCCGGCCAGGGCGACGGGGGTCTTGCCGTCGTCGGTGATGACGGCCATGTCGGGGGTGAGGGTGCGTTCGACGCCGTCGAGCGTCTCGAGCTTCTCGCCGTCTGCGGCGGCGCGGACCACGATGTGGCGGCGGCCGTCGCGCTCGGTGAGCTTGCCCAGGTCAAAGGCATGCAGCGGCTGGCCGGTGAGGAACATGACGTAGTTGGTCACGTCCACGACGTTGTTGATGGGGCGGCTGCCGGCGGCGACGACGCGGCGGGCGAGCCAATCCGGCGACGGGCCGATCTTCACGTTCTTGACGACGCGGGCGGTGTAGCGCTGGCAGAGCTCGGGGTCGTCGATCTGCACGTCCACGAGGTCGTGGGCGTCGGGGCCCTGCTCCTTCTGGACGCTCGGCAGCTCGATGTGGGTGTCCTCGTCGTACATGGCGGCGACCTCGACGGCCATGCCCGTCATGGACAGGCAGTCCGG
>DJRK01000054.1:10675-16130 GCA_002440065.1 Atopobium sp. UBA6362 | reverse complement strand
CGGTTGGGCGTGATCTCGCAGTCGATGACCGTGTCGGACATGCCGAGGTAGTCGGTGTAGTCCATGCCGACGGGAGCGTCTTTGGGCAGGATGATGATGCCATCGTGGTCGTCGCCGAGGCCGAGCTCGCGGGCGGAGCAGTTCATGCCGCAGGACTCCACGCCGCGGAGCTTGGACTTCTTGATCTTGAAGTCGCCGGGCAGGACGGCGCCGATCATGGCCGTGACGATGTGATCGCCCTCCTCGAAGTTCTGGGCGCCGCAGACGATCTGCAGGGGCACGGGGTTGCCGTCGGCGTCGACGTTGCGGTCGCCCACGGAGACCTGGCAGAGCCACATGTGGTCGGAGTCGGGGTGGGGCTTCTTGCTGACGACCTGGGCCGTCACGACGTTGGTGAGGTCGGCGCCGACCTTCTCGACCGCCTCGACCTCGGTGCCGGTGCGGACGAACTCGGCGACGAGGTCGGAGGGGTCCTCCGGCACGTCGACCATGGTCTTGAGCCACTCATATGAGATGCGCATTGGAACAGCCTTTCTGTTGCGCGGGAAATGACAAACGCCAGCGGTTTCCCTGGCGCCCCAGATGCCGAGCGACAAGCCCGACGACGCGTGCTAAGGCACGCTAGGAGGGTTGGAGCCGGCAGATGGGGTGCCAGGGGAAGCGCTAGAACTGTTTTAAGAAGCGCATGTCGCCCGTCATGAGCATGCGCAGGTCGGGCAGGTCGTAGCGGAGGGCGGCGACGCGCTCGACGCCGATGCCGAAGGCGAAGCCGGTGTACTTCTCGGGGTCGATGCCGCAGTTGCGGAAGACGTTGGGGTCGACCATGCCGCAGCCCAGGATCTCGAGCCAGCCGGTGTTCTTGCAGAAGCGGCAACCCTTGCCGTGGCAGACGCCGCAGGAGACGTCGACCTCGCAGGAAGGCTCGGTGAACGGGAAGAAGTGCGGGCGGTAACGCGTGGCGCGGTCCTTGCCGAAAATCTCGCGCGTGAAATAGTCGAGGGTACCCTTGAGGTCGCCGAAGGTGATGCCCTCATCGACGACGAGGCCCTCTACCTGCGTGAACTGAGGCAGGTGGTTCGCGTCGGCCGTATCGGGACGAAAGACCGTGCCCGGGCAGATCATGTAGATCGGGGGCTTCTTGGTCTCCATGACGTGGGCCTGGACGCCGGAGGTCTGCGTGCGCAGGAGCACGTCGGACTCGCCCTGGACGTGCACCTCCTTGCCCTCGGGCTGGTTATCCACCACGTAGAAGGTGTCCTTGGCGGAGCGGCTGGGGTGATCCTCAGGGGCATTGAGCGCCGTGAAGTTGTAGTAGGTGGTCTCGACGTAGGGGCCGTCCTCGACGGTGTAGCCGAGGCCGCAGAAGATGTCCTCGATCTCCTCGCGAATCTGGGAGATGAGGTGCTGGGTTCCCAGGGAGAGCGTGCGGCCGGGCAGGGTGACGTCGGCGGCGTCGGCCTCCATGCGACGGGCCATGACGTCGCGAGCGATCTTCTCCTTGCGCTCCTTGATGGCCATGTCGACGTTGGCGCGCACCGTGTTGGCGAGCGCTCCCATGGCCGGGCGCTCCTCGGGCGGGACCTTGCCCATGGTGTGCATGATGGCGGTCAGGCTGCCCTTGCGGCCGAGCGTGGCCACGCGCAGGGCCTCCAGGGCATCCATGGTCTCCGCCTTTGCCAGGCCCTCCTGGACTTGAGCCTCAATTGCCTTGAGGTCGTCGGACATCGACATTGCGTAATCCCCTTTCCAAACAAAAATCCGTCCCCGGGCATCCCTGCCCAAGGACGGATGAATTCCGCGGTACCACCTTGGTTGGCGCACACGTTTTCTCTCGCGGGCGCCCGCTTGTTGCGCCCCGTTGCGTGGGGCGGACGGCTTCCCTACTGAGTTGCCGAAAAAGGTCCCGGCGCCGTTCAGGTCGCAGCTGGTGGAGTGAACTCTGGTCGTCAGCCTTGGAGGGGTCTCTCAGCCGGTGGGCCCCATCTCTTATCCTCTGGCGACGCGACGACCAAACCTCTCCGTCATTGCCTAAGTTGTGACTATATCACAAGAAAGAAGGCACGGTGAAGGGAGGCCGATACGTTGGGGTCACCCACGGACGTGGCTTATCTTGTACTTGAACTGGTCCGCCCTGGCCACGCTGTGCGTGTACTCGATCACGACGTTCTCGTCGTTGTGGGTCACGCGGGAGAGCTGCAGGACCGGCGCGCCCTCGGAGATGCCGAGGACCTCGGCGTCGTCCTTGCGCGCCACCGTGGCGAAGAACTCCTCCTCCGCCACGCGGATCGTCTCGTGGTAGTCGTTCTCTATGATCGCATAGAGGGACTTGCCGGCGAGGTCCTCCTTGGTGAGGCCCATGAAGAGGCGCGCCGGCACGTAGGTGCGCTCGACCATCATGGGAACGCCGTCGGCCAGGCGAAGGCGCCTCATGTAGAGGACCTTGTCACCCAGGTGAAGGCCCATGCGGTCGGCCACCGATTTCGTCGCCTCGCGCACCTCGAAATCGAGGTCGACGGTCTTGGGCACGCGCCCGACGTCGCGCATCTGCTCCGTGAAGCTGTAGTTCGTCATGAGGTTCATCGCGTCGCCGGACAGGTCGCTCACGAAGGTGCCTTTACCGTGTTTGCGCGTGATGAGGCCGAGCGTCTCGAGCTCCTTCAGCGCCAGGCGGACCGTGGTTCGCGAAAGGCCGTAGCGCTCGGAGAGCTCGCGCTCAGAAGGAAGCAGGTCTCCCGGCTCCATCTCGTTCTCTATTTTGTCGCGCAGTATGTCGACGAGCTGGTCGTAGAGGGGCTGCTTCCTCGATTGCGTGGCCAAGGCGTCTCCTTACATCGGCCTGTTGAGGCCAAGTGGTTGTAACCAGGGACCTTCTTGGTATCGACTATAAGCGTTTCTTCGCGATTTTTGCTCGACTGGTATGGCGAACGGTCGAGAACAGCGACGCGAAAGACGGCTCACGCCGCCAATGGAGCGGCGGGCTAAGGCCCGAATCAGGCTGAGGCGGGAACGGGTCGCCCAAATAATGGACTTGTAGGCGATTTTCCCTTACTTGCCGAAGTATCGGAAAAAGTGGCGAGCCGCTGACCTGCAGTTTTCGAGATCATCCATGCGTTGCTACTTGGGCGGATTCGGAAAAATCGCCTACAAGTCGGCTTTTTGAGCCGGGCGCTGCAAAACGGTCGGATTTCGCGGCTTACTCCGAGAAGGGCCACTCCCCCGCAGCGAGCGCCTCGATCGCGGCGGGGACGGCGTCGTCCTCGACGGCGCCTATGTGCCAGCGGGCCGCCTCGCGCGCCTCCGGCAACGCCCCCGACACGGCGACCGAGTTCTCGACGGCGGCAAACATCTGCAGGTCGTTGCCGGCGTCGCCAAAGACGACCGCCTCGTCGCGGGCGATACCGAGCCTTTCGAGCAACCACGAAACGGCAGCCCCTTTATTCCAACCGGCGGGCATCGCGTTCGAGAACTTGGGCTGCGGCACGTCGAAGTCGACGCCGTCGACCTCGCGGTTGAGAAGTGCGACCGTCTCGCGGGTACGTCGCATGTCACCCGTGATGAAGACGTTCGCCTTCGTGATGTTCGAGTCGGGAACGGCAGTCGCGTCGAGACACGTCTTTGCGTAACCGGGGAAGCACTCCATGAGATCATCGCGGCTTCCTTGGACGAGATAAGGTGTCGACCCCTCGAAAAAGAGCAGGCCGGTCCCCGGGATACCGGAGAGCACGTCCATCGCACGGCGAATGCCCTCGGGCGGGAGCTCCTTCTGCAGGACGAGCTCGCCGTCGAGGTAGACCTGGGAGCCGTTGGTGGCCAGCGCCGTCGAGCAGCAGGACGCGTCCCCCTCAAAGAACCCGGGGATCCACGAGTAGAAGCGCCCGCTCGCGGGGCCCACGAGGATGCCCGCATCCATGGCAGCGTGAAAGGCCGAGCGGCAACGCTCGGTCACCGTCTTGCGCCCATAGGGAAGAATCGTCCCGTCTATATCGGTAAGGATCAGCTTGATGCCCATGCCCCGGCCTTTCTTTGCGCCTCTTGCCCGTCCCCGCATGAAAAAAGGGCGGCACCCCAAAAGGGTACCGCCCCAACAAGCGACGTTAGTCCTCGGAAACGCCCTCGTTCACGAGGGAAGCGAGCTTCTGGGCATCGTTGCAGGTGAGCATCTGCTCGCGCTCGTGGGCGTCCATAAGCATGACCGCGATCTTGGATAGCAGGCGCAGGTGCGTGGTACCGGCCTCGGCCGCGGGAATGAGCAGGGCGATCGCGCACTCGACGGGCTTCTCGTCCATGGACGGCCAGTCGATGGGCTCGGCGAACTTGGCGACGAGGACCACGGCGTCCTTCACCGAGGAGGTCTTCGCGTGAGGAATGGCGAAGCCGCCGGTCATGCCCGTCGTGCCCTCGGCCTCGCGGGCCTTGAAGGACTCGTAGACAGCTTCGGCGTCGCCGGCGCAGCCCAGCTCCACGGCCTTGTCCGCGAAGAAACGCAGGGCCTCGTCGACGGTAGAGGCGTTGCAGTCGAGAAAAACATGGGACGCGGTGACGAAATCGCTCATAAGGAATCCTCCTGGCTCAGACGGCACGCGGCGCATCGGACGCCGCTCTCAAACACTCTAAGAATACCACCGTTGGCCGAGAATTCGACCAACGGTATGATTTCATGGATGAACGTTGCTTTATGAACGGTTCGTGGAGTGCGTCCCTAGTCGAGCCCCTGCTCCCGGCGAAGCCTCAGGGCCTCGTAGGCGCAGCCGTACATCGCCGCCTGGTTCCCGAGGCTCGCGGCCTCGATGCGCGCATCCTTGCAGGTAGACAGGGCATGTGCGGCGAAGCGGCGCCTGAGCTCGGGCGCAAAGGCGGAGAAACCTCCCGCGACGCCCCCGCCGATGAGGTAGAGCTGCGGGTCGATGACGCAGCTCACCTGCGACATGGCCTGCGCCAGGTACTCGCACATCGTGTCCACGGCGAGCTTTGCGCACTCGTCGCCCGACTCGAGGGCGCGGAAGACCGTGAGCGTGTCGGTCTCGTGCTCGACGGGCGCGGGGGCGACGCCGCGGCGTTCGCACTCGGCGAGGTAGAGCCTGACCACGCCCTTCGCGGAGGCGTACTGCTCGAGGCAGCCCTTGCGCCCGCAGCCGCAGGTCCGCTCCTCGGCGGGGTTCACGGTGATGTGGCCGATCTCCCCTCCGGCGCCGCGGGCGCCCGCCACGAGCCTTCCGCCCACGACCACCCCGGCGCCCACGCCCGTGCCCAAGGCGATGAGAACGAAGCTCGACGCCCCGTGCGCGGAGCCCGCCCACATCTCGCCGAGGGCGGCGGCGTTCGCGTCGTTCACGAAGGCGACCGAGGCGTTGGGGAACGCGCAGCCGATCGCGCCCACGAGGCCCTCGGGGTCGAGCTGGATGTTGGGAAGGAACCCGACGGTCCCGTCGTCCGCGACGGGGCCGGGGATGTCGAG
>DJRK01000054.1:10497-10667 GCA_002440065.1 Atopobium sp. UBA6362 | reverse complement strand
GCCGCCGGTCACGAGCGCGAACGCCCCCTCGTCCACCAGGGCGGGCGTCTTTATCCTTCGCTCCTCGAGCAGCTCGCCCGCGGGGGTGAAGAGGCCCGCCTTGATGCTCGTGCCTCCTACATCGATTCCAAGCACTGCCTGCATGGGATTCCCTTCTCGTTCCCGCCGCG
>DJRK01000054.1:5529-10491 GCA_002440065.1 Atopobium sp. UBA6362 | reverse complement strand
TTTTTTGTCTCCACTATATCGGCGCGGGGGCGCGATGCGACGTCTTGGACGCAAATGGCCCCGCTGGCGACACGTACCGTTCCGCAAACGCGCCCAACGCCCCTCCACGGGTGGGTAAACTGGAGGGCAGACCGTAACCGCGCGCCGCCGGGCGCGCTTGAATTCCAGAGGAGCACCCATGGCAGACAACCCCGTGACCGCCGACCTCAACGCCGCGCTTCCCAACCCCCGCGCAGACATCGCGCAGTTCGACGCGCTCGAGAAGAAGCTCTTTGCCCTGCGCTACGCGATCAACGAGATCGGCTCGCTCGGCCCCGTCATCGACCCCGCCAAGGCCACCGAGGCGCGCGGCGAGGCGAGCTCGGTCCTCGAGGAGGAGCGCATCCGCACGCTGTGCGCCCCGGAGGTGGGCCCGCTTCTCCAGCGCCTGGGCGAGCAGCCCGAGCTCATGGGCAAGACGCGCATGGCCCAGGCGAAAATCCTGTCGCGCGACCGCGCCTCCCTCATGGACGTGCCCGCCGAGGAGCAGGCCGCCTTCAGCCGCCTCACCATCGAGGCGAACGACGTTTGGCGCCGAGCGAAGGCGGCGAACGACTGGGCGAGCTTCGAGCCCTACCTCGACCGCATCGTCGAGGCCATGCGCCACATGGCGGCCGCGAAGGACGCCTCGTCCGACCCCTACGACGTCTGGCTGAACGAGTTCGAGCACGGCGCGAGCCGGGCGTTCTACGACCCCTTCTTTGCCCAGGTCAAGGACTGCGTCGTGCCGTTGCTCGCCGATTGCATGGCCAGCCGCCACATGCCGAGCCACGAGGTGTGCGACGGGACCTTCGACGAGGCGCGCCAGTGGGCGCTCGCCGAGGACCTCATGGACCTTGAGGGCGTCGACAAGGACGCGCTGTGGGTCGGCCGCACCGAGCACCCCTTCACCGGCGGTCCCTCCGCGGGCTTCGTGATCATCGCGAGCCACGTCTATCCCGCAAACGTCCTCTCCAACGTGTTCAGCATGCTGCACGAGGGCGGCCATACGCTCTACGAGCAGAGCGTCGACCCCGCTTACCAGTTCACGTCGCTCGCAGGCGGCACGTCCATGGGCATGCACGAGGCCCAGTCGCGCTTCTTCGAGAACATCGTGGGCCGCAGCGAGGCCTTTGCCGGGCCCCTGCTCCAGGTGCTGCGCAAGCGCTTCCCGGGGCAGTTCGGCCGCGTGACGCCGCACCAGCTTTTCCTCGCCGAGAACTGCGCCGAGCCCTGCCTCATCCGCTGCGACGCCGACGAGCTCACCTATCCCCTGCACATCCTCGTGCGCTACGAGATCGAGCAGCTGCTCTTCTCGGGCGAGGCGAAGGCGGCCGACGTCCCCGGTCTCTGGGCCCAGAAATACAAGGAGTACCTGGGCGTCGACGTCCCCAACTACACCGACGGCTGCCTGCAGGACACCCATTGGTCGGACGGGTCGCTCGGCTACTTCCCCACGTACGCCTTTGGCAGCGCGATCGGCGCGCAGCTCAAGGCGGCCATGGTCCGCGGCGGGATGGACTTCGACGCCGTGTGCGCCTCCGGCGACCTCGCGCCCGTGAGGGAGTGGCTGCGCGAGAACATCTGGCGCTGGGGCCGCTCGAAGGACACGCCCGAGCTCATCCAGGACGCGTGCGGCGAGAAGTTCGACGCCACGTACTACACCGACTACCTCACCAAGAAGTTCAGCGCGCTCTACGACCTGTAGATACGACCCATAGACAAAAGGGCCGCCTAACCGATTCGCGCCAATCGCGGAATGGTTAGGCGGCCCCTCTTTGCCAAGAAACCCATTGGCCCGCGCCTGGCACGCGTCGGTCGGCTAGGAGCAGATCTTGTTGCGTTGGTCGGCGAGGTCGAGGAGGATGCGGGCGCAGTCCTCCATGAGCTCCTCGTCGCCCTTCTCCTTGAGCAGGGTCGTGAACTCGTACAGGAAGGCCGACATCTGCTGCTCGAGCTCAGCCGTTCCCTGATACGACTCGCGCGGCCCCTTGGCGAGCCTGCGCTCGATGCGCGCCGCGTCCTGCTCGAAGCGCGTCCCCTTTGCGACCGAGGCGAGCTCAGAGGCCTGGTGCAGGATGGACGGCATGGCTTCCTCCCCGGTCCTCTTGCCGCGTTGGGCGGCCCGGGCCTCGGGGGTGTCCGACGAGATGGAGTTGGACTGGTACGCCACATAGAAGAGGTAGACGACGTAGATTCCCGCCTGGACGAAGAACGAGAAGAGCGGGGTCTCGTGCACAACGCCGATGAAGAGCGCCGCCGCGACGAGCTCGCAGGCGAAGTACGTGGTCGTGATGCGCGCGCCCAGGCCTCCGAGGAACTTCGTGGTCTTGGGCATCGCCGCATCGGCGGCCGAGCCCTCCGGGAACTCGCGCGGCATCACGATGAGCACGATGAAGGCGAAGGCGACGAACGCATTGCTGATATTCGCGCTGGTACCGAGGCCGGTAATGCTGAAGAAAACGTAGATGGCAAGAAGCGCCACCAAGAAATACATGCCCACCTGGAGCGTGTGGGCGAGCTTCGCGTTGTGCTCGGCGGGGTTCTTCGCGTGGCTTTGCGACAAGGCAGGGTCCTCTCTATTTCGCGTTCGGCAGGTCCTTGGGACTCACGAAGCGCTCGCAGACGTTCGATTTTCGCAGGTACTCCTTGCCAAAGGGGTCGATCGTGGGCACGAGGGCCGACGGGTCGGCGGCGAAGTGGTTCGCCGGCGATTCGCGGACGTGCGGGTCCGTGAGGGTGTAGCCGCGGCTACAGGACCCCTGGTACGTGCCGTTCTTGTCGTTCAACGTGAACTCGCTGAACACGCAATCGGTGCAGTGAAGCCCCATGACGATCGCCCTCCCAAGGCTTGTGCGACAGGCAGCTTAGAGTATTCCCAAACCGGGCCCGCCCGAGCTGCTAGGAATTCTCCCGGCGGATCTTTTGCAGGTAGCGATAGACACTCGGGACCGAGATGCGCAGCTCGGCCGCCACGTCCGCTGCGGCGCCCTTGATGAGGAACACGCCCGCCCGCTCGAGCCTGCGCATGACGTCGAGGCGGCCCTCCTGGTCGAGCTCGCTCGGGGTCCTGCCGATGGAGCCCAGAAGCGAGCGAACCTGCTCGGCGACGCCGGCATCGGCCGGGCCGATCGAGAGCGTCTCCACGCTCGAGGCGCTATAGGCGCTCCTGATGACGTCGAGGTTCGACTCGCGGCACTCCTCCGAACCGCCGTGGCGGTAGGCCTCCATGAAGCACTTAAGGGCGTCTTCGAGATCGCGGAACGGCTTGGGGTCGATGTTCACGCAAAGAAGCCCCACGATGCGGCCCTCGTCGCGGATAAAGAGCGTCGAGCCCTGCAGGGGGCGCCCGTCGACGGTCTTGCACACGTAGTCCGAGACGTAGTTGAGGTCGGAGTCGGCGTACTTCTCGGCAAGGGCGCGGGCGAACTCCGTGGCGGGGGCGCCCACGTTGCGGCCCGAGACGTGGCCGTTCACGATCTTCACGACCGAGCCCTCGGGGCGCGAGAGGTCGTGGACGACCACCTCGGTCGACGACCCGAGCGCCTCGCCCAGAAAGTCGGCCAACGTGACCATCGCCTGAACCTTCGCATTCATGTAAGGGGCCCCTCGTGCGTAGAATACTCAATAGATAGCTTTATTATATGGCCTGATTTTGGAAACCCAAACCCCAGGTCGCCTCGATCGGTCCCGGCCCCCGCAAAGAAGGACTCCCACGGCCGCGACGGCGAGGACGAGAGGAGGACCCATGCTCGATATGATTCGCGCCGCCGAGGCACGTCAGATCGCGTCGCAGGCGAAGCCCGGCGAGGAGCACGCCGAGGCCGATACCCTGGCCGAGAACGCAATGTCCTGGGCCACGCGCAACGCCATGGCGCGCACGAACACCCGCATCCGCATGTACGCAAAATACGGGAACACCTCGCTTGCCGTGAAGTTCGCCCCCGGCGAGCTGGACGGCGACGGCACGGGCAACTCCTTCTACAACGACCTGCTCTCCAACAGCAACACGCGGGTCGCGGACGCCATCTGCGCCGTTATCTACAGCCGCGAGCAGGACGTGCTCTCCCCCATGGAGGTCAACCGTCTGCTGAACACCTTCAGCGCGAAGGTCGCGAAGTTCGTGAACGACCTCACGCGCTTTGGCTTCGACGTGAAGATCGGCCAGGAGGCGGCCTCTTCCGAGGGCGCCGCACTCGACGATTCCACGATCATCGTGAGCTGGACGTAGACGAGAAGGGGCCGAGGGCTCGCTGGGTCTCGTTATCACGCATACCGAGCCCAACTTGGCTCGATATACGTCGCTAGCGCCCGGATATGACAGCCATCATCGGAACGCCACCTATATCTCCTCGCTACTCACGAGGAGCGCAAAGTCATCTTCGCGAGGAACGGAAGAACCGTCGTAGCTCGCAAATAGAGCGTCCAAATCGTCAGCCACGACCGTCCATCTCTCGGGTTGAACATGAACGCCGTCCCGATCGAAAGCCTGATTCGAAGACGCAGAGCTTACGATAACCCACGGCTTCCCGCCCTTAAGCACGCTAGACGGGAAGCCGGCAACGTTTGCCTTAGCCGTCAAACGCACTGAACTTGTCCTCGGTGTGCGGGTAGCTCTCGATAGCCAGTACCGGCACCCTCGTCTCCTCTTCAGAAGGACTAGCCAACCAGATTCCCAAGCGTCGTAGTTTCGCTCCTGTCCTACTCCTGTGGTAATTCATAGCGGGCGTAACGGTTATCGCCAATCTTTACGACAACGCTCTTTTCGACTAATCTGCGCAGCAGTTTTCTAACATAGCTGTCTGTCACGCCCAGATATTCCGCTAATTTCGGTGCTGATGCAGACCCAGAACGTCGCAGGTAAGCAACTATCTGAAGCTCCCTATCGGTCCCCGTCGATTCCAAGCGGTCCTCAAGCGGTCCCAAGCGGTCCTCAAGCGGTCC
>DJRK01000054.1:1115-5478 GCA_002440065.1 Atopobium sp. UBA6362 | reverse complement strand
TCTTCTCCCCGCAAGCGGGCCGCAAATTGATCGGTGGTCGGGCGCCAGAGGTTCACGCGCATGAGGCCGTCGATGTCCAGGAACTCCGGCTCGCGAAGCCCCGCCTCGACAAGCTCACGCCTCACGCGCGGGATGCCGCTGCCCCAGCTCTCGATGAGACCCATGTACAGAAATGCCTGCGCCAGAGCCTCGTTTCTGGGCCGTGACTCGCCGGACAAAGCACGTTCGAGCGTGAAGCCGCGCACGATGCCGCCGGGAGAGCTCACCTCAAGGCGGTCGGCATAGAGCGCCACCTGCGTGGAGGAGCGCTCAATGTAGGAGCGATGCAGCACAGCATTGGTGATAATCTCCCTCACCGACCACCCGGGAATCTCGTAGACGTCCTTGCGCACAACGCCGCCCAGGTCGGCCCCCATATTCATCTTCTCCAGCGCATAGAGATAGGCGCCGTCGATCTGAGCCATGAGGTCACCCGCGATGTCGCGCCTGTCGAGGAAGACCATCCGGGAGTCGTCCTTGAAGACGGCGCACTGCAGCGGCCGCACGACCTCGGGGTTGCCCGTCAGGATGAGGAAGGCGTTCGTTGGTAAGATCTCTCCGTTGCGCTCGTAGAGCAGGCCCCACGAGAGCAGCTGGGCCTTGGTCACGCGCCGGATGGCGGCGCGCCTCTCCTCTGAGGCGCGAGAGACCGCGACCTCGTACATTCTCTCGCACAAGGCGTCTATCTCGTCGCCCGTTACCGCAAAGCCGCGACGCGGCAGACGGTCATAGCCGCCCTGGGCGCACTCCTGGCTCAGCATGCGGGACCACTCGAGGTCGGCATGGCGCGTGGTGGAGCCCATGCGTACATACACGCCAGCCTCGAGACCCTCGGATTTGACGTAGTAGGGGCACCTCCTACCAACGGGCACCTCGACCAAGATGAGGCTCTTGCCCTGGACGCTCTTGACCGTAATCTCGGGAAGCACGGGCGGCTCAACCGAGTCCGCGATAGCATTGGCTATGGCATCGGCATCCTGGAAAACCTTCTCGTCAGGGACGCCGAGGACCTCGCGCGTCTTGTCGTCAACGCCGAAGACCAGGGTGCCGCCGCGAGCATTGGCGAAGGCAACGACGGTCTTTATGTAGCTCTTCGCGCTGGCGGGGCGCTCGACCTTGTACTCGGCGGTCTGCGACTCTCCAGCGAGAAGCTCTTCTACGTCCGCGCTCATTATTCCGCCTCGCCCTCTCGCAAGTCCGTGGAACCCCAACGTTGAATGTAAGTGCGTTTGGCATCCCACTTTGCCACAAAGTCGTTTTTGTCATAAACCACGAAGCCCCGCTTCCTTGGGCTCCTCGCGTAAAGCGGGTTGCCGGGAAACGGGACTCGTCTTTGAACTTCCGCTACGACGACGTTAGCTTGAGCGCTCGCTTACGCGCCGCACTTGCCGTGGACGATCTCGATGGCCTTCTCGACGCCGTTGATGACGTTCTCGTAGCCCGTGCAGCGGCACAGGTGGCCCGAGAGGTTCTTGCGGATCTCTTCGCGCGTGTAGGTCTTGCCGGAGTTCACCATCTCCATGGCGCTCATGATGATGCCCGGGATGCAGAAGCCGCACTGGACGGCGAACTCGTCGATGAAGGCCTGCTGGACGGGGTTCAGGGTGCCGTCGGGCGCCTGCAGCCCCTCGACGGTCACGATGGTCTTGCCCTGGGCCCAATCCGTGAGGTAGAGGCAGGTGTCGGTCGCCACTCCGTCGATAAGGACGGTGCACGCGCCGCACTCGCCCACCTCGCAACCGCGCTTGACGCTCGTGAGGCCGAGGCGGTTGCGCAGGGTGTCGAGCAGGGACTCGCGGGGGTCGTAGCCCACCTGCACCTCTTTGCCGTTGACGGTGCACTTGAGGATCTTCATGTCCATTAGATATCTGCCCCTCCCCTACGTGCTGCCTCAATGAGGGAGCGCTTGGACATTTCCTTGATGAGCTGGAGACGGAACTCCTTGGAGGCGCGCCAGCTGTCGCGCGGGTTCGTGCAGGCGGCGGCGAGCTCGCCGATCTTCTCGGCCGCCTCGGAGACGGGAAGGCCCCTGACGGCGTCCTCGGCCTCGATGGCGCGCATGGGCGTGGGGCCCGCGACGCCGAAGGCCAGGCGGATGTCGTCGATGGTCGACTTATCGGCCGCGAGCTTCACGAGGCAGCAGCAGCCCATCGTGGTGATCTCGAGGGCACGGCGCTTGCCGTACTTGAAGTAATAGCCGGTGAAACCCTCGTAGCGATCCTTGGGGATGCGGATCTTTACCAGGAGCTCGTCTTGGGCCTTGTGGGAACGGCCCGGGCCCGCGTACCACTCCTCGATGGGGATGGTCCTCTCGCCGCGGGCGCTCTTCACGTCGAGAAGGGCGCCGTAGGCAAAGAGCGTGGAGGCGGAGTCGGCAGACGTCGCCGCCGTGCAGATGTTGCCGCCGATGGTGCCGGAGACGCGCAGCTGCGGGCCGCCGGGGGTATCGCAGGCCTCGCCCAGCGTGGGCACGGTCGCCTGGATGACGGGGCTCGTGGTCACGTGGTGGAACCAGGTGATGGGGCCGATCTCGACGGTACCGTCCTCAGACAGCGTCACGCCGTCGAGCTCGTCGTGCAGCTCATGGATGGACACGAGATGGGCGGGGGCGCCCTTGCCCTCGCGAAGCTTCACGAGGACGTCCGTGCCGCCCGCGATGACCTCGGCCTCGGGGTCCTCGGCCAAGGCGCGGCAGGCATCGTCGACGCTCGTGGCCTCGTACAGGGATTCGATGTCGTACATCAGATGAGTCCCTCCTTCTTGAAGCCCTCGAACAGCCGCTGGGGCGTCATGGGCTCGACGTAGAACTTGCAGCCGGTCGCATCCAGGATGGCGTCGCGGATGGCGGCGGCGGGGCTGATCGCCGGGGTCTCGCCCACGGCTTTGTTGCCGTAGGGGCCCGTGGGGTCGGGCTTCTCGACGAAGTCCGCCTTGAGGTCGGGCAGGTCCATGGTCGTGGGGATCTTGTAGTCCAGCAGCGTCGGGTTGAGGACGCGCCCGGTCTTGGGGTCGACCTGCAGCTCCTCGAAGAGGCCGTAGCCGATGCCCTGCGCCATACCGCCGTGGATCTGCTGCTCGACGAGCTTGGGGTTGATGAGCGTGCCGGAATCCTGCACGTTGATGATCTTGTTCACCGTGACCTTGCCCAAGGGCATGTCCACCGTGACGTCGGCGAAGGTGCAGCCGCCGGCGATGGCGTTCGTGTGCACGTTCACGGTCTCGTGCGCGTGGAGCTGGTCGGCGGCGTCGAGGTTGTAGTAGGCCTCGAGCGCGAACGACGCCATGTCGGCCACCCTGTGGCCCAGGCAATCGACGATGCAGCGGTCCTTGATGTCGAGCTCGCCCTGCGCGTTGGGGTAGATGCGGCGCGCGTAGTCGAGGATCTTGCGGCGCAGCACCTCGCCGGCCTTCTTGACCGCCTGTCCGGAGACGTAGGTCTGGCGGGAGGCGTAGGCGCCGGAGTCGTAGGGCGTGACGTCGGTGTCCTGGAAGGAGACAACGTGGATGTCCTCGAAGGGCAGGCCGATCGCCTCGGCCGCCATCTGCGAGAAGACCGTGTCGGCGCCCTGGCCGATCTCGGTCGCGCCCATCTGGAGCTGCACGGTGCCGTCCTGGTTGAGGGTCACGGCAGCCGTGGCGGTCTCGAGCGCGAACGGCGCGACGGCGGTCTTGTACACGAAGAAGGACACGCCCACGCCGTGGCGGATGGGGCCGGTCTCGTTCGCGTACTCCTTCTTTTTCTTGTCCCACTCGATATAGGCCTTGCCCTTCTCGACGCACTCGGGAATGGCGCAGGTGTGGGCGGCGATCACGCCGCCGGGCGTGAACTCGTCGACGAAGGCGTCCGTGTAGACGTTCTTGAGCCTGAACTCGACGCCGTCCCAGCCGTTGTCGTAGGCGATGTCGCCCATGAGGCACTCGGCCGCCCAGTTGCCCTCGGGCACGCCGTAGGCGCGCATGGCGCCCGTGTGCGGGCCGTTCGTGTGGATGGTGTAGGCCTCGGAGTGCGTCGCGACCTCCTGGGAATGGTACAGCCAGCGGAAGGAGTTCACGGAGTTGAGCACGAGCGCGTGGCCGTGGTGGACGTAGCCGCCGGTGTTCGAGTAGCCCACGATCTTGCGGGCGTGCAGGCGCATGTCGTCGCCGTAGGAGCACTCTATGTCGAAGGTCTTGGGCTGACGGCCGGAGGTGTCCCAGAACAGCTCCTCGCGCGTGAGCTCGAGCTTGACGCAGCGGCCGCCGAGCTGCTTGCAGACCCAGGCGTTCAGGGGCTCGTAGTGCACGTCCTGCTTCGTGCCGAAACCGCCGCCGATGTAGGGCTTGA
>DJRK01000054.1:659-1033 GCA_002440065.1 Atopobium sp. UBA6362 | reverse complement strand
GTCGAGGAGACGCAGACGAGCTTGCCGCCCTCCTCGTAGCAGTAGGAGACGCAGGTCTCGATGTGGACCTGGGACTGCTCGCGGCTCTCGGTATGGATCTTCACGTGGTGGTACTTGGGGTCCTCGAGGGCCTCCTCGACCGTCTTGTAGCCGGCCTCGGCGAGCTTGTCCTCGGGCGTACGGGCCAGGGTGTGCGCGACGATGTTGTCGGGCTTGCGCTCCTGGACGGGCGGGTTCGTGCCCTTCATGGACTCGATCGCGTCGTAGACGACGGGGTACTCCTCGTACTCGACCTTGATGAGCTTGAGCGCGCGGTCGCAGGCGACGGTGTCCTCGCCCACGACGACGGCGATGTTGTCGCCGTAGATGCGCAC
>DJRK01000054.1:0-563 GCA_002440065.1 Atopobium sp. UBA6362 | reverse complement strand
CGGCCACGACGCCCGGGACCTTGAGCGCCTCGCTCGCGTCGATCGACAAGACCTTGCCGTTGCCGATCGTGGCATGCAGCAGCTTTGCCTCCAAGCACGGCTTGGGGCAGAGGTCATCGGTGAACTTCGCTCGTCCCGTGACCTTGTCGGCGGCGTCCACGCGCTTGACGGGACGACCGACCTCCTTGAGCCTCTCCATATGTCCTTCCCCCTTTTATAGAGGTTCAGCCTTTTCCGATAATAAAATCTTACAAGTGCAAGAACCTAGGGGTCGACGCTATTCCGTGAGCGGACGGGTTCCGCCGTTGACCGTACTTTTGCTCACGGAAACACAGGGTCTGACCTGCACGTTATTCTTTATGAAACATAACGCTGAGTCAATAACCTATGCAAAGTATTGATAAGGACGAGACGAGCCGGCAACAAGAAAAGCGCCCCTCGTTTACACGAAGGGCGCTTCCAG
The DNA here is from genome assembly GCA_002440065.1 of Atopobium sp. UBA6362. GTDB lineage: Bacteria > Actinomycetota > Coriobacteriia > Coriobacteriales > Atopobiaceae > Paratractidigestivibacter. Next base: position 100 of record DJRK01000054.1, on the reverse strand, counting down.
AAGGATGCTAAAGGACGAGGGCTTAGAGCGTCTTCTTGATCGCGTCGACCTCGTCGTCGGTAAGGAACGAGTCGGCCTTGATCTGCTCGGTGTACTCGGC
>DJRK01000046.1:9136-11884 GCA_002440065.1 Atopobium sp. UBA6362 | reverse complement strand
ACTTTGGGGACAGGTTCGTTTTTCTTCCAAATGAAAGCTTTTTGGGGACAGGTTCGAAAATTACTCAAATGAGTAAAAAGCGAACCTGTCCCCAAATTTTGTCACAGGTCGCGCTTGGTCAGGATCTCCTGCGGCACGAGCGAGCAGTTCTCCACGACGGCGCGGGCGTAGTCGGCTGCCTCGGGCGTGAGCCCCTCGAGGACCGGCGAGGGGTCGGGAACCTCGATGTTCACCTGGCCGGTCTTCTCGTTGTCCTTGGGGTCGGGGAAGCGCTCCATCGCGCGGTCGCACATGAGCTGGTAGGCCGGCACGAACGGCTTGACCTCGAACTTCCCCTCAAGAAGCGCCTGGAGCTTGAGGAAGATGTCGAAGCCGGCGCGGTCGATGTCGCCCCAGTACAGCACCTCGTAGGAGTCGGCGCCCAGGGTGTCGAGCAGGAGGTGCAGGCGGTTCGTCTCGAGCACGGGCATGCCGCCGCCCAGGACCACGGCGTGGATGCGCTCGCCCAGGATCTGCGAGCGGCCGTCCTCGTACATGAGGTCGCGCACGTCGAGCCAGGGGTCGAGGTTCTCGGTCACGAGGACGCGCATGTGCTTGCGGCGGCGCGGCGCGTGGTAGAGCAGGTCGGCCTTGGGCATGGGTCGGTGGCGGATCAGGTCCTCGACGCCCATGGCGCGCAGCAGCTTGAAGCCGTCGGAGCCGTACTCGAAGAACTTCTCGTCGCCGCCCATCTGGTAGGCGAGCTGACGGCGGGTGAGCTCGCCCACGAGCGTGCCGTTGGCAAGAAAATCGTTCAGCGCCGTGAGCTCCTTCTCGTACAACGCGAAGGCGCCGGGGTGCGAGAGGAGCCAGCCGTTCATCCAGAAGCGCTGGTCGAGCGCGACGATGCGCTGGCGGAGCTCGGCCTCGGCCTCGCCGCCGCGGCGGACGTAGGGGACCTCGGACAAAGAAGCGCCGTCGCCCGAGCCGTTGCCGGACTGGCCGCGCCGGGAGCCGTTGCCGCGACGCTGGTTGCGGCCGCCGCGGTTGCCGCCTCGGCCGTTCGCGGGCTTGGGGGCGGGGGCGTTCTCGGCAGGCGCGGGGAGCGCGGCCACGGGGGGCTTGGGTTCCGCCGCGGATTCCTGCGCGGGCGTGGGCTCTTGCACGGGCGCGGGCTGAGGATCTTGCTCAGGCCGGTCAGGGACGGAGACGGCCTGGGCGGCAGCGGCCTTGCCGGCCTCGTTCACGGACGCCGCTTCCTGCTCCGAAGGGGCGGCTACGGACGCCGGGACGGACTCAGGAGCCGTCGCCGCGCCAGCCGCCACCTGCGGCTTGTTTGCGGAATCCTTCGCCGGCGCCTCGCTCTTCGCGGCAGCCTTCCTATGCGAGCGGCGCGTCCGGCGGCGGGGCTTCTCGGCAACGGGGGCCTCGGTCGCGGCAGGCTGCGCGTCGGGCACCGGGACCTCCGCGGGCTCGTCCGCGGGGCCGTCGGTCGTGGGCCCGCTCGCCGGCAGCGCCTCGGCCGCATCCACCGCCTTTGACGTGTCTTCGGATGAGGGCTCCGCCTGGGGAGCCCCGGCCTTCATGCCCGCCCGGTCGCCCACGCGGCGACGACGCCTGCGGGTGGGCTTGGGCTTCTCGGCAGCGGACGCGGGGGCCGGATCGGGCACAACCGCCGGGTCGCCCTCCATGGGCGAACCAGCCGGCGCCGCGCCCTCGGCGGAAGCGCCCGTGCCGTCGACGACGCTCCGGTCCGCGGCACCCTGTTCGGCAGCGGCCTGCCCCGCGTCGCTCTCGCCGGAATCCTCGCCCACGGCCGGCACCTCCGCCGCCTCACCCGGTTCAGGCACGCGCAGGACGAACGCCTCAGGCTCGCCCTCGGGCGCCTCGACGCGCGTCAGGGCATGCTGGCGGATGGCAGTCCTGAGCTCTTCTTTGTGCTCGCCGATCCGCCCGACGATGCGGTTGATGTCGCGCATGGTGACCTGCGGACGGGGAATCCGCACGAGCGAGCTCGCGATCGTCCCGGCGTGTCCGCGCAGGTGCGCGGGCAGCGCGGAACACAGCTCGCTCGTGAGATAGGTGATGGTATTGCGCTCTTCTTCGCTGAGCTTTCGAGCCATTAACGAAGTTCCTCTCGATAAATGTTCAATCGATTTAGTTTACGTCAACTGGAAACGCTCGCAACTATCTCCGCATAAAGCCCAGGTTACGGGCATGAGAGGCGCATCCCGGCGGGCGTGTTTGTCGACATTTGGTGCAGACGCCAAGGGCGGATCAGCCGCAAACCGCCCCCGAACGCCGACTACCGACTATTTTCGAACGCACGCGGCGCGGGGCGCGCCCTCCCCCGAGGCTTGCGAGCATACTCCGTTCAAAGTGGTTTTCCAACGAAGCGGCACCGCCGCAAAAGGGGGAATTGCAATGGGCAACGCACAGGTCAAGAAGCTCGCGCAGGCTTACGACGCCCTCGCCGAGGCGCTCGACGGGTTCGATTGGGGCGAGCCGCAGCGCTGCGTCCTCGGCTCGTTCACGGTCGACGGCAGGCCGGGCGAGGAGCTGAGCTCCGAGCTCGTGGGCAACGTTTGGATCGACCTCCCCGAGAAGACCCTGGGCCGCAGCCCCGTCGAGGCGGAGGTCTGTCACATCGTCGTGCCCGAGACCCGCCGCGAGGGCTTCGTCGCGCTCGCGCCCATGGACATCGACGACGGCGACGGCACCTGGGCCTGGGTCGTCATGGACTAGCTGTGAGCACTTTTGGGGACAGGT
>DJRK01000046.1:0-9106 GCA_002440065.1 Atopobium sp. UBA6362 | reverse complement strand
CGTTTTTTACTCAAATGAGTAATTTTCGAACCTGTCCCCAAATTTTGTCATTTGGAAGCTTTTGGGGACAGGTCCGTTTTCCTTCCATTTGGAAGCTTTTCGAACCTGTCCCCCGATTTTTGCGGCGGAGGCGGGCATGGGCTTGACGAGAAGGTCGTTCATCGCGGGCGCCGTCTGCGCGGCGGGCGCCGTTTGCGCGGGCGGGTGCGGGCGCTCGGGCGAGGTCCCGGCCGAGAGCTGGACCGCGACCCAGGACGATTCCCTCGCCGTGCTCACCGCGCAGGTATCCGGCGGGGCCGTCGTCGCCATGCCCGGAGAGGCCTGGGCACCCCGCGACGGTTTTATCCAGCTGCAGCTCGCGGGCGGTTCCGTCCCCGGGGCGCAGATCGAGTCCGTTGCCCGCGACGGCTCCACGCTCACCGTGCGGCTCAAATCCCAAGACGGTCCCCAGACCATGGACCTCGTGCTCACCGAGTTCAGGCTCGAGGGCGGCGACGTCTCGGCCGTCGAGACCGTGAAGGTCGACCACGGGAACGGCGACGTCCGCGAGCTCGAGCGGGCCCACCAATAACGCCTCGCCCAAAATCGACCATACCCACCCGTCCTTCCCCGCAACGCCCAGCTGGGCAAACCCAAAAATTCCCAACGGGTGGGCATGGTCCGCTCTCGGCCATCCCCCTCCCCTGAGCACCGTCCGCGGAATTCCCCGTTCCATACCCCCTCCCACGCGGGTACGCTGCCATTACTTGACCATTTACCGCGGAGAGCACGGGAGCACCATGGCGCACGAGATTTCCTTCACAAAAGAGCAGCTCGAGAAGCTCATATCATCGACGTCCGAGCTCTTCGACGTCGTGCGCCTCGTCGACCCCATCAACATGGTCGTCTACAACCTCCACGACGGTAAGTTCACCGCCCAGGCCGACGGCTGCTACCACGTGTGGAACAAGACCGGTCGCTGCGAGAACTGCGTCTCCTCCCGCTGCTTCATCGACGAGGCCCGCTACTCCAAGTTCGAGTTCATCGACCAGGACATCTACCACGTGGTTGCCCAGCCCGTCCTCGTGGAGGGCCGCAAATTCGTCCTCGAGGTCGTCACTGCCTCGAACGACAACGTGCTTCTCTCCGCCTTTGGCAACAACGACTTCGTGGATCGCATCACGAACTACAACCACAAGGTCTACACCGACGCCCTCACGCAGCTCTCCAACCGCCGTTACCTCGACGAGCGCCTGCCCGTCCTCGTGAATCGCGCGGCCCACGACGGGGCGTCCCTCAGCGTGGCGATGGTCGACATCGACGACTTCAAGCGCGTCAACGACGTCTACGGCCACCTCAAGGGCGACGAGGTGCTCCAGACCGCGGCGGCCCACCTCAAGAAGGGAATCGCACCCGGCGCGGACGATATCGTGGCCCGTTACGGCGGCGACGAGTTCTTCGTCGCGCTCAAGGGCATCACGCGCGAGGAGCTCGAGCGCCGCCTGCAGAAGGTCCTCGAGCTCGTGGCTTCCAGCGAGCTCGCCATCACGGTGAGCGTCGGCGCGCACTACAAGCCCGTGGCCGAGCGCGTGGAGGCCGAGAAGCTCATCCGTCACGCCGACCGCGCCATGTACGGCATCAAGACGGCCGGCAAGAACAACTACGCGATCATAGACGACTAAAGCGACGCGCCGCGGCGAACGCAACGGGCCGCCCCCGATAGGAGCCGCCGCGAACGCGATCGCCCGCCCCTCGGCAAACCCGCCCGCCAAGACAATCGAACGCCCAGCTAGAACCCGCTCTCTTAGTGCTATTTTTTATAGGTCGCCCCCGCACCTGAGCCAACGCACGAGGAACCGCCTTGGATCCATCCGCTCGCCCACATCGCCGCCGTACCCGCGTCGCGACCGCCCTGGTCGCGACCCTTGCCCTCGCCGCCGCGCTGGCGGCGCTCCCCGCATCGTCGCGCGCCTACGGGCAGCCCGCCGACAGCACGAACTCCCAAGCCCCTTCAGCAGCGCAGGACCAAACGGGCGCCCAGACCGTCAAAGTGGGCTGGCTGCTCGACAACCAGGGCTTCCAGAGCGGCACGCCCGGCGAGTACCAGAGCGGTTGGGGCTACGAGTACCTCCAGACGCTCTCCTACTACGCCCCCGCATGGCGCTATGAATACGTGACGGGCACGTTCTCGGAGCTCATGGACAAGCTCGAGGCCGGCGAGATCGACCTCATGCCCAACATCTCCTACACCGAGGAGCGCGCACAGAAGCTGCTGTTCTCCTCGAACCCCGAGGGCACCGAGCACTACTACATCTACGCCAAGCCCGGCCGCGCCGACCTCGCTACGGGCGACCCCAACGCCCTGAACGGCCTCACCATAGGCTGCAACCAGGGCGTCATGCAGACCGAGGTGGGCCAGCAGTGGATCGCCGACAAGGGCGTGACCTGCGACTACCGCTACTACGCGACCGGCAACGAGCTCTTCTCGGCGCTCGCGGACGACGAGGTCGACGCCATCATCATGAACGACACGCTCTCCTCGGGCGACGCGATGCCGATGTTCAGCGTGGGCGAGAGCAACTATTACTTCGTCGTGCCCAAGTCGCGCCAGGGCCTCATGGACCAGATCAACGAGGCGATGACGTCGCTGCGCAGTACCAACCCGCGCTACAACGACGAGGTCAAGACGCACTACTCGACGGACGGCAGCGGTTCCTCGAGCCTGACCGCCAAGGAGGGCGCGTGGCTCGACGCCCGCGGCGGGCAGATCACCTTGGGCTACCTCTCCGGCGTCCTCCCTTTCTCGGACAAGGGGGCGGACGGCGAGCTCGACGGCTCCCTCACGGCGGTCGCGGACGAGCTCGAGTCGCGCTTCGGGGCGACGGTGAGCACGCGGGCCTATTCCTCGAACGACGACATGGAGAAGGCGCTCCAGTCCGGCGAGATCGACGCCGCCATGCCCGTGGCCAAGGATTACTGGCTTGCCGAGCAGGACAACAGCGCTCAGTCCTCCACGCTGTGCTCCACCTCGCTCATCGCCGTCTACGCGGGCGACGACCTCCAGGGCGCCCTCGGGTCGATCGCGACCTGCCCCTCGTCGCTCTTTAACGCGAACCTCGTCTCGGTGCGCTACCCGCAGGCCCAGGTCCAGCGCCACGCCGACGCGGCGGCATGCGTCGGCGCCGTGAAGAGGGGCGACGCCTCGTGCGTCATCATCCCCGCGAACGCCCTCGACACCCTGCGCGACGAGACCGACCTCACGGGCCTCAAGACCGCCGAGCTCCCGGAGGGCATCGAACTCGCGTGCTGGATGAGGCAGGGCAGCCCCGAGCTGCTGGGCATCATGAACAAGGCGATCGCGAACGCCGGCGAGAAGATCGTCGCCGGGAACTACTCGCGCTACTCGTATACCGGTGGGCAGTCCGACCTCGCCAAGTTCCTCCATACCTATCAGACGCCGCTTGCCGTGGGCATCGTCGCCCTTCTTGGCGCCGTTGTGGCCGTGCTCGCCCGCTCGCTCAGGCGTGCGCGCGACGCGCAGGCCAAGGCCGTTGCGGCGAGCGCGGCGAAGTCGGCGTTCCTCTCGCGCATGAGCCACGACATCCGCACGCCCCTGAACGGCATCATCGGGCTTATCGAGGTCAACGACCTCCACGCGGGCGACGCCGAGCTCACGAGCAAGAACCGCGCCAAGGCCAAGGTCGCGGCCGACCACCTGCTCACGCTCATAAACGACATCCTCGAGATGAGCAAGATCGAGGACCGGGCCATCGTGCTCGAGCATAAATCATTCAACCTCACGGAGCTCTTTCACGACGCGTTCGTGCTAGGAAGCATCCGAGCGGCCGACCATGGCGTGACCGTCCAGACCGACGGCGGCGAGAACCTGAGGTTCCCCGACGTCTACGGCAGCCCCACCCACGTGCGGCAGGTCGTCTTGAACATCGTCGACAACTGCGTGAAGTACAACAAGCCGGGCGGGAGCGTGAGCTGCTCGGAAAGCATCGTGGACATAGACGGGGACCGGGTCACGTACCGGTTCGTCATCGAGGACACGGGCATCGGCATGAGCAAGGAGTTCCTGAAGCACATCTTCGAGCCGTTCGCCCAGGCGGGCACCGACGCGCGAAGCACCTACCAGGGAACCGGCATGGGCATGCCCATCGTGAAGGCGCTGACCGAGGCGATGGGCGGCACGATCGAGGTCCAAAGCGAGCTCGGCGTGGGGTCCACCTTTATCCTGACGCTGCCGTTCGAAATCGACCGCGACCCGGCCGCTCACCGCGCGAAGCTCCCCGCGCCCAAGGGCCTCTCGATCGAGGGGATGAGCATCCTACTGGCGGAGGACAACGAGCTCAACGCCGAGATCGCCCGTGAGCTGCTGCGCAACGAGGGCGCGGAGGTGACGCGCGTCGCGAACGGCGAGGAGGCGGTCGAGGCGTTCCGCTCCAAGCCGGCCGGGACGTTCGACGCGATCCTCATGGACATCATGATGCCAAAGATGGACGGCTACGAGGCATCCCGCGCCATCCGGCGCAGCGACCGGCGCGACGCCGCCGGCATCCCCATCGTCGCCATGACGGCCAACGCCTTCCTGGAAGACGTGCGGGCGGCGCGCGAGGCCGGGATGAACGACCACATCGCCAAGCCCATCAGCGTCGAGCGCCTGCGCGAGGTCCTGGCGCAGTACCGCTAGAAGCAATTTGGGGTCCGACCCCAAATTGCTTCCCGCTCAAAAAACTCGCCAATTGCGGGCTTCAATCGCAAATGCCCAAGTAGCCCGAATCGTCACAAGTCGTTTACCTGGGCTTTTGCAATTCGAGATTGCCTTGCTACTCGACCCATCCGCATACAAGCCCACAATTGGCGAGATTTTTGAGCGAAAGGGGCCCGGACAGGGCCCGGCGCAAGACAAAAAGCAGGCAACCTTAAAGAAGGGTCCGACCCCAAATTGGGGCGACAGGCGTCGCAAAGCCTTAAACTGGTCTTTTACCGGCGAAAGAATGGACCTCACATGAGCCAGCCGCGACATCGGAGCAACCAGGAGCGCGTCCTCTACGGGATGAGCCTCGACTACACGATCGCCTTCATCCTCGACCTGGACACCGACGATTACGACATCGTCTTTAGCCAGGCGACCAACCACGCGCAGGCGAACGGCCTCGGAAAGTTCACCGCCTACGTCGCCCGCTACGCCGCCGACTTCGTCGTGCCCGACCAGCGGGCGGCCTTCAACCACGAGCTCAGCTACCTTACCATCCGCGAGCGCTTCGAGGCGGCCGGCGATTACCACTACGTCTTTGAGACCACGCCCAACGCTGCCGGCCTCTCCCACTTCCAGGCCCACATCGTCAAGATCTACGACGAGGACGGACACTTCGCCTTCCTGGGCTTCCGCAGCATCGACGACATCCTGCAGCGCGAGCGCTTCTACCAGGAGCGGCTCGAGGAGGCAAACCGCGAGCTCGAGCAGCAGCTCGACATGATCACGAACGCCCTTCCCGGCGGCGTCAAGGTAAGCAACGACGACCCCATGTACACCTTCAAGTACGTGAGCGAGCAGTTCGCCCAGATGCTCGGCTACGACACGCCCGCGGAGCTCATCGAGGCGTCCGGCGGCTCCATCGTGGGCCTCGCCCACCCCGACGACCGCGAGCACGGCATCGCCGACGCGCTCGCCCAGTACGCCAAGGCCAGCAACTACGCCACGACCTACCGTGTACGCTGCAAGGACGGCTCCTGGAAATACATCGAGGACCGCGGCCGCAAGTTCGTCTCGCCCGACGGCACCGTCGAGCACTGGAACCTCATCCTGGACCAGAACGAGCTCATGGAGAAGACCATCGCCCTCGAGAGCGAGAAGCGCGCGAACCGGGCGAAGTCCGATTTCCTCTCGCGCATGTCGCACGACATGCGCACGCCGCTCAACGGCATCGTGGGGCTTCTCGACATCTGCGGCGCCCACCCCGACGACCGCGAGCTCGTGGACGCGAGCCGCGAGAAGGCCAAGGTCGCGGCCGACCACCTGCTCTCGCTCATCAACGACACGCTGGAGCTCTCCAAGCTCGAGGACCGCAACGTCGCGCTGTACGAGGAGCGGTTCTCGGTCAGGAGGCTCCAGCACGAGGTCGGGACCATCTCGCGTATGCGGGCCGGTGAGGGCAACGTCTCGATCGAGTTCAGCAACGCGGGGCCGCTCACCTACCCCTACCTCATCGGCAGCCCGCTCTACGTCAAGCAGGTCCTCATCAACCTCGTCTCGAACGCCGTGAAGTACAACCGAGTGGGCGGCTCCGTCCACTGCAGGGCCGCCGAGCTGCCCATCGACGACGAGCACATCGCCCTGCAGTTCACCATCACCGACACGGGCATCGGCATGAGCAAGGACTTCCTCGACGACATCTACAAGCCCTTCGTCCAGGCCGACACCAGCGCCCGCGGGACCTACATGGGCTCGGGGCTCGGTATGGCCATCGTGAAGAACCTCGTAGACCGCATGGGCGGCACCATAGAGATCGAGAGCGAGAAGGGCGTGGGGACGGCGATCGTGGTGACGATCCCGTTCAGGATCGCCCAACAGGACGAGGAGGCCGCGCCCGCACAAGAGCTGTCCGCGGCAAGCCTCGAGGGGGCGCACGTGCTTCTTGCCGAGGACAACGACCTCAACCGCGAGATCGCGGCCTTCGTCGTGGAGGACGCGGGCGCGGACGTGACGGTCGTCTGCGACGGGCAGGAGGCCGTGGACGCCTACCTGAGCCGGCCGGAGGGCTACTTCGACACGGTGCTCATGGACATCATGATGCCCCGCATGGACGGCTACGCGGCCGCCCACGCCATCCGTGGGAGCGGGCGCGCCGACGCCGAGAGCATCGCGATCATCGCCATGACGGCCAACGCGTTCGACGACGACCGGCGCAGGAGCCTGGAGGCGGGGATGAGCCTGCACCTCTCCAAGCCAATCGACTCGCAGGCGCTCGTGGACGCGATCGCGGAGGTGCGCCGGCGCTAGGCCGCGCTCGTTTCTTCGCCGTCGTCGGTCGCCGGCCCGGCTGCCGGCTCGATGTCAACGACGCGTAGGTCAGGACCATCAACCGTGAACGAGACGTCAAGTCCCGCGTACGCGAGGTGGTACACGCGCGCCGGGTCGGGCTTGCTCCCGGCGCGACGCGGGTCCTGGCGCAGCACCTCGAGCAGGCCCTCGAGCTTCTTTGCAGGCACGCGCCTGCGAAGCCCGTCCGGCAAGAAGACCGCGAGCTCGTGCCACGGCGCGTCCTCGATCCAGCCGCCCGTCGCCTCGGGGTGGCAGTCGGCGAAGGGGATGTAGGGCTTGATGTCGTAGATCGGCGTGCCGTCGCGCAGGTCCGCGCCCAGCACGTGTATGACGGGCCCCGACCCGGTCAGCTCCACGCGGTCCAGCTTCACGCAGGTCAGGCCTATGGGGTTGGGCCTGAACGGGCTCCTGGACGCAAAGACGCCCACGCGCCGGGCGCCGCCGAGCCGAGGCGGGCGCACCGTGGGGCGCCAACCCGCGGCCGCGTCGTCGCCGGCCTTGTCGCGCGTCGCGGCGTCCGCGGCGATGTCCGCTGCCGTGCCGCCGGGCGCGCCGTTCTGGAACTCCCACAAAAGCCAGAGATGCGAGAAGCTCTCGAGCCCCGCCACCGCCGCCTCGTCCGCGAATTCCGGCTCAAAGACGATCTGCCCCTGGAGGTGCGGGGCCAGTGAGCCGTTCCGCGGGATGCCGAACTTCTGCGGCAGGTCCGTCCGTATGTGCGCGATTGGTTTCATGGCCCCATTGTACCTGGTGGACAGACGGGGACGACGCGACCGAAGCCCGCCATGTTCATGCGGCCGATGCGCGCGGCCAGCTCGGCGTTGCGCACGGCCACGACCATGCTACGCTGGCCGCCGCCGGCGTTCGCGAAGATGCAGCAGTGCTTGCAGCGCTGGTCGCACTCGTCGGTGATGTGCCACTGGAAGGCAAACGCGGGCTTCTGCTTCATGTTCCTCTCCCCTATTCGTTCCCTCGAGCCGGGCTACAGACGCTCGACCGCGCCGACCGGGCAGGCCTCGACGCAGGCGCCGCAGTGCAGGCAGTGCTCGGGCCGGATCTGGTACGTGCTGCCCTCGACGATGCAGCCTTGCGGGCAGCCGGCGGCGCAGGAGCCGCAGGCGATGCATTTCTCGGCGTCGAGGCGACAGCCCTTGAGCGGAGCAGAGGCGCGGGCGAGCGAGAAGACTGCGCGCTCGATGGGGCGAATGCCCAGGTTGAAGTAGTCGAGTACGATGTCCTCGACCTTGAAGATGACGCAAATACTGCGCGTCTCGCCGGGATAGACGTTCGCGAGGTAGGGCTGCTCGGAGAAGATCGCGTCGACCCACCTGGCCTGCTCGGCCTCGGAAGCGAGCGCGGCGCGGCCGCTCATACGGATCATCTCGTTGAAGCGCGTGTAGACGAGCGCCTGGATGCGGCCGTCGCGCAGGAGCTGGCTCGTCATCTCCTTGCCGTGCGAGGTCAGGAAGTAAACGGCGTCGGGCTCGTAATGGACGGCGCTCACGCAGCGAATCTGTGGGGCACCGGCCTCGTCGACCGTGGCCAGCGAGAGCGTTCCGGCGAGCTTCATCTTCTGCAGGCAGGTCTGTGCGTCCATCACGAGCCTTCCTTTCCTACTGGGCGGCGGCGCCGCAGGCGGTGCCGCAAGCCGGAGCGGCCTTGGGGTCGGCGGAACCGCACGCGGGGGCAGCAGGGGCGGCAGAGCCGCAGGCAGGGGCAGCTGACGGATCGGCAGAACCGCAGGCCGAGGCGGCGGCCGGGTCAGCGCTGCCGCAGGCGGGAGCGGGGTCGGTGGTGCCGCAAGCGGGAGCCGGGTCGGTGGTGCCGCAAGCAGCGAAAGCGGCGACCTTCCCCAGATTCTCGGACATGGCTTCTCCTCTCGTTAACGGGTGCCTATGCGTCCGAGCAGCATCATCCGAGAAGCGGCACCCGGCCAAAAGAAGGCACCAATCTATTAGCCGGTTACAAAAAGGTAAGTAGGTCCCCTCTCCGCACCGACTGTGATAATGAAAGTGCCGATCGCCGTGCACACGAGGGGAGTCGCCGTGCTTACCAAAGAAGAGTTGCCGCCCTGTC
>DJRK01000022.1:10443-10640 GCA_002440065.1 Atopobium sp. UBA6362 | reverse complement strand
CGATACCCGCCACGTGCTCCGCGCGATCGCCGACCCGCACAAGGTCGTGATGTTCCAGCTCGCCCCCGCGGTCCGCACTTCTTGGGGCGAGGAGTTCGGCCTCTCGCCGGAGGAGGCGACGATCGGGCGCCTTGCGGAGATTCTGCACGTCATGGGAGCGGATTACGTCTTCGACACCGATTTCTCGGCCGACCTCA
>DJRK01000022.1:6492-10427 GCA_002440065.1 Atopobium sp. UBA6362 | reverse complement strand
CCTCACGATCATGGAGGAGGGCTCCGAGCTCCTCGAGCGCATCGCTGCTGCCGATAAGGGCGGCGATGGCGCGCCTAAGCTCCCGCTCATGACCTCGTGCTGCCCCGGTTGGGTCCGGTTCGTCAAGGAGCGCTACCCGCAGTTCCTGCCCCAGGTCTCCACCTCGAAGTCGCCCCAGCAGATGTTCGGCGCCGTGGCAAAGACCCACTACGCCGACGTCCTCGGCGTGGACCCGGAAGACGTTTTCTGCGTTTCGGTCATGCCGTGCGTCGCCAAGAAGGCCGAGGCGGCGCTGCCGACCATGGTGGGCGACTCGGGCAACCCTGACGTCGACGTCGCGCTCACCGTCCGTGAGCTCGTCCGTATGATCAGGGCCTCGCACATGGACCCCAGGAACTTTGATGAGAGGCCGCTCGACGCCCCGCTCGGCTTTGGCGGGACCGGAGCCGGCGCGATCTTTGGAACGACGGGCGGCGTCATGGAGGCCGCTCTTCGCTCGGCGTACTACCTCGTCTGCGGCAAGAATCCCGAGCCGGACGCCTTTAAGGAAGTCCGCGGCAACGAGGGATGGCGTGAGGCCACCTTCGACCTCAACGGCCGCGAGCTTCGCGTGGCCGTGGCCCATGGCTTGGCGAATGCCGGCCCCTTGCTCGAAGCCCTCGACAAGGGCCTGACCTACTACGACTTCGTTGAGGTCATGGCGTGCCCCGGCGGCTGCGTCGGCGGAGGCGGCCAGCCCATCCACGACGGCTGCGAGTACGCCGACCGCCGTGCGAAGGTCCTTCGTGGCATCGACGCCGGCTCTCAAATCCGCTTCTCACACGAGAACCCCGATGTCCAAGCCTGCTACCGCGACTTCCTCGGCGCCCCTCTCTCCGAGAAAGCCGAGCACCTCCTCCACACTCACCACTAAGTCACGTATTCACCCCCCCATACAAAAAGGGCCCGTGCCTGCACGGGCCCTACTCATTTAGACCCCTTCATAGGCGCATCCCCGAGCCGACCACTTGAGAGGGGAGACTCCCGTCCCCGGCGTGTTCGCCATCGGCGCGGCTCCTTGTCATGGGCTCGGCGCTCGCTACGCTCGCTCGCTTTCGCGAAGTCGCCCATCGACAAGGAGCCGCGCCGGTGGCGAACGTCAGGTTCGAGCGATGGGCTGAGAAGACCTCAAGGAGCGATTTCGCGCAGCGAGCGAGCGTAGCGAGCGCTGAGCGGATTGAGGCCTTCTCTGCCCATCGCGCTCGATCGGGATATCGCTTAGAACGGCGTGATCGTGAAGGCGAGGGTGGTCGATTCGGCGGGAGCGAGCGTGATGGTGCTGCGTTTATCCTCGAAGTTGGGACCTTCGTCATAGGCGGAGGCGCATCCGTGCCACGGCTCCACGGCGATGAAGGGCGACTCGGTGTTCGCCGTCCACAGGCCGAGGTAGTCGAAGCCCGGGAACTCGAGCTCGACGCCGTGGTTGCTCTTCTTGCCCACGAGGGCCACGCGATTCTTGGGCACGTTGTGGAAGACGAGGGTCGCATGGCGGTCGATGAGCTCGTGAGAGAGGGGGAGCACGCGGTCGTTCTCCATCAGCTGGGTCGTGTGGGAGAAATCGTGGAGGCCTTTTTCGTCGATGACAGGTACTTCCGGGCTCCATTTCTCGGCAAAGACGAGGGCGTAGTCGTCGAAGCTTTCGCCTTTGGATCCGGGCATCGGAACGTTGAACGCGGGGTGTCCGCCAAGGGTAAAGGGAAGGTTTACGGTTCCGGTATTCGTTACCCTAAAGCTTTGCTTGAGGCTTGTTCCATCGACTGCGTATGACATGCTTAGTTCGAAATCAAAGGGATAGTTCTCCCTGGTAAATTCATTGGAAACAAGCTTGAAGGTTACTTGAGAGTCTGTCTTCTCTGCCACTTCGTGCTCGTTCGTGCGGGCGATGCCATGGCGTTTGAGGTGGACGGGTCCCTGAGCGCTCGGGAGCTCGTCGTTCGGCAGGCAGCCCACGATGGGGAAGAGCACGGGCGCCCTTCTTGGCCAGAACTTGGGGTCTCCTTGCCACAGATACTCGGCTTCCCCGACCTTCAATCTCATAAGTTGGGCACCCGTGGTGTCGATCTCGGCCGCCAAGCCGTCCTTCTCTATATGAATCGACGACATATTTGGTCCTCCTCGTCTTTCCCGTACAATCTCGTGCCTTCCAGAGAACTTTACCGTTCTGCAACATGACTTCGGGGCAGAATGACCCTTACGAGCGTAAGGGCGCCGCGGGCGGCCTTCGCCCAGAGGGGCTTCGCGCCCGCAGGCAGCCAATTGGAGGTACGCATGATTATCGAGGAACTTGCGCACTACGGTATTGCCCACACCGACGACATGACGTGGATTGATGCCTCACCGGCGGTTCTTATCGAGAAGGCCGTCGACCGCGGCGAGGGAAAGCTCACGAGTACCGGTGCCCTCGCGGTCGAGACGGGGCAGTACACGGGTCGTTCCCCTCATGACCGCTTTATCGTCGACACCCCCGACGTCCACGACAAAATCGCTTGGGGCAGCGTGAACGTTCCCATGAGCGAAGAAGACTATAAGCGGATCAAGGCAGAAGTCGTCGCGCACTTCTCGGAGCGCCGCCTCTTCGTCGTCCACGGGATTGCAGGCGCCGACCGCCGCTATGCCCGCAAGTTCTGCGTCATCACCGAGCTCGCGAGCCAGGCGCTTTTTGCCCACCAGATGCTCATTCGCCCGACCGAGGAGGAGCTCAAGGACTACGGCCTCGCCGATTTCGTCGTCATGGCCGCTCCCAAGCTCAAGCTCGACCCCGCCGTCCACCACACGAACTCCGAGGCCGCCGTCGTCATCAACTTCTCCGAGAAGGTCATCCTCGTTGCAGGCACGCAGTACTCCGGCGAGATCAAGAAGGCCATTTTCTCGGCGATGAACTATCTCCTTCCCGTCGAGGACGGCGTGCTACCCATGCACTGCTCCTGCAACATGAACCCTGTCTCCCACGGCACGACGGTCTTCTTCGGCCTCTCGGGCACGGGCAAGACCACGCTTTCCGCCGCCGAGAACCGCAAGCTCATCGGCGACGACGAGCACGGCTGGGCCGACGACTCCGTCTTCAACATCGAGGGCGGCTGCTACGCGAAGACGATCAACATCACCGAGGAGACCGAGCCCCAGATCTGGCACGCGATCCGCTTTGGCTCCATCTGCGAGAACGTCGTCATCGACCCCGCCTCGCGCAAGGCCGACTACTTCGACACGTCGCTTACCGAGAACGGCCGCGTCGCCTATCCCGTCGAGTTCATCGACAACGCTGTCCTCAAGGGCAAGGCCAAGCGCATCCCCGACGTCGTCATCTTCCTCACGGCCGATGCCTTCGGCGTGCTGCCGCCCATCTCCAAGCTCGACAAGAACGCCGCCATGTACCACTTCATGACCGGCTTCACCTCCAAGGTTGCCGGTACCGAGCGCGGCGTCAAGGAACCCCAGCCCACGTTCTCCTCGCTCTTTGGCGAGCCGTTCATGCCGCTCGACCCCATGGTCTACGGCAAGATGCTCGGCGAGAAGATCGAGCGCGGCGGTACCCGCGTCTATCTCATCAACACCGGATGGACCGGCGGCCCCTACGGCAAGGGCAGCCGCATCAAGCTCAAGTACACGCGCTTGATGGTCGACGCCGCGCAGTCTGGCGTCATAGACGACTGCGATTTCGTCCACGACGAGCGGTTCAACCTCGAGGTCCCCACGAGCTGCCCGGGCGTGCCGTCCGAGCTGCTGAACCCCAAGGCCACGTGGGACAATCCCGAGGCGTACGACGCGACCGCCGAGAAGCTCGCCTGCATGTTCGTCGAGAACGCCGAGAAGCGCCTGCAGTCGATGTCTCCCGAGGTCCGGGCTGCTGGGCCTAAGCCGCTGAACTGATCCCACCGCTTCGGAAAGGGGCCGGCCCC
>DJRK01000022.1:760-6435 GCA_002440065.1 Atopobium sp. UBA6362 | reverse complement strand
GGGGCCGGCCCCTTTCCGAAGCTTCCGACCAGGACTCGGTTTCGTCCCGTAGCGGCACCTCGGGAGGCTTCGGCTGCAGAGCGGCTTCGCGAGCCGATCTCGAGCTGGAAGGGGAGGGCCGGGTTTGGTCACTTCTGGCGAAGTAACCAAACCCTGCCTCATTGATGTCTTCTCGCTGGCCGACTGGAATTATGCGGGTCATTGGAAGGCCGGGGTACTTCTTGCGAAGTACCCCGGCCTTTGCGGTTCATTGCGGGCTCGGTGCTGGTTGAGCCTCGTGTTCGACGGGTGAACTAGTTCTGCTCGGCCATCTGGGCCTGGACGGCGGTGATGGCCACGACGCCCACGATGTCGTCGGCGGAGCAGCCGCGGGACAGGTCGTTGACCGGCTTGGCGATGCCTTGGAGCACCGGGCCGTAGGCCTCGGCGCCGGCGAAGCGCTGGACGAGCTTGTAGCCGATGTTGCCCGCCTCGAGGTCGGGGAAGACGAGGATGTTCGCGTTGCCGGCGACCTTGGAGCCGGGGGCCTTGAGGTCGGCGACGGACTGGACGAGGGCGGCGTCGAGCTGCAGGTCGCCGTCGAGCGCGAGCTCGGGGTTCTTCTCGTTGGCGAGCTTCACGGCCTCCTGGACCTTGGTGGGCACGTCGCCCTTGGCGGAGCCCATCGTGGAGAAGGAGAGCATGGCGACCTTAGGCTCGATGCCGGGCATGAAGGCCTTCCAGGACTCGGCGGACGCGAGGGCGATCTCGGAGAGCTCGTCGGCGTTCGGGTCGATGTTCAGGCCGCAGTCGGCGAAGAGCAGGGTGCCGTCCGCGCCGTAGGTGCTCTTGGTGCACATGATGAAGAACGCGGAGACGAGCTTGGTGCCCGGGGCGGTCTTCAGGATCTGCAGGGCGGGGCGCAGGGTGTTGGCGGTGGAGTGGCACGCGCCGGAGACGAGGCCGTCGGCGTCGCCCATCTTGACCATCATGGTGCCGAAGTAGGTGGCGTCGTTCATCTGCTCGAGGGCCTCGGGCAGGGTGACGCCCTTCTTCTTGCGGAGCTCGGCGAACTTCTCGGCGTAGGCCTGCTTCTTCTCGGCGGTGCGGGGGTCGATCACGGTCGCGCCCGGGACGTCGACCTGCGCGGGGTCGCCTAGGATCACGAGGTTCGCGAGGCCCTCGTCGATGATCTTCTTGGCGGCCTCGATGGTGCGGGGATCCTCGCCTTCGGGAAGGACGATGGTCTTCTTCTCGGCCTTGGCGGCCTCTTTCATGCGGTTAAGGAAATCGCTCATAGATAACTCCTCCATAAAATCTGCCTTAACTCGTTCGTAAAACGGCGCGTTTTCGCCTGTTGAGGCCCCGCGCGCCATCAAACGAGACCATTATAGTTTCGTGGTGCTAGAATCAACCGAAGATTCAGGCGAGAAGCTTCTCTCTTCTCGTCGCTGGCTCAGGCCAGCCCCGTAACCTTCTGAGAGGAACCACATGAACATCCAGAGCGGTCTTGGCGCCGGTTTCAACCCCGAGGGATTCGACGCCATCGTCGTCGGCTGCGGATACGCCGGGTGCGTCTGCGCCCGCCGTCTGGCCGAGGCCTGCGGCATGAAGGTCGCCATCCTCGAGCGCCGCGACCACATCGCCGGCAACGCCTACGACTATGAGGACGAGGCGGGCATCCTCGTGCACAAGTACGGCCCGCACATCTACCACACCGTGAACGAGCGCGTGAACCAGTTCCTCTCTCGCTTCACCCAGTGGACCGACTACCAGCACAAGGTCCTGGCGAACATCCACGGCACCCTCATGCCCGTCCCGTTCAACCACCGCTCCCTCAAGCTCGCCTTCGGCGACGAGAAGGGCGAGCGCCTCTACCAGAAGCTCGTGGCCACCTTCGGCGAGAACAAGAAGGTCCCCATCATGGAGCTTCGCGAGAAGAACGACCCCGAGCTCTCCGAGGTCGCCGATTACGTCTTCGAGAACGTCTTCCTCCACTACACCATGAAGCAGTGGGGCAAGACGCCCGACCAGATCGACCCGTCCATCACCGGCCGCGTCCCCGTCTTCGTGGGCGACGACGACCGCTACTTCCCCGGCGCGCCGTTCCAGGGCATGCCGGCCGAGGGCTACACCAAGCTCTTCGAGAACATGCTCGAGCACGACCTCATCAGCGTCTACCTCGACGTCGACGCCCGCGACATCCTCAAGGTCGGCGGCGGCGCGGTCACTGTGGGCGGCAAGCCCTACGGCGGCGAGGTCATCTACACCGGCCCGCTCGACGAGCTCTTCGGCCTCGACCTGGGCGCGCTGCCGTACCGCACGCTCGACATGGTCTTCGAGACCCTCGACCAGGACCAGTTCCAGCCCGTGGGCACCGTGAACTACACGACCTCCGAGGACTTCACGCGCATCACCG
This sequence comes from Atopobium sp. UBA6362, assembly GCA_002440065.1. Lineage (GTDB taxonomy): Bacteria > Actinomycetota > Coriobacteriia > Coriobacteriales > Atopobiaceae > Paratractidigestivibacter. Next base: position 4,037 of record DJRK01000022.1, on the reverse strand, counting down.
AGTTCAAGAACATGACGGGCCAGGTCGTCCCCGGCAAGACCACCATCATGAAGGAGTACTCCAAGGCCTATACCCCGGGCTCCGGCGAGACCCCTTACTACGCCATCCTTGAGGACGAGAACCTCGAGCTCTACAAGAAGTACCGCGAGCGCGTGGCGGGTGCCCTCAACTTCCACTGCGTCGGCCGCCTCGCCGAGTACCGCTACTACGACATGGACGGCGTCGTGGCTTCCGCCCTCGATCTCTCCGATGAGCTGATCGCGCAGCACAACTAGGCAATCGATACGCTATGCGGGGGCGGGTCGCCGAGGCGTCCCGCCCCCTTTATAAGTAAAGGACCTCAATCTATGGGCAGCGCAAAGAAGACCATCACCTTCGGCATCCCGTGCTACAACTCGTCCGAGTACATGGACAAGTGCATCGAGTCGATCCTCACGGGCTCCGACTACGCCGACGACGTGCAGATCGTCATCGTGGACGACGGCAGCGCCAAGGACGATACCCCGGCGAAGGCCGATGCCTGGCAGGAGCGTTATCCCGAGCTCATCAAGGCCGTCCACCAGGAGAACGGCGGGCACGGCGTCGCCGTGATGAAGGCCGTGGCGAACGCCGACGGCGTCTATTTCAAGAACATCGACTCCGACGACTGGGCCGACGGCGACGCGCTCAAGGCCCTTCTCGCCCAGCTGCGCCGCTTCATCCAGATGGACGAGACGGTCGACCTCGTCATCACGAACTACGTCTACGAGCACGTGGAGGACGACACCCGCAACGTCGTCGACTACCGCCGCGTCCTGCCCGTGGGCAAGGTCTTTACCTGGGACAACATCGGGCACTTCAAGATGAGCCAGTACCTGCTCATGCACGCGCTCACCTACCGCACCGCGACCCTGCGCTCGGCTAACCTCCAGATGCCGCCGCACACGTTCTACGTCGACAACATCTACGCCTACGTGCCGTTCCCCAAGTGCCGCAACCTCTACTACCTCGACGTCGACCTCTACCGCTACTACATCGGCCGCGAGGACCAGTCCGTGAACGAGAAGGTCCTCACGAGCCGCGTCGACCACTACTGGCGCGTCGCCCGCATCATGATGGGCGCCTACCACGTCTACGACGACATCAAAATCCCGCAGCTCCGCAGCTACATGATGAACTACTTCACCATCATTATGGCGATCTGCTCGGTCTTCTCCAAGCTCTCCGACCGTCCCGACGCCATGGAGGAGCTCCACAAGCTCTGGGCCGAGCTCAAGGAGTACGACCCGCGGATGTACCGTCGAGCCAAGCACGGCGTCGTGGGCATCGCGACGAACCTGCCGGGCTCGATCGGCAAGCGCCTCACGATCGGCGGCTACCACGTGGCGCAGAAGGTCGTGAAGTTCAACTAGGGCCTGTTTGACCTGTTCGCCCGCCCCGCCCGGGTCTTCTAATTCGCTCAGCGCTCGCTGCGCTCGCTCGCTTCGCGAAATCGCGAATAAGAAGACCCGGGCAGGGCGGGCTACGTTATCCCCCCCTTGCCCTCGTTGAACTTCACGCCGCTGCGCCACGGTGCAGAGCCCGCCTGGAAGGGAATTGTGGGCGTGGGGTGAATGTGGGTTGGGGTGTGGTATCGTTCTAAAGGTTTTGTTGGCACCTCTTACTTGGTCGCTTGAGTCCACCGACGGCGAACCCGGTTTGAGGCCAGTCTATGGAAAGGTGGATCAAGCATGATCACCAAGGAGCAGAAGGCCGAGCTCATCAAGCAGTACGGCAAGTCCGAGTCCGATTCCGGTTCCGCCGAGGTTCAGGTCGCCATCCTGACTGCCCGCATCAAGGAGCTGACCGAGCACATGAAGTCCCACAAGAAGGACTTCCACACCCGCCGTGGTCTTCTGATGCTCGTCGGTAAGCGTCGTCGTCTCCTCTCTTACATCAAGAAGAACGACATCGAGAACTACCGTAACCTCATCAAGAGCCTCGGCATCCGCGACAACATCCAGTAGTCAACGGTTTGTCCTCAGAGGGGCGTCCATCGGGCGCCCCTTGTTGTGTTCTGGGGGAACGGCCCCCAGCGCACCGCGGGGATTCGCCCCGCAAGATGGCCCGCCTGCAAAGGGGCAGGCGGAGATAAGGGAAAAGAAAAATGGCAAAAGTCACGCATGAGTTCGACCTCTACGGCAAGCACTACGCCCTCGAGACCGGCGAGCTCGCCAAGCAGGCGACCGGTGCCGTCCTCGTGAAGAGCGGCGAGTCCACCGTGCTTCTCACCGCCGTGGTGTCCAAGGAGCGCAAGGACTACGACTTCTTCCCCCTGACGGTCGACTTCATCGAGAAGATGTACGCCGTGGGCCGCATCCCCGGCGGCTACCTCAAGCGCGAGGCGCGTCCTTCCGAGAAGGCGACCCTCACCGCCCGCATGATCGACCGCCCGCTGCGCCCGTCCTTCCCGGCCGGCTTCCGCAACGAGGTCCAGGTCGTCGCCACCTCGCTCGTCGCCGACCAGGTCAACCCGGTCGACACGATGTGCGTCATGGCGGCATCGGCTGCCTTCACTGTGGGAGGGGTGCCCTTCGAGGGCCCGCTGGCCTGCGTGCGCATTGGCCGCGACCCCGAGACGGGCGAGTTCATCGTGAACCCGACCTACGAGGAGCGCGACAACTCCGACCTCGACCTCGAGCTCGGCGGCTCCGCCGACTTCATCTCGATGCTCGAGGCGGGCGCCGACGAGATCTCCGAGGAGGACATGCTCTCCGCCATGGCCTTTGGCCAGGAGGCCATCGCCGCCTTCTGCGAGGAGGAGAAGAAGTTCTTCGCCAAGGTCGAGGAGGTCAACGGACCCATCCAGCAGCGCGAGTACATCCTCGACGAGCCCATCCCCGAGGTCCACGACCGCATCTTCGCCCACTACGACGAGATGGAGGCCGCCCTCAAGGACGCCGACAAGCTTTCCCGTATCGGCAAGGTCGAGGCCCTGAAGGAGTCCATCCGCGCTGAGTTCACCGAGGAGGAGCAGGCCCAGTGGAGCCGCGCCATCCCCGTGGAGCTCAAGGCCCTCGAGAAGCATGCCATGCGCCTCATGGTCGTCGAGACCGGCGAGCGAGTCGACGGCCGCACCCCGACCGAGGTCCGTCCGCTCATGGTCAAGCCCGACTACCTGCCCCGCGTCCACGGCTCCGGACTCTTCCAGCGCGGCCAGACCCAGGTGCTCTCCGTCTGCACCCTCGGCATGCTCAACGAGTGGCAGCGCCTCGACACCATCGAGCCCGTCGACGGCAAGCGCTACATCCACCACTAC
>DJRK01000022.1:194-685 GCA_002440065.1 Atopobium sp. UBA6362 | reverse complement strand
GCCGAGCGCGCCCTGCTCCCGGTGATCCCGTCCGAGGACGAGTTCCCCTACACCATCCGCGTCGTCTCCGAGGTCATGGAGTCCAACGGCTCTTCTTCGATGGCCTCCACCTGCGGCTCCACGCTCGCCCTCATGGACGCCGGCGTGCCGCTCAAGCGCCCCGTCTCCGGCGTGGCCATGGGCCTCATCCAGGAGGAGGGCAAGACCGTCGTCCTCACCGACATCCAGGGTCTCGAGGACTTCCTCGGCGACATGGACTTCAAGGTGACCGGCACGACCAAGGGCATCACGGCCATGCAGATGGACAACAAGGCCACCGGCCTCACGCCGGAGATCCTGCGTTCCGCCCTTATGCAGGCGCACGAGGGCCGCATGTTCATCCTCGACACGATGCTCGACGCCATCCCGGCGCCCCGCGAGTCCACGAAGGACTGCGCGCCGCAGATCATCAGCCTCACCATCCCGACCGACAAGATCCGCGACGTCATCGG
>DJRK01000022.1:0-135 GCA_002440065.1 Atopobium sp. UBA6362 | reverse complement strand
ATCGACATTCAGGAGGACGGCACCGTCTTCATCGCCGGCGTCGCCGCTTCCGCCGAGGCCGCGGCCGAGCGCGTCCGCGCCATCGTCAAGGTCCCCGAGGTGGGCGAGGAGTACACCGGCCGCGTCGTGAACATC
>DJRK01000075.1:4372-4496 GCA_002440065.1 Atopobium sp. UBA6362 | reverse complement strand
CGCTGTGCTCGGAGTCCACGGGAATGAGGCGACCAGGCTCTGCGAGCGGCATGAGGAGGTCTCCGCCGCATACGATCGACTCTTTGTTCGCGTACGCGAGGACCTTGTGGGCACGAAGGGCCTC
>DJRK01000075.1:286-4314 GCA_002440065.1 Atopobium sp. UBA6362 | reverse complement strand
AAGAGGGCGTTCACGACGATGTCCACGTCGGGCAGCGAGGCGAGGTCGGTAACCGCTTGCTCGCCGAAGGAAAGCTCGCAACCCTGGGGAAGCTCCTGGAGCACGGGCTCGGTGGAGTGAGCGGAGTCCGCGACGGCCACGTGGGAGACACCGAATTCGCGAGCCGCCTCGACGAGCTTTGCGCAGGAGGAGTTCACGGAAAGCGCCGTCACGCGGACCTTGTCGCCGTGCTTGCGGCACACGTCGAGGGTTTGCGTGCCGATCGAGCCGGAGGAGCCCAGGACGGCGACGCGTACGGGACGCGGACGCGGCGAGCGCGGTGCCGTTTCCTCAAAGATATTTATGGCGCCCATTAAAGAATTCCCCCAAACAAAAGCAGGATGTAAGCGGCAGCCGACCCAAAGAGCAGCGAGTCGGACCTATCGAGAAGACCGCCGTGGCCCGGCATGAGGTTGCCCGAGTCCTTGACGCCCACGCCTCGCTTGATGCGGGACTCAAAGAGGTCCCCAATCACGCCAACGATCCCGACGACAAGACCCACGAGGGCCGCGAGGCCGACGCTCAGGTTCGCGACGCCGAACACGGCGAGGACCACCCACACGAGCACCGAGGCCAAGAGCCCGGCCCAGAATCCTTCCCAGCTCTTGTGCGGCGAGATCCGCGGGGCGAGCTTGTGCGCCCCGACGCGCGATCCCACAAGGTAGGCGACGGCGTCGGAGCCCCAGAGCGAGAGCATGACACCGAGGGTGAGCAGCGCGCCGTGCAGCCCCTTGTCGCAAAGCCTCACGAGCACGATCGATGAGAAGCACAGCGACGTGTATAAGGGGCCGAAGACGGTCACCGCGACGTCAGCAATGTTCGAGCGGGGCGTTGCCACATACCAACAGGCAACGGACGCGAGAAGGAAGAGGCAGACGATCGAGAGCCCCCGGACCCCAAAGAAATAAGCGGAGAAGGGAAAGGCGATCGCTGCGGCGAGGCCCATACCGTCGTTTGGCATGCGCCCGCCCATCCTGCAGATACGGAAGAACTCGGAGCAGCAGAGCCATGCCATGCAGGCGATGAGAACCGTCGTCGTGAAGGGGCCGATGAAGAGGGCCGTAAGCGTGACCACGGCGTAAATCGCGCCGGAAGTGGTTCGTGTGAGGAGCTTCTCGGCAGATCCTCGGGCCTTTTGGCCCTTGAGCGCGCCCGCGGCCCTCAGGCTTTCCTTCGAGGCGCGCCGCGCCTCGAGCCTATCGACTTGGCGGTCGAGGCCCACGCTCTTCTTGGCATCGGTGTCGGGGCTCGGCCCCTTCTCGTTCGACGGCATTACTTGGACACACCCCCGAAGCGTCTCTCGCGCGACTGGTAGGACTTGATCGCCCTGAGCATGTCCCAGCGCGTGAAGTCGGGCCAGAGGGTCGGCGTGACGTAGAACTCCGAGTAGGCGAGCTGCCAAAGCAGGTAATTCGAGAGCCTGAGCTCTCCCGAGGTACGGATGAGCAGGTCGGGGTCGGGAAGCCCATCGGTGTAGAGCTTGGAGGAGACGGCGTCGATATCGATGCTGCTGGGGTCGATCTTGCCCTCGACGGCCTCGAACGCGAGCTCGCGCGCCGCGCGGGCGAGCTCGGCGCGGGCGCCGTAGTTGACCGCCAGGGCAAACGTCATGCCGGTGTTCCCTGCGGTCTCGTCCAGGCCCTGCTGGAAGACCTTGCGCGTCTCCTCGGGAAGCGCGCTCAGGTCGCCAAAGAACCGCAGCTTGACGTTCTCCTGGTGGAAGAGCGGGAGCTCCTTCACGAGCGTCGTGGCGAAGAGGTGCATGAGGAGGTTGACCTCATGCTGGGGTCGCTTCCAGTTCTCGGTCGAGAACGCATAGACCGAGAGCACGTCGAGCCCAAGGCGGACGCTCGTCGTGACCGCCTCGCGCAGCGAGTCCACGCCGGCAACGTGCCCCTGGCTCCTGTCGAGTCCGCGGGCCTGCGCCCAGCGGCCGTTTCCGTCCATGATGATGGAAACATGGCCCGGGATTCGGGCCATGTCCACGTCGTCAAGGGAAATATCTTCCGGGTGCTCGGAGAAGTACTCCTTGAGCAGCGTTTCGTTGTAGCGCACTTAAATCTCCATGACCTCGGCGGTCTTTACCTTGAGGAGCTCGTCGACCTTGGCGACATAGGAGTCGGTGAGCTTCTGGATGGCCTTCTTCTCGCGGGTCTGCACGTCCTCGGGGAGCTCCTCGTCGCGCTCGACCTTGCCGTTTGCGTCGCGACGGACGTTGCGGACGGCCACGCGGGCGTCCTCGGCGAGCTTGTTGCACTCCTTGACGAGTTCGCGGCGGCGCTCCTCGGTCGGGCGCGGGAACGGCAGGCGAATGCAGACGCCGTCGTTGGATGGCGTAATGCCGAGGTCGGAGGTCTCGATGGCCTTCTCAATCGCCTTGAGGGAGGTCTTGTCCCAGGGCTCGACGACGAGCATGGATGCCTCAGGGACCTTGACGGCGGCGAGCTGGGTGATCGGGGTCGGCTGGCCGTAGTAGTCGACCTTGATGGGGTCGAGGATCTTTGCGTTGGCGCGGCCGGAGCGCACGCGGGCGAAGTTGCCCTTCAGGGCCTCCACGGCCTTCTCCATGTGGGAATCGGCGAAATCGGTGTACTGGCTCATGGGTTAGTCCTCCTTCTCGTAAACGACGGTGCCCACGTTCTTCCCCTCGACCGCGGCGGCGAAGTTGCCGTCCTCGTTGATGTCGAAGATCATGATAGGCATCTTGTTGTCGCGGCACAGGGCGATCGCGGCGGCGTCCATGACCTTGAGGTTCTTGGTCAGCACCTCATCGTAGGTCACGGAGTCGTACTTCACGGCATCGGGGTTCTTCTTGGGGTCGGAATCGTAGACGCCGTCGACGTTCGTCGCCTTCATGAGAATCTCGGCGTTGACCTCGCAGGCGCGAAGCGCGGCACCCGTGTCGGTCGTGAAGTAGGGGTTGCCGGTGCCTGCGGCCAGGATGGTGATGCGGCCCTTCTCCATGTGACGGATGGCGCGGCGACGGATGTAGGGCTCGGCGATCTGACGCATGGAGATAGCGCACATGACGCGGGAATCCATGCCGGCCTTCTCGAAGGTGTCCTGTAGCGCGAGGGCGTTGATAACCGTGGCGAGCATGCCCATGGAGTCGCCCTGGGCGCGGTCCATGCCGCCGGCGGCACCCTCGACGCCGCGGTAAATGTTGCCGCCGCCGATGACGACGGCGCGCAGCTTGCCGTTGCGGTTGCCCTTGATCGAGCCGACGAGGGGAAGGTCGCGAAGCGCAGCGAACGCCGCGGTGGCCGAAGGGTCCTGCGAGAAAGCGCGTTTCTTCATCATGGGCCTACTTCCCCACCCGACGGGCGGCGAGCGCAAGGTCGCGATGCGCGACGCTCACGCGGTAGCCGTTCGACTTCAGGTAGTCTCCGGTCGATTCGGCGATGGCGACGCTTCGATGCTGGCCGCCCGTGCAGCCGATNNGCCGCCGCCGATGACGACGGCGATCTGGACGCCGGCGTCGTAGATCGGTCGGATCTCCTCGGCCAGGCGCCTGGGCACCGCGGGATCGATGCCGAAGGACTGGGAGCCCATGAGGGCCTCGCCTGATAGCTTGAGAAGCACGCGCTTGTACTTGATGTCTGCCAAAACCAACCTCCACTCGGTTGTGCCACAGCCGCCGTAGCGACGTCTTTGCCAGGTAAGCATTCTAACAGAGGGGGCCCGAACCCGTACCCGCTCATAGGCGAGCGCTCCCCTTACGCACATAAAAGGAGCCGGCCCCCAAAAGGGAAACCGGCTCCTAAAGCCTCAAGAGAGACTAAACGCTACTCGCCGAAGCGATAAAGGACGAAGGTCTTCACCTTGATGTCGTCGCTAAGGTCCTTGGAGGTCTTCTTGGCGAGGCCCTCGATGGTGATGGAGGAATCCTTGACGAACTCCTGCTCGCAGAGGACGAACTCCTTGAAGTACTTCTCGAGACGACCCTGGGCCATGCGCTCCTGAATGGCCTCGGGCTTGCCGGACTCGGC
>DJRK01000075.1:0-261 GCA_002440065.1 Atopobium sp. UBA6362 | reverse complement strand
TAGATGGCCATCTCGTGCTCGACCTTCTCGGCCGGGACGTCATCGCGGGTAGCGGCGACGGGAGAGGTCGCGGCAATGTGCATCGCGACGTCGTGCGCGAAGGTCTTGAACTCGTCGGCAGCAGCGGTCTCGGGCTTGCCGAACTCGAAGACGGCGAGGTCGGCGATCTTGCCTCCAAGGTGGATATAGGAGGCGACGGCGCCGTTCTCAACGGAAACGCGCTGGAAACGCAGGACCTTCATGTTCTCGCCGATGACGTGG
>DJRK01000102.1 GCA_002440065.1 Atopobium sp. UBA6362 | reverse complement strand
TGGGACAGGGGTCGGGTACCGTCCCACTCGCCCGGCCGACGGCGGGCCGCTCCTCCGGGGCGCCCCGTCCGGCGGGCAACCGTGAATGCGGGGCCGGAGCGGGTGTTCGCGGTAGCCCTTCCGCTTGGAGGCTTCCCTTCCCCCTATCCCCCTTGCAAACGGGAAAGCCTTCAAGCGGAAGGGGGCGCTTCGTGTCCTGGGGCGAGCAGCGCGCCTTGCGGCGCGCGTGTGCGGGGGCCGGGTGAGCTGTCATGACCTGTGTCAAGATTTCGGACACGGGCGCTCGAGGAATCATGCGGCCATGGGGAGTTCCCCTTCGGTCGGCTCGGTCCGCTCGAAGAACGACTCCATGGCCTGCGCGGGTATCTTGTAGCCGATGGTCGAGTGGGGTCGCCTGCGGTTGTAGTCGGCCTCGATGAACTCGATCACCGCGTGCTTGGCGGCGTCGCGGGTCGGGAAGCTTCTGCGGTAGTACATCTCGTTTTTAAGCGTGGCGAAGAACGACTCGGCCACCGCGTTGTCGTGGCAGTTGCCGGTGCGGCTGCATGAGAGGCGCACGTCGTTGGCGCGCGCCCATTCGGCCAGCGTCCTGCTGGTGTATTGGGCGCCCCTGATGCCCTTCTAAGTGTCAAGAGCAATTCACGAGTTCGCGCTGCTTCTTTATGGCGTAGTAGACCTCGCGCGCGATGTAGCGCTTCAGGCATCTGATGGCCTCCATCTTGGTATGCCCTTCGGCCATCTTCTTGGCGACGTACTCCTTGGTGCGCTCATCGGTCCTGAGCCTTCCTATGGCTATGATGTGGATGGCGGAATTGGCCTGCCTGTCGCCGCCGCGGTTCAGCCTGTGGCGATACGTCATGCCGGACGACACGGGGACGGGCGCGACGCCGCAGAGCATGGCGAAGGACGCTTCGGATTTGAGCCTTTCGGGGTTGTCGCCCGCGGTCACCATCAGCTGCGCCGCCGATTGGGCGCCGACGCACTTGAGCTGCACCAGCAGGGGCGCGGCGTCGGCCAGTATCGCCGCTATCATGTCGTCGAGCTCAGAGATCTCGTCATCCAGGTCGACATAGCGCTTCGCGAGGCGCTTCAGGGCGATTTTCGCAGCTCCTGTCGGGGTCCTGAAGTCGGTCGAGTCCGGCCTCGTCGCGACCAGGTGCCTGATCAGCTGCATGCGCGTCATGCCGCGCAGCTGGTCGCGAAGCTCCTCGGGCGCCGATATCACGTCCGCCCTTATCATCTGCAGCGCGACCCTCCGCGCCGCCACGGCCGTCGACCTGGTCTTTTGCAGCATCCTGAGGGCCTCGACCATGCCGTCGCGGCTCTTCGGCGTGACGGTCCTTGCGCCGGTGAACGCAGCCTCGGCGGCCATCTCCGCGTCGATGAAGTCGTCCTTGCCGCGCTTCCTGCGCACGGTTTTGTCGGGGAAGGTCACCTCCAACACGACAAAACCGTTCTTGGCCAGATGCCTGGCCAGGCCGCTGCCGTACGAGCCCGAGCACTCTATGCCCACCCTGAGCACGTCGCCCAGCGACTTCGCCCACGACTCGAACCGCCTGTAGCCCTGCCTGGTCGTCGGGAAGCATTCCTCGCCGACCAACGTTCCCTGCCAGTCCACGGCCGCCGCCACGTGTATCTCCTTGTGCGTGTCGACGCCGACCACCACTTGCCCCTGCTTCGGTCTTTGCATACCAGGCTCCTTTGGCGTAAGGTTTGCGTTGCGCGCTCTCGCCGAGCCGGCTGCCGGACAGGACAGTAACGGGATGCATCGCAGGCATCTGGCCCTTCTTGGGTCACGGACCGGGGAGGCGAGGGCCTCCGTCGGAACCGCCCCGAGCAACCGACATATCCGGGGAATGACATGGCGTCGATCGCTGTGCGGGTCAGGGTGCCCGGGCTTGCGGGCCAGTCTATCGGTGTGCGGGTCAGGATGCTGCGACGCGGTCCCGACTTGCAGGATACGGCACCGTCTCCGTTGCCGCAAAACCTGCTGATGACATTCTTACTGTCGCTGTGGAAGATGGCGTTTCCGGCAACGTAGCCGCGCGACTTCGCCGATTCGAGCGCCGCCACCGCGATGTCGGCGGTCATGCGGTTCGACAGCGACCAGCCCACCACCATTCGCGTGCACAGGTCTATCACGGTGGCCAGGTACAGCCACCCCTCGCCGGTGCGGAGGTAGGTGATGTCGCCCACGAGCTTGTAGGTGGGAACGGGGCTGGTGAAGTCGCGTCGCACCAGGTCGGGGCGCGGCTTGGCTTTCGGGTCGGGGATGGTGGTGCGCTTCCTCGCGTTCGGCGTGCAGCCGCGTATGCCCAGCTCGCGCATCAATTTGAGCACCCTGTAGCGCGTCAGGCGGCGGAAATCCGGCGGCAGCATCGCGTGCACGAACCGGAAGCCGAACCTGCGGTCGGATTCCAGCCACACTCGCATCACGGCGTCGCGCTCGGCGGACCACTCGTCTTCCGGGCATCCGTTCGAGAGCCACGAGTAGAAGCCCGACCGGCTCACTCCCAGCACGCGGGCCATCATCTTCACGGGGAATTCGGCCTTCTCCGCCAGCATGAGCCGGTAGCGCGCGGCTACGCCTGCTCTCTGGCGAAGAAGGCCGCGGCTTTTTTCAGGAACGCGTTCTCCATCTCGAGCTCGCGTATGCGCTTCTGCGCCTCGCGCAATTCGCGCTCGCCGGCCTTGGGGTCGGGCTCGCCGGAAAGCTCGCGCCGGCGTTTGGCGACCCACTTGTCCACGGTCTTCGGATTGAGGCCGAGCTCCCTGCAGCATTCGGTCACGGGCCTGCCCGTCGAGATGATGTAGTCGGCGGTCTCGCGCCTGAACTCGTCGGTGTACTTGGCGGCTGGGTTGGCCATGTCTGCCGTCCTTTCGTCGTCGTTGTATGCATTCTAGATGATTGGCTCCTCTAGCATGCGTGTCCGAAAGAACGATACAGGTCAGTTCTTCCATGGCCGGGACTGGAGGGGCGTGGGGGTCGAGGCCTTCATGGGGATGCTCGACGACTGGATCGACGGGTACAACCGGCGCAGGAGGAGCGCGGCGCTCGGGGGCGCGACGCCGCTCGAGTTCCGAAGGACGCTGGGAAGGGCCGCCTGAAGGCACGGAAAAATGTCCGCAGTCCCTTTCCTAGACATTTCCCAAAACGCTTGCGTGAACACCCGCTCCGTCCCCGTGTTCACGGTTGCCCGTAGGCCGACCAATAAACGCGCAGGGCATTAGGGAACCGCACCGGTGACGGTGGCGTGGTGGACGTCGTCCCAGCGGCGGCGAAGGGCCACGTCAGCCGTAAGATTTTTAGTGTCGAACACCACAGACCACTGCGTGTTGCTGGTGACGTCTTCGGGGTTGGGCTCTTGCGACGCGACGCGCAAAGCGCGCCAGGCCGTTACCTGCGCGTCTTCGTTTGCCGGGGCGCCGTCAAGCACGCGTTCGATGGCATCGTAGCGTTCGCGCCCATGCCCGTACTGGCCGTTTTTCTGGTTGGGCAGCACGCGTTGCTTGTGCATGACGAAGAAATTGGTAACCTGACGCGCGGTTGTAACCTGAGGCAGGCGCTCGGGGCTGTCGCAGTCGTATTCCACCACACGGCCATCGCCTGACGCATCGGTGATGTAGAAGTGGTAATCACGCCCGCTGGTTGCGAACATGTCGTATCCAAGCAGCAGGTCAACCGCCTCTTGCGTGGTGGCAGCGCGGTCGAGCACCAAGCGGATGGCAAGCGGCGTGGACAGCACGGGTTTGCCCGTAACGCGGTGCGTGGGACGGCTGTCAAGCGTGAGCACCGCGATGGAAACCCCTTTTTCGTTCACGCCGTCCAAACACGCAAACGGAGCCGCAAGGCACGCCATGCGCGCCGAAACGCTGGAAAGCGGTACGTTTGCGCCAAGGTTGTCAAGCGCGCAAAAGCCGATGGATTCGTAACCGTCCGCGGGCTTTGCGTGCACGAGCATGGCTGAAGTGTCCAGTTTGAAATCGTAATTGCGGCCCATCAGCACGCTTTCGCCATCGTTTAGGGTAAACGCGCTGCAGCCAAACTGCGGTGCTTGCATGTGCACGGGCACCAGCGGCAGCGCCTCGCGCAAAATAGCATCGATGTTGTCTTGGTCGCCAGCCAAACCACGTCCGATCAGGCGATCAAGGTTGTACGGGTAGCTCACGTCCATGGCATACAGGTCATATGGCG
>DJRK01000035.1:6295-7505 GCA_002440065.1 Atopobium sp. UBA6362 | reverse complement strand
ACCTCGTCGACACCTCCAAGGCTTCCACCGACGTCACCTCGGACTACAAGAGGGTCTATACCTACCTCGACAAGGAAGCCGACGGCGAGAGCTACCCCGCGGCGATGGTCAAGGCCGAGGCGGCGCTCGTCCCCGCCTCGTTCGGCGCGTCCACCTCCCTAGGCGTCGGAGACGGCGTCTGGTACCACGGCAAGTCGACGACCGGCACCCGGCAGGTCCTCGTCTTCGGCCGCCTGGGCGGCGGGGGCAGCGCGGGCTTTCGCCGCGCGAACCTCGGCAACGGGCCCGGCGGGGCGGGGTGGAACGGCGCGTCGCGCGTCTCCGTCGATGGTCGGAACGGGGTGAACCCCGCGGAGCAGCCACAGGCTGCGTAGCGGGGGAGGGGCGGAGCCCCTCCTAAAAGACGAAACTTCCCGGGGACCCGCCGTGCATGCGGGCGCTGGTCCTTCGTCCACGTCTTCGGCAACCTGAACAACAGGGGCAACGCGGGCTTTCGCCGCGCGAACCTCAACAACAGGCCCGGCAGGGCGAGGTGGAACAACGCGTCGCGCGATTCTGATTGAGCGCTGATACAGGGGCTCATGGCCCCGCACGGCGGCGTACCCGCCACGGCTGACGTGGCGGGCCAAGCCCGGCTCAACGAGCGAAATTGCATACAAGACCAGCGGGCCGGTAGGGGCAATCCGACAGCTCGCGATGCAATCAGAGATCTGGTCAGGGATTGAAAAGTTACTGCAAGGGCCTCGTCGTCGACCGCGGGTTCGTCGACGAGGCTTACGAGCGTTGGCGTCGCGGCGATGCCGGGCGCAAGAACGAGTGGCGCGTCTACCGCGAGCACGGCTCCCCTTCGGAGCTCGTCGACGAGATAGCCCGCGAGATGGGCGAGGGGACCCTCCGGTTCCCGGAGCTGAGGACGAGGCCCCGCCGCGACGGCGGCAAGGTCCGCGACATCGGAGTCGAGCCGGTGAAGCAGCAGGTGGTCGGGTACGTCATCGACCACGCGCTCGACGACCTCATGCGCGCCAAGCTCGGCTACTGGCAGTTCAGCCGTCCCGGCATGGGGCAGTTCAGGTCGGCTCCCACGGTCAAGAGGTGGATGAACGGGTGCCGCTACCACGTCCACGGCGACGTGCGCAAGTGCTACGACTCCATCGCATGCGAGGTCGTCATGCGCGTGCTCCGCAAGTACGTGAGGAGCGGGGCCGTCCTC
>DJRK01000035.1:0-6156 GCA_002440065.1 Atopobium sp. UBA6362 | reverse complement strand
AAGGAGCGGCGCGGAAAATCAACGGCGCTCGTCAAGCATCAGTGCTGGTACGCCGACGATTTATGGCTCTTCGGCGACGACAAGCGCGACCTGAAGAGGGCTATGAGATCCCTCGCCAAGTACTTAAAGGACGGGTTCGGCCTCGAGCTGAAGCCATGGAAGGTCATGAGGTGCGGCGAGGACGAGCCCGCGGACATAGCCGGTCCCGTCGTGAGGCCTAGCCGCGTGACGATCAGGGCGAGGACCTTCCTCAGGGCGCGGAGGTGCCTCATCCGCTTCAGGCGCAGGCCATGGAGCTCACGCCTCGCGCGCAGGCTAATCGCCTATTGGGGCTGGCTCAAGCACACGGACTGCGCCGGCTTCTGCGCGAGGAGCGGCGCATACGCGGCCGTGGCGGCCGCGAAGAGACTTATAAGCAACCAAGAGAGAGCGAGGGCCAAATGCCTTTCATCACCGAGTACTGCGACACGATGCCGCCCCGCGTGACCGTCGTCCAGGACGGCGCCTTCGCGGAGGTGAGGCTCCGCAAGGGCATCGCCAAGGACGCGGCGGACGGCCCGGACGGCGCGTCGACCGAGTTCTGGCGCGCGGAGACCCTGGCCCTGCGCGTGCAGGGCAGCCCGACCATCGATGAGGTCGAGGCCGACTTCGACGGCTACGTCTCCCGCGCGCTCGAGGCCGAGAAGACCGACTCCGAGCGCATCGCCGCGCTCGAACAGGACAACGCCGACCTCCAGGCCGCCCTGCTCGAGCTCGGGGACCTCGTGGGGGGTGAGTGACGTGGCGAAGATCTACTACGAGGCCGTGAAGGCCGGCAAGAGGACCCTCGAGTCCGTGCCGGCAAGGTGGCGGCTCCAGGTCAAGGCGATGCTCGAGGCCGACGAGGCGGCCGAGTAGGGAGGCGCGGATGGACCCGCTCCAGATGAGCGACCTCGTGGCGCTCGCCTCGCTCGCGATCGCGGCCGCCACGCTCGCGCTCAAGTTCATCGGGGACACCCGCGGCAACTCGGCGCGAGACCAGCTCATGGTCGACAAGCTCGACCGGAACAACGAGATGGCGCGCGAGACCCGCGACACCGTCCGCGAGATGAGCCGCAAGCTCGACGACCACGGGCAGACGCTCGTCAAGCACACCGAGCAGATCCAGACGCTCTTCAACCGCCTCGAGCGCGTCGAGAAGAACTGCGACCTGCACAACATCCGACCTGAAGGGACGGACTGAATGAACATCAACTGGAAGGTGCGAATCAAGAACAAGACGTTCTGGCTCTCGCTCATCCCCGCCGTGCTCCTGCTCGCGCAGGTCTGCGCGGCGCCGTTCGGCTACACGTTCGACTTCGCGGGCCTGGGCACGCAGCTCACCGCGATCGTCAACGCGGCCTTCGCCGTGCTCGCGATCCTGGGCGTCGTGGTGGACCCCACGACCGAGGGAGCGTCCGACTCGGCCCGCGCCATGGGCTACGAGGAGCCGGCAAAGTCCCCCGCCCACATGGGCCGGGCCCAGTGAGGCCCCCGTCCACGGGGTCGCTGTGGCTCCTCGCCGACCTCCTTGCCGGGCTGCTGCTCATATGCCTCATCGCCTTCTGGGCGGCGTGCGCCGAGCAGGAGCCGCGAGGCAATGCGGCCGAGGCCGAGAAGCCTACGGTATACGACCGCGAGGAGTACGTGACGGTCATCTGCGAGGACACCGGCGACTCCTACCGCGAGTACGCCGACGGGCGCAAGGAATGGATAAGGAAGGTGAGCGACTAGATGGAACTGACCTATGAGGAGGCCGCCGCCCAGGTGATGGAGCACCTCTGCTCCCACTCCGCGCACGGCTATTCCCAGCCGAGACGCCAAGGAGTCGGCACCGGAGGCTCGGCGTCGGAGACGGTGGAGCTCTCCGACGGCACCCGCGTCGGCATCGCCGCGGGCGACCGCGACTGCTCGAGCGCCGCGATCGAGTGCTACGCCGCGCTCGGCGTGGACTGCGGCGGGGCCTACTACACGGGAGACATGCGCTCGAAGATGTGCTCCACAGGAAACTTCGAGGCCCTTCCCGCCTCCACGTGGAAGAACCCCAGGCGCGGCGACCTGCTCCTCAACGAGGGAAGGCACGTGGCCATGGCGCTCGGGAACGGCAAGCTCGGCGAGTTCCTGCGCTCGGAGCGGCACAGCGTGGACGGGCTGGGCGGCGACCAGGACGGCTACGAGTCCGTCGTGCGGGCCCTCTACGACGACGACTGGGACTGCGTGCTGCGCTACCGCGGCCCGGAGCCGGGCGGCGCTTCTAATGTGAACGCTAATGTAAACGCTAATGTAAACGCCGACGCTAACGGAGGGTTCGACGTGGCTACCATGACCACCGTGTACAAGGGCAGCACCGGAAAGGCCGTCAAGGTCCTGCAATCGGTGCTCGTCGAGATGTACGGCTGCGACATCGCGGTGGACGGGGTCTTCGGGCCTGCCACCAAGGAGTGCGTGACGCTCTTCCAGTCCAGGCACGGCCTGGACGCGGACGGCGTCGTTGGCCCCAAGACGTGGGCGGGGCTCCTCGCATAAGGCACGGCAAGCAACCGTATCCCCTCCCTGCTTCGGCGGGGAGGGGATTTTTCTTTTAGAAAACTGCTTGCCTTAGTCCCCAAAGGGGACTATAGTATAAGTCGACAAGGGGAGCCAAGAGGGCACCCTGGACTCCATGAGAGGGAGATCGCCATGACAAACATCAAGACCATCGGCGACGCCGAGATCGTCGAGTACAACGCCAAGCGCAACGTCCCGTGCATGACCGAGACCGGCGAGTGCTATATAGTCACTAAGCTCCGCATCTTCCAGGACTCCGAGACCTTCGAGGTCACGGACGCCACCGACGTAAACGTCTTCGCCACCGAGCGGGAGGCCGAGGAGCACGTCGCCCGCTTCTTCCGCGCCGAGGCGGACTCGGCGATCAAGCACACCTACACCGTCCGCGTCCACCACGTGGCGCTGTAGCGACTAGCGACGATTTGCCGGGGCCTCGCGCCCCGGCCACAGACGAGAGGAATTGACTTGGGCTACTACGAGAGCGACGAGATCGAGGACATGGTGCGCGAGGACGTCGCGGACGCCTGGGAGGGCGAGGGCACCTACCAGGTCAGCTACAGCGACGGGGGCCAGGCCTACGAGCCGAGGTGGTACGGGACGAGCGGCGAGCTCGCCGACGACCTGCGGGGGGCCTACGCCGACGCCATTGAGACGCACCTCCCCTACGTCGAGCGCGTCGAGGACGAGGAGCCGGAGGCGCGCACCAAAGCCGACTTCGCGGCGCTGCGCGAGACGGTCGGCCTCACGCAGGCCAACCTCGCCGACGACCTGGGCGTCAACCCGCGGAGCGTCAAGAGGTGGGAGCAGCCGGGCATGGACGGCTACGAGCCGCCCGAGGACGCTTGGGAAGTGCTCGACGCCTACGCCGAGACGCAGCGACGGATGGTCGACCACGCGCGTGAGACGGTCATCTCGACGGGGGAGGAGGCCGGGAGGCAGCCCGAGCAGGTCGTGCTCACCTACTTCCGCTCCCAGGAGCAGTACGACCGCCTGGGCCGCGACGAGGGCTGGTACGGCGTCGCCAACGCCAACGCCCGCGCCGTGGCAGCGGAGCTCCGGCGCTACGGTTTTTCCGTCGTTTTCCGCTACCCTGAGGAGGGTGCGGTGCGTACGCAGGGGAGCTCTTATTGATTGCTCAATCCAAGGTTGATTTAATCTTTCATCCCAATTCACACCAAATACTGTATCATCAAGTAGCGTCAAGTGTGTCTTAACATGATTTTGGCTAACAGCAAAATCGCAGGTAAAATAGCCTATACGAATATAAGATACTGACTGTTAATCAGCGTGTCGCAGGTTCGAATCCTGCCCGGGGAGCCAGAATTTATCACCCGGCCCATTGGTCGGGTTTTTTATTAGCTTTGAGCATGTCTATCTGGGGTTCGTATGACGCGTTGACCCCTGTGTTACGATTCACAGGTACGTTTCCGTCATCTATCCGCCAATCCTTCGGGGGCAATCTTGAGCGACACACCCAATAAGGGCGCCGGGCTCGCGCGCGCACACGTCAAGGGCCGTTATTCCAAGGACCTCTTCATCCTCCAGCAGCTCGTTTCCAAGGACTTCAAGCTTCGCTACCGCCGCAGCGTCCTCGGCGTCATCTGGAGCGTCCTGAACCCGCTGCTCATGATGATCATCATGAGCTTCGTCTTCTCCTACTTCCTCAAGTCGGGCGATATCCAGAACTACCCGCTCTACCTTATTGTGGGCAACATCACGTTCCAACTCATGAGCGACGCGACGAACGGCGGCCTCGGCTCCATCATCGGCGCGGCGCCGCTTCTGAAGAAGGTCAAGGTCGATCGCTGGGTCTTCCCGGTTCAGAAGGTCTTCTCGGCCGTGGTGAACTTCGCGTTCTCGCTCATCGCCGTCGCGATCGTCATGCTGTTCTTCCGGGTCGCGCCTACCTGGCACATGCTCTGGATGTTCGTGGGCCTCTTCCTGCTCATGATCTTCTGCATCGGCATCGGCATGCTCATCGGCGCCCTCGCGGTCTTCTTCCGCGACATGATCCACCTCTGGAGCGTCCTTCTTACCGCCTGGACCTACCTCACCCCGATCTTCTGGAGCCTCAAGCTCCTAACCGACAACCCGGCGACCCCGGGCATCGTCATCGCGGTGGTCAAGTTGAACCCCATGTTCAACTACCTCGAGATCATGCGCAGCGCCATCGTCTACCAGATGAACCCCTCGAGGATGTGCCTCCTTCTCGCCGTGGTCTGGGCCGTCGTTGCCCTGATCGCCGGCCTCGCCGTCTTCAAGAAGACCGAGCACAAGTTCATCCTCTACATCTAAGGAAAGGGAACCGCAACCATGGCATACGTCTCGCTGCCCGCGTCTCCCGACGATGAGTACGCCATCGAGGTCGACGACGTCTCGATGATCTTCAACATGGCCTCCGAGGTCCTGAACAACCTCAAGGAATACTTCATCAAGGCCATGAGGCACGAGCTGTTCTTCAAGGAGTTCCGCGCCCTCAACCACATCTCCTTCAAGGTGAAGAGGGGAGAGGTCGTGGGTCTTGTGGGCACGAACGGCTCGGGCAAGTCCACGATGCTCAAGTGCATAGCCGGCGTCCTCGAGCCCTCCGAGGGCGAGATCAAGGTCCACGGCAACATCGCGCCGCTCATCGAGCTCGGCGCAGGGTTCGACCCCGAGCTTACGGCCCTCGAGAACATCTACCTGAACGGCGCCCTTCTCGGTTATTCGCGCGCGTTCATCGACGAGCACCTGCAGGACATCATCGATTTCGCGGAGCTCAAGGACTTCATGGAGATGCCGCTGAAGAACTACTCCTCCGGTATGGTTGCCCGCATCGCCTTCGCCATCGCGACCGTCACCGAGCCCGACCTGCTCATCGTCGACGAGACGCTCTCGGTCGGCGACGTCTTCTTCCAGGAGAAGTGCGAGAAGCGCATCCAGTCGTTCATCGACTCCGGCAAGGTCACGGTCCTCTTCGTGAGCCACTCCATGGACCAGGTCGCGCGCATCTGCCAGCGCTGCGTTTGGATCGAGAAGGGCCAGCAGCGCATGGACGGCCCCTCCGAGGAGGTCCTCGCCGCCTACGAGAACCAGTTCAACTGATCACTTTTGGGGACAGGTTCGTTATTTGCTCATTTGAACACTTTTGGGGACAGGTTCGAAATCCTTCCATTTGGAAGCTTTTCGGACCTGCCCCCAAATTCTTCCACCGATTTGTCCTTGCCCTGGGGTGCCGCCGGGTTTAGAGTGTCATAGAACCTTTAAGCGCGGTACGAGAGACCAGCAAGGTGAGAGTGGCCTTCGCGGCCGAACCCATAGCCTAGTTGGATGCCCTGTGCCGGCTTTCGGTCAGGGCATCTTTTTTATGAAGAAGGGAGTCCCATGGAAGAGGCCAGGCTTAAGGCCCAGATCATGGACGAGCAGGCGATGGGCAGGGCCCTCACCCGCATCGCCCATGAGGTCATCGAGCGCAACGAAGGCGCCGAGGGCATCGCCCTTGTGGGCATCGTGAGCAGGGGAGCGGTGCTCGCCCCCATGCTCGCCGACGAGATCGAGAAGATCGAGGGCATCCGCCCGCCGGTGGGCACGCTCGACATCAGCTTCTACCGC
>DJRK01000077.1 GCA_002440065.1 Atopobium sp. UBA6362 | reverse complement strand
CGGTTGTAGTTGACGGTCGTCTTGCCGTAGGCGTCCAGGTGGAAGGGGTCGATGATATTCGCGTCGTCGAGGTCGGCGGTCGCGGCCTCGTAGGCGATGTTCACCGGGTGCGTGAGCGGCAGGTTCCATACGGGGAAGGTCTCGAACTTGGCGTAACCGGCCTCGACGCCGCGCTTGTGCTCGTGGTAAATCTGCGAAAGGCACGTGGCGAGCTTGCCGGAGCCGGGGCCGGGCGCGGTCACGACGACGAGCGGACGGGCGGTCTCCACGTACTCGTTCTTGCCGTAGCCCTCGTCCGAGACGATGAGGTCCACGTCGTGCGGGTAGCCCTCGATGGGGTAGTGCGGCTTGCACTGGATGCCGAGCGACTCCAGGCGGTGGCGGAAGACGTCGGCCGCGGGCTGGCCGGCGTACTGGGTGATGACCACGGCCGCCACAGCCATGCCGTTGCCGCGGAAGAGGTCGACGAGGCGCAGGCAGTCCTCGTCGTAGGTGATGCCGAGGTCGCCGCGGGCCTTGTTCTTCTCGATGTGGTTCGCGTTGATGGCGATGATGACCTCGACGTCGTCGGCGAGGCTCTTGAGCATGCGGAACTTGACGTCGGGCTCGAAGCCGGGCAGCACGCGGCTCGCGTGGTAGTCGTCGAAGAGCTTGCCGCCGAACTCGAGGTAGAGCTTGCCGCCGAACTGCCCCACGCGCTCGCGGATGTGCTCGGCCTGCAGGCTGATGTACTTGTCGTTGTCGAACCCGATGCGCATGGCGGCTCCTTGGCGTTGCTGCGTGTAAACCTAGAAAGTTTATCATCCGCGGCGCCGGGCCCCAATGGCGGGGCCAAAAAGGGCACGTATGCGCAGTTGCTGAGCGCGGCTAAATCGCGGCGGCCACGAGGTCGAGCACCGCGCCGAGCGCGAACATCGCGGCGCTCGCGGCGAGAAGCGCCCATGGCCACGAGAGCCCCGAGATGCGCTCGAAGGGGAAAAGCGTCTCGTCCTTCTTGAAACCGATGCTCTCGTCGCGGCGTGGGCTGCCGGCGAAGAAGAGCCCGCCGCCCGAGACGATCACGCACACGGCGGCGATCACGTAAAGGAACCTCCGCGCCCATTCGAGGCCGAGCGCGGCGTCGAAGCTGCCCGTGAGGAACGCGAAGAGGAACGCCACGAGCGCGAGTCCCCCGCCTGCCGCGAGCCCATAGAGGGCGGACTTGCCGATGGCGTGCAGGGTCGCTTTGACTGATTTCATGATGTTCCTAGGGTTGTTTTGGCGGGGGTCAGGGCGTGCGCAGTTAATTGTTCCACGGGAACGGCGTATTTATAACCGGAAACGGGCCAGGCGGACTCTCTGCGGCGGCTCGGTAGCGAGGGGTCCCGAATCCGACCATGCCCACCCGTTGCGTCCGGCGGCAAAAGGCCAGGAAACGGGTCCGGAGATTAACGGGTGGGCATGGTCGGTTTTTGGACAACCTCCTATCGGGGGTGATTTGGGGCGATTAGACCCCGCCGGGTCCCAGCCGTACCTCCCGCCGAAGCCGTGACGCTCCGGTAACCTGCCCGCGTTACCATAAGCTCACCGCTAGATACGCATAAAACAGGCACGGCGAAGGGAGCACCATGAAGCGCGAGCTCGTGAGCCGCTACAGCGAGAACCTCAACCGATATATGGACCTCATCGTCTACGGGGACGCGGGCTATCCCGTGATCGTCTTCCCGACGCAGGACTCGCCCTGCACGAACTGGGAGGACTTCGGCCTTCTCGACACGATCAAGGACTACGTGGCCGGCGGCGTGATCCAGCTCTTCTGCGCGAGCAACGTGGACAAAGAGTCCTGGTCGGCCGTGGACGGCGATAAGCCTGCCCGTGCCGAGCTGATCGAGTCGTACTACAACTACGTGGTCGACGAGCTCGCGCCCACGGTCCACGAGCTCTCGGGGAGCGCGGCCCGTCCGCTTCTGGCCGGCTGCAGCATGGGCGCCACGCACTCCGTGATCTTTGCCTTGCGCCGTCCCGACCTCTTCCAAGGCTGCATCGCGCTCTCGGGCGTGTACGACGCGAAGTATTTCTTCGACGGCTGGATGAACGAGACGCTCTACGCGAGCTCTCCAGTGGACTTCCTGCCCAACATGTCGCCCGACCACCCCTACGTCGACATTTATAACCGGCGCCAGCTCGTGCTGTGCGTTGGCCGCGGCGCGTGGGAGGACGAGGGCGTGCGCACGCAGCATATCCTGGATGACGCGTTCCGTCGCCTAGGCGTAGGCGCGTGGTGCGACTTCTGGGGCACGGACGTGAACCACGACTGGCCCTGGTGGAAAAAGCAGATCCGCTACTTCCTGCCCATCGTCTTGCAAGACATGAAGAAGACCATCGCCGTCGAGCAAGGGACTTTTTAGAGCCGGCCCCGCAGGTTCGACTGCGGCCGGCGCGCCCGCAAGGAGGGGCGTCAGCAAATGAACTTCGTCTTTATCTCGCCTCAGTTCCCTGAGGTCTACCGCCATTTCTGCGAGGGGCTCGCCCGCGACGGCGCGTGCGTCCTCGGAGTGGGCGATACCCCCTACGACCTGGTGTCGCCCGAGCTCAAGGAGGCGCTTACCGAGTACTACTGGGTGCCGAGCCTCGAGGACTACGGCCAGGTGTTCCGCGCGGTGGCGTACTTCTCGTACCGCTACGGCAAGGTCGACTGGATCGAGTCGAACAACGAGTACTGGCTCGGGCTCGACGCGCGTCTTCGCGAGGACTTCAACGTGACGACGGGCGTCCATCCGGCCAAGCTCGTGGATTGGACGAGCAAAGCCGCCATGAAGCCGTGCTATCGCGCCGCGGGGATTCCCGTCGCGCGGCAGGTCAAGCTCACGTCGCTCGAGGCGGCGCGGGACTTCGCCGCGCAGGTGGGCTATCCGCTGTTCGCCAAGCCCGAGGTGGGCATGGGCTCCGGCGGCGCTTGGAAGGTTGAGAACGACGGCGAGCTCCAGGGCGTCTTTGCGCGCAAGGGCGATGTGCCGTACGTGCTCGAGGAGTTCGTCGGGGGCGAGATCTGCTCCTACGACGCCATCGTGAGCTCGCGCGGGGAGGTTCTCTTCGAGAACCAGGAGGAGTTCCCGCCCTCGATGGCCGACGTCCACTCACAGGCGCTCGACATCTCGTACTACTCGTGCCCGGACGTCGACCCGCGCCTGCGCGAGCTCGGGCGAGCCGCGATTCGGTCGTTCGGCTATGCGAGCAGGTTCGTCCACCTGGAGTTCTTCCGCCTGACTGCCGAGAAACCCGGCCTTGGGTCGGTGGGCGACTACGTGGGCCTCGAGGTCAACTCGCGACCGCCCGGAGGTTATTCGCCCGAGATGATGAACTACGCCCACTCTATCGACGTGTACCAGGTGTGGGCCGATATGGTCTGCTTCGACGAGAGCCACGTGGTCAAGGGCGGCGAGGACTATTTCTGCGTCCACGCGAGCCGGCGCGACCAGTACGCATATGCCCACAGCCATGAGGACGTGATGGCCCGTTGGGGAGACGCCGTGATGAGCGCGCAGCGGATGCCGGACGGGTTGTCGGACGACCTGGGCAACTTCGCGTACGTGGGGCGCTTCAAGACAAAGGCCGAGCTCGACGAGTTCGTGGCGTACGTTCAGGAGAGGAATTGAATCTATGGCCGTTGAGGTAAGAAGGGCCGTCGCCGACGACGTTCCCGGCTTGGTCGAGCTGTTGCTGCAGGTATGCGCGGTGCACGCCGAGGGGCGCCCCGACCTCTTTGTGATGGGGTCGCGCAAGTACACGGACGCGGAGCTGTGCGCCCTTCTCACGGACGAGTCGCGCCCCGTCTTCGTCGCGGTGGACGACGAGGAGCCGGGTGCCGTCCTCGGCCATGCGTTCTGCGTGCTCGAGGACCGCACCGGGAGCTCGAACATGCAGCCGATCAAGACGCTGTACGTGGACGACATCTGCGTGGACGAGGCGCATCGCGGGCGCCACGTGGCGACGAAGCTCTATGAGTATGTGCTGGACTACGCCCGTGAGCTGGGATGCTATAACGTGACGCTCAACGTGTGGAGCTGCAATCCCGGTGCGCAGGCGTTTTATGAGGCCATGGGCATGAAGCCGTACAAGATCGGCATGGAAGCCGTCCTGGACTAAGGACGCGGATGTGCCGCTGCAAAATGGGACATAATTCGGCTTTGTAATGTCTCATTTTGCAAGAAGCCCGGCTGCGCGGGGAGAGGGTCCGCGTAGCCGGGCTTCTTCATATACGGTCGAGGCGCTTTGCCGAGTCAGGGGGGGTTACAAAGCGCAGGACCAACGGATATTCTCATCGACGTCCGTTGGCTTGGCGGGCATTTCTACCAGGCGCAGCATCGGACAGCGGTTCTCGCGGACGACGTGCGCCGGGTTGCCGGCTACCGTGGTGTTCGCGGGGACATCGTGCACGACCACGGAACCGGCGGCCACCTTCACGTTGTCGCCCACGCTGATGTTGCCGAGCACGATGGTGCCGGCGCCCACCATAACGTTGTTGCCGAGGGTGGGGTGGCGCTTGCCTCCGTGCTTGCCGGTCATCCCTAGCGTGACTCCTTGATAAATAAGGCAATCATCTCCGATGATGGCCGTCTCGCCTATGACGACGCCCATGCCGTGGTCGATCATGAAGCGCCTGCCAATGGTGGCGGCGGGGTGGATCTCCACCCCATAGCGCTTGCGAGTGTGGCGAGAAACCAGGGTCGCGAGCGTGTGGGCGCCGTGCTCCCAGAGCCAGTGCGCGCGCCTAAATGCCCAAACGGCGTGCATGCCCGTGTGCCAAAACAACACGTCGGCGGCGGAGTGCACGGAGGGGTCGCGCTCGATGACGCTTGCTATGTCCTCCCGGATGGAGTCGAACATGGCCGAGTCCCGGGCTTAGAGGTCCATGGAGAGGTAGCGCTCGCCGGTATCAGGAAGGATCGCGACGATCGTCTTGCCCGCGAACTCGGGGCGCTCCGCCAGCTTGATCGCGGCGGTCACCGCGGCGCCCGAGGAGATGCCCACGAGCAGGCCGGCTTTCTCGGAGAGGGACTTCTTCGTGGCGATGGCATCGGGGGAGGAGATGGGAAGGATCTCGTCGATGACGCTGGCGTCGTAGTTCTTGGGGACGAAGCCGGCGCCGATGCCCT
>DJRK01000148.1:1524-6212 GCA_002440065.1 Atopobium sp. UBA6362 | reverse complement strand
CACGAGCGCCCTCGATCCCGAGATGATCAATGAGGTCTTGGACGTCATGGTCAAGCTTGCCCGCGAGGGCATGACGATGATCGTCGTCACCCACGAGATGAATTTCGCGCGCCGCGTCGCCGACCGCGTTATCTTTATGGCCGACGGTCAAATCGTGGAGACCGGCACGCCCGACGAGTTCTTCGACCACCCGCAGACCGAGCGCGCCCGCGACTTCCTCAACAGCATTAAGGGGCACTAGATTCATGGCTTCATGTGTTTCCTGCGATACCTGCAACCCCAACTGCCCGGTTCACGGCGGCGCGCCGCAGAATCGGCCGCTCATCTTCGTCGCGCCCCGCTTTGAGCCGGGCAAGATGTACGGCGAGGAGCACCTCGACCCCAACGAGGCGACGACGAAGTGCTTCGTCGACGCGATCTTTGAAGCGGGCGGGCTGCCGGTCATGATGAACCTTACGACCGATGCCGACCTCATCAGCGAGTACGTGCGCCGCGCCGAGGGCATCGCGATTCCCGGCGGCCCCGACGTGGACCCGGCCGAGTGGGGCGACCGCTCCGGTTACGACCCCTCGAAGCTCTGCAAGCCGCGCGATGCCTTTGAGCTGCCGCTTATTCGCGAGTGCATCCGTCAAGACAAGCCGCTCTTCACTATCTGCCGCGGCACCCAGGCCATGAACGTGGCGCTCGGCGGGACGCTCTGCATGGACGTGCCCAACTATCCGCGCAAGCCCGGCTCGCGCGAGTGGAACCACGTGAACCTTATGCGGACGACGAGCCACAGCGTGCTTATTAAGGAAGGGTCGCTCCTGGCGAAGGCCTCGGGCGGAAGCGACCCGTATGCGGTCAACTCCGCGCATCACTGTTGCCTCGACCGGCTGGGCAAGGGCCTCGAGCTCGTCGCCGAGTCCGACGACGGGGTCCCCGAGGGCGTCGTGTTCCCCGGGAAGCGCTTCGTCCTCGGCGTGCAATGGCACCCGGAGTACACCTGGTACGAGAGCGACCGCGACTTCAATATCTGGAAGGCGTTCGTCAAGGCCTGCCGCGATTAGCCTGCCGATTGCGACCTGGCGGCGCGCCCCTCCTGGCCTTTCAAGCCCGTACGCTAAGCCCCCTGCAATTTGAGACATTTCAGCACCGTTTTATGTCTCAAATTGCGGGGGGTTATTTGTTTTGGGATGCCGCGGGCACGCGTTGGTGGGGGAACGCGCCGTTTCTAGCGGGCGTGCGTTGCAAGGCGATGCAATTTAGTTAGCAATAAGCTCGTTCAGGGCGGTGAGCGCGTGGCCGATGTCCTTCTCGGTGTTCGCCCAGCCAAAGCTGAAGCGAATCGTGCCTGTGGGGAAGGTCCCGAGCGTGCGATGCGCGGACGGCGCGCAATGCAGTCCGACGCGCGTCTGAATGCCGTAACGCGCGTCGAGCGCATGGGCGACCTCGGCGAGCTCGCGTCCCGGCGTTTGGATGCTCACGACCCCTGTGCGGCCCTCGAGGGTCTTCTTTCCCACGATGCGAAGAAGACCGCGTTCCTCCATCGGCTCGAGACCTTCGAGGAAGCGCCCGGCGAGGGCGAGCTCGTGGGCGCGGATCGCGTCGATCCCACGCTGGTCAAGCCATTCGAGGCTTGCGCGCAGCCCTGCGATGCCTGGGAGATTCGGCGTGCCGGCCTCCAAGTGGTCTGGCATGAAACTCGGCATTTCCTCGAGGTCGCTAGAGCTCCCGGTGCCACCTGCCACGAGCGGCTCGATTGCGGACGCGAGATCTCCCGTGAACACGACGCCCCCCGTTCCCTGCGGGCCCAGGAGCCCCTTGTGGCCGGTAAAGCAGACGGCGCCGATGCCCCAATTCTCGGCCTCTATGGGAATTACCCCCGCACTCTGTGCTGCATCGAGGACAAAGCGTATCCCATGCTCACGGCAAATCCGAGCCACCTTTTGTGCGGGCAGTATCGTGCCACAGACGTTGCTCGCGTGGGTCATGACGACGAGCTTGGTTTGGGGCTCGATGAGCTTCTCGACGTCGTGCGGGTCGAGTGAGCCGTCGCAAGTGCATTGGGCCCGCGAATAGCGAACGCCACGCTCTGTGAGCTGGTTCAGCGGGCGCATGACCGCGTTGTGCTCCATGCTGCTCACGATGACGTGGTCGCCGGGCTTGAGATATCCCTTGAGGACGAGATTCAGCGCCTCGGTCACGTTGCGCGTAAAGACCACTTGAGAGGGGTCGCTCGCCCCAAAGAGCCGCGTGACTCGCTCTCGAGCGTCGAATACCAGTTCCTCCACGTCGAACGCGCTCGAATACTCGCCGCGGCCAATGTTTGTCCCCGCGTTTGTCATGTAATCGACGACTGCCTGCGGCACGCAAGGCGGTTTGGGGTAGGTCGTGCTCGCGTTGTCGAGATAGGTCCGCTCACCCACGTTTTCGCTCCGTTCGTGCTATTGGTAATACATCTCAAAATATAACGGCTTACAAACTGTTAGAGTTACAAACATACTGTAAGGTTCCGCAAACGGTCGCGAAATATCGGCGGCGTACGGCGGATCGGGTTCAAGGAAAGAAGGAAACATGGACCTAAAGAAGGAAAAGGCCACGATTATCGTGGGCGGAGCCGTCATCGGCGTCATCGCCGCGATGCTCGTGTTCTTCGGCAACCCCGCGAACATGGGCTTTTGCGTCGCCTGCTTTATCCGCGATACCGCGGGCGGCCTGGGTCTTCACCGTGCCGAGGCCGTCCAGTATATCCGCCCCGAGCTCGTGGGGCTCGTCCTCGGCAGCTTCCTGCTCGCGCTTGCGAAGAAGGAATTCTCGCCCCGCGGTGGCTCGGCTCCCATGACGCGCTTCGTCCTTGGGTTCTGCGTCATGATCGGCGCGCTCATGTTCCTGGGTTGCCCCTTCCGCATGATCCTTCGCATCGCCGGAGGCGACCTGAACGCGGTCGTGGGTCTCGTGGGCTTCGCGTGCGGCATCCTCGCGGGCACGTTCTTCCTGAATAAGGGCTTCTCGCTTCACCGCACGTATCGCCTGCCCGCCTCCGAGGGCATCATCTGGCCCATTGTTCAGGTCATCCTCATCGCCCTGCTCGTCGCCGCGCCGGCGTTCATCTTCTTCTCGCCCGAGGGTTCCGGCCCTGGCGCCAAGCACGCCGCCATCGCGATCTCCCTTGCTGCTGGCCTCATCGTGGGCGCGATCGCTCAGCACACCCGTCTGTGCATGGTCGGCGGCATTCGCGACCTCGTCCTCTTCCGCGAGAATAAGCTGCTGCTCGGCTTCGTGGCCATTCTCGTTGCCGCGCTGGTCACGAACCTTGTGCTGACTTTCGGTTTCGGCGGTTCCTATTTCAAGCTGGGCTTCGCCGACCAGCCCATCGCCCACTCCGATGGCCTCTGGAACTTCCTCGGCACGCTTCTCATGGGTTTTGGGTGCGTCCTTCTGGGCGGCTGCCCGCTTCGCCAGATGATCCTCTCCGGTGAGGGCAACGCCGACTCCGCCGTCGCTATTCTCGGCCTCGTCGCCGGTGCCGCATTCGCGCACAACTTCGGCCTGGCCTCCAGCGCGAAGGGCGCGACCCCGGCCGGACAGGTCGCGGTGGTCGTCTGCCTCGTGGTCGTCTTGGCCATCGCTTTGTCCAACACTTATGGCAAGAAAACCGCATAACCGCAGCTAATATCCTATGGAGGTAGATCACATGCAGACTATCGATGCCCGAGGCCTCTCGTGTCCCGAGCCCGTCGTCCTCACCCGCAACGCCATGGCGAGCAAAGAGGACGCCTACGAGGTCCTCGTCGACGCCGCCGCCGCCCGCGAGAACGTGACGCGCTATGCGCAGAACCAGGGGTATAAGGTGAGCGTTGCCGAGAAGGACGGCGAGTTCACGCTCAGCATCACGAAGTAGATCCGTCCGCGCGTTCGTCGCCGGGGGCTTCCGGCGACGAACGCGCGCATTTGTTTTCTTGGAGGCAGCCTTGAGCTTCATCGCGACCTTCTTTTCTCACTTTGGGGCGACCAAGTTCCGGCGACTGTGCCGGTCGCGCGGGGTCGAGGTGGAGCTCATGCCCGTCCCGCGCGCTATCTCGAGCAGTTGCGGTACCTGCGCGAGGTTCGATTCCTCGCCCCTGACCCCTGATGAGGCGTGGCCCGATGAGGTGGAGCTCGTCGTCGAGTCGTGCGACGGGGCGGGTACCGTTTCCTTCTCAGAGGTGTATCGTGCAGAGGGTGCCTAGCAATTTGGGNNTTGGGGTCCGACCCCAAATTCAATCCGAAAGGGCTGGTAGATATGGCAGAAACGATCAAGGTCGACGCGATGGGCGACGCATGCCCCATCCCCGTGGTCAAGACGCTCAAGGCGCTAAAGGAGCTTGCGGGCCCCGGTAGCGTCGAGACGCTCGTGGACAACGACGTGGCCGTCCAGAACCTCACGAGGCTTGGGCGCGACAAGGGCTGCACCGTCTCGACCGAGCAGCTCACCGAGAAGCAGTTTCGCGTGACGCTCGCGACCGAGAAAGGCGTCGAGGTGGGGGAGTCCGAGGCCGATGAGGCCCAGTGCTACGTCCCTGCCAAGCGCAACCTCGTGATCCAGGTGAGCTCGGACGCCATGGGTGCGGGCTCGGATGAGCTTGGCCGCAACCTCATGAAGGCGTTCATCTTCGCCGTGACGCAGCAGGACGAGCTGCCCCAGACGATGCTCTTCTACAACGGCG
>DJRK01000148.1:773-1391 GCA_002440065.1 Atopobium sp. UBA6362 | reverse complement strand
GCGAGGTCACGAACATGTACGTCATCTGCCAGAAGCTCGAGCAGGCGTCGAACATCGTCCGTCCGTAGCTTGGTCGCGTCATGAGGGTCAAGAAGGACTTCCTCGTCGTGAGCTTCCCCACGACGGCCGCGGCCATGGCATGCGAGTCGCTTTGTGCCGAGAAGGGGTTGCCAGGGAGGACGATACCCGTCCCCTCGCAGATCTCTGCCGGGTGCGGCCTTGCCTGGCGCATCCTGCCGGAGGAGGGCGACCGCATTCGCGATGCCCTTGACGAGGCCGGGGTTCCCGTCAGCGGCATGGACGTCGTGCCGTTGTGGGTCCTGGTGAAGGAGTAGCGCAATGATCTACCTCGACAACGCCGCCACGAGCGTCATGCGCCCGCCTTGCGTCGTGGACGCCGTTTGTCGCGCGCTCACGAGCATGGGCAACCCCGGCCGCGGCGCGACGTCCGAGTCGGTCGATGCCGGGCGGGTCGTGTGGGCCTGTCGCGAGAAGGTCGCGGCGCATCTTGGCTGCCCCTCTGCCGACCATGTGTGCTTCTCGGCGAACTCGACGGCGTCGCTCAACACGGCCATTCGTGGCCTGGTAAACCCTGGTGCGCGCGTGGTCACGACGGTC
>DJRK01000148.1:0-735 GCA_002440065.1 Atopobium sp. UBA6362 | reverse complement strand
TGTTTTGCGGCCTTTGAACGCGCTCTTGGATGAGCAAGGCGTGGAAGTGGGCTACGCGGGTGTGGACGGGCTGGGCCGCTTGGATTACGACGACCTTGAGCGCCTGTGTGCCGGGGGTTGCGACGTTGTCGTGTGCACCCATGCCTCGAACGTGACGGGAAACGCGGTCGACCTCGCCCGCGTTTCCGCCATCGCGCACAACGCCGGAGCGGTTCTCGTCGTGGACGCCTCTCAGACGGCCGGCTGCATTCCCATCGATATGCGCGCCATGGGTATCGACGTGCTGTGCTTCACGGGTCACAAGGGCCTGATGGGGCCCCAGGGGACCGGTGGCCTTGCAGTTGCCGAGGGCATCGACGTGCGTCCTTGGACCGAAGGCGGCACCGGGGTGCATTCCTTCGACCGCCGGCAGCCGCTCGATTGGCCCACGAGGCTCGAGGCCGGCACCTTGAACGTTCACGGGATCGCGGGGCTTTCTGCCGCGCTCGACTATATTTCCGAGCTTGGCGGCCCTGCTGCGATCGGGGCCCACGAGCTCGAGCTTGCCGGCTTGTTTTCTCATGAGGTAAGCGATATACCCGGCGTCAAGCTCTATGGCGACCTCGATCAGCGCCCGCGGGCGGGTATCGTCTCCCTGAACGTTGCCGACCTTGATTCCTCCGAGGTGTCCGCGATGCTCTCCGAGGGCTTCGGCATCGCGACACGCCCCGGTGCCCACTGCGCGCCGCTCATGCA
>DJRK01000047.1:7040-7608 GCA_002440065.1 Atopobium sp. UBA6362 | reverse complement strand
ATGCAGTTGATGGCGCCGGAGTCCATGAGGGTGTCCTTGGCGTCCCAGTCGATGGGCTCGAGCTGGACCTCCCAGCTGTTGCGCTTGGCGGCTTCCTGGGCGAGCTCCAGGTCAAAGCCGGTGTAGGAGCCGTCGTCGCCCACGTAGCCGTAGGGCGGGTAGGCGGAGTCGAAGCCCACGATGAGCTTCTTGGTGGCGGAGGCGGACTTGTCGTCGCCGGACGCGGAGCCCGAAGCGGCGCCGGTGGACGCGTCGCCCGTGGCGGCCTTGGGGGCGCCGCAGCCCGCGAGGACGGCGGAGGCGGCGAGCGTGCCGAACGCGGCGAGGAACTGACGGCGGTTCATGTTGTGGCTCATGGTAGGTCCTTTCGCGCACAGCGACCGGGGACCTGAGTCCCGTAGCTGCTGCGCTTTAGTTGGCTAAAGTGTTGACGCGTTCGAATATACGCTTTAGCGCGCTAAAGCGCAACGCGGGGCGCAGGTGTTTTCAGGGCGGAAACACGGGCGCGGGCGATCGCGCTGAGGCCAAGCGTCATTCTCGGCTGAAGCGCCCTCGGCACTGTGGTAGC
>DJRK01000047.1:0-7030 GCA_002440065.1 Atopobium sp. UBA6362 | reverse complement strand
CACTCTCCTAGCGAGGGAGTAGTGGCGGCCGAGAAAGGCCGCGATGCTGCCAACACAATGGCTTGCGCCTGGTGCATCTTAATCAACGAGACTCGCGACGGACCGTGGGGCGGTTCTGTCGCGAGCCTCGTTTTTTATGTGCGCCGTCCATGGGGCGCATGCGTGGCGGGAGGGGTCTCGCCAGGAGAGGAGAAAACATGGGCTTCGTCGAGCTGCTGCTCATTGCGGTGGGTCTTTCCATGGACGCGTTCGCCGTGTCCATCTGCAAGGGTCTGGGCATGAAGAAGGTCAACCTCAAGGTGGCCGTTGTGCTGGCCCTGTTCTTTGGCGGATTCCAGGCGCTCATGCCGCTCGTCGGCTGGGCGCTGGGCAGCCAGTTCCTGGGCATCATCGGGCCGATCGACCACTGGGTCGCGTTCGTGCTGCTGGCGATCATCGGCGGGAAGATGCTCTGGGAAGCCTTCCACGACGAGGAGGGCGAGGACGACGGCAAGCCGGCCGACCGCATCGACCTGGGCGAGTTCTTCATCCTGGCTATAGCCACGTCCATCGACGCGCTCGCGGTGGGCATCTCGTTTGCGGCGCTCTCGGTCGACATCGTGCCGTCCGTGGCGCTCATCGGCGTGACGACCTTCGCGTTCACGATCGGCGGCGTCTACGTGGGAAATTTCTTCGGCTCGCGCTACGAGAAGCCGGCAAGCATCGTCGGCGGCGTCGTGCTCATCCTCATCGGGACGAAAATCCTGCTCGAGCACCTCGGTTTTCTCGGCTAGGGGCTCGTTCGATCAGCCGATTCTGAGCCGAATCCGGGATTGGCCCCAAACCGACCATGCCCACCCGTTGCGTTTCTTGGCAAACCGCAGTTGGCTTGTTTGCTAAGGCACGGGTGGGCATGGTCGGTTTGGGGCCACAGGTCGAGAAGGGCCTGCGTTTAGTGGTGGAAGAGCCTCATGTGGGTGAACGCCATGGCCATGCCGTACTTATCGGCGGTCTCGATGACGTTGTCGTCGCGGATGGAGCCGCCGGGTTCGGCGATGTAGGTCACGCCGGACTTATGGGCGCGCTCGACGTTGTCGCCAAAGGGGAAGAAGGCGTCGGAGCCCAAGGTCACGCCCGTCTGCGTGGCGATCCAGGCGGCCTTCTCCTCGCGGGTCAGCACCTCGGGCTTCTCGGCGAACCACTTCTGCCACTCGCCCTCCGCCAGGACATCATCGTGCTCGTCGGAGATGTAGACGTCGATGGCGTTGTCGCGGTTGGCGCGGCGGATGCCGTCGACGAACTTGAGGCCCAGCACCTTGGGATGCTGGCGCAGGTACCAGGTGTCGGCTTTGTTGCCCGCGAGGCGCGTGCAGTGGACACGGCTCTGCTGACCGGCGCCCACGCCGATGGCCTGGCCGTTCTTGACGTAGCAGACAGAGTTGGACTGCGTGTACTTGAGCGTGATAAGGGAGACGATCATATCGATCTGGGCGGACTCGGGGATGTCCTTGTTGACCGTCACGACGTCGGTCAGGAGGTCGCGATCGATGCGGAAGAAGTTATGGCCCTGCTCGAAGGTGATGCCAAAGACGTCCTTGGTCTCGGTCGCAGGGCAGACGTAATCGGGGTCGATCTGGACGACGTTGTACTTGCCGCCCTTCTTGGCAGAAAGAATGGCGAGGGCCTCGGGCGTGTAACCGGGGGCGATGATGCCGTCGGAGACCTCGTGCTTGATGTAGCGCGCGGTGCGCTCGTCGCAGACATCGGAGAGGGCCGCCCAATCGCCGTAGGAGCTCATGCGGTCGGCGCCGCGGGCGCGGATATAGGCGCAGGCGATGGGGCTGAGCTCGCCTTCGTCGTCCACAAAGTAAATCTGGCGGTCAACGTCGGAGAGCGGCAGGCCCACGGCGGCGCCGGCGGGGCTCACGTGCTTGAAGCTCGCGGCAGCGGGAAGGCCCGTGGCCTCCTTGAGCTCGCGCACGAGCTGCCAGGAGTTGAGGGCATCGAGGAAATTGATGTAGCCGGGCTTGCCGCAGAGCACCTTGACGGGCAGGTCGGAGCCGTCCTTCATGTAGATGCGCGAAGGCTTTTGGTTGGGGTTGCAACCGTACTTGAGCTCGAGCTCAGAGGCCATGGTATCTCCTAATTTTGGGGACAGGTTCGTTTTTTACTCGTTTGAACACTTTTGGGGACAGGTTCGATTTTTGCTCAAATGAGTAATTTTCGAACCTGTCCCCAAATTTGATCAGTCGTTAAGGTGCTTGTTGTAGAGGGTGACCTTGCCGGCGACGTTGGCGTACATCGAGACCTTGTTCTCGGGGTTGAGCGCGGCCCAGACCTCGGAGGGGCCGGAGGGCAGGGCAACCTCGACAGGCTCGCCCGCGAAGGTCGGCAGCGGGTCGCCGTCGCCCTGGTACGTGGAAATGAAGTACCCCACGCCCTCGTCGGCGCCCTCGTAGGCAAAGAACTCGCGCAGGCACCGGCCGTTGTCCTGGTGCTTGAGGATAGAAATCTGGAAGCTGCCATCGGGGTTCACCACGGCGCTGATGCGCGGGGTGAAGTTGGGGGCATCGGGCTCGAACTCGCGCTTCATGCAGCCCGCGACGAAGTCGCCCGCCTCCACGATGGTATCGGTCTGATCGCCGTTCGTGACCACGAGCTTATCGCCCATGGTGCGGACGGGATGGTAGATGATGAGGCTCGGGTCCTCGAGCAGCGCCGGGTCGTGCGCCTCGGTGCGGATGCCGTCCTCGGTCGCCACAAAAACGCGGTTCCTGCTGTTCGAGCTGCGGCCCATGATCCAGTAATAGACGACGCCCTTCCCCACCACGATGCCGCGGCCGGGATACGGATTCGCGCGCAGGAGCTCGGTCAGGTCTTGCATGTGCACATCCCTTCGACGTGAGCCGCGCTCTCGCCAAGGGTGAGGGGGTCGCTGCCGAGAAACGCAAAAGGCAAGCCACCCTCGGCGAGAGGATGCGGCTTGCCCAGACGGTCGGCATATGATGCACTCGCTGCTCCCCCGCGGTTTCCCGCGTTTACCCGTCAGTCACAGCGCGCATGTACGCGGTGGATTGTACCATGCTCGGAGCCGGCGTCTCGCTCAAAACAACGGCTCACACATTCCCCTACTTTCCTTTGACGACGCTGAGATACGCGGCGCAGTCCGGGTTCAAATGTGCAGTCTTCACAAACAAAAACGGCCAAAGTGAAGGCTGCATTTCTTAGCAAATGGACCCAAACGGCCAAAGTGAAGGCTCCACATTCATTGTGCAGACTGCACTTTGACGTAAGGGCGACCCAACGCACAGCCGGAAGTACCGTGTCACTCGCCGCCCACGCCCACCCTACTCGGCGGATTTGAGGGCGCCCACCATGTCCACGCGATCGAGGGCGCGGTTCGTCAGCGCGTTGACCGCGAACGTGAAGGCAAAGGCGAGCGCCGCCGCGTACACATAGCTCGGCCACGCGACAACGGTGTCGAAGTACAGCGACGGCATCTTGAGGACCCACGTAAGGCTCCTCGTGAGCGCATAACCCGCGGGAAGGCCCGCGAGGACCCCGACGCCCGTAAGGATAATCGTTTCTTTGTTTATATATCGATGCACCTCAGGCCGCTTGAAGCCCAAGACCTTGATCGTGGCGAGCTCACGCTCTCGCTCGGAGATGTTCGTATTCGACAGCGTGAACACCACGGTGAACGAGAGCGCCGCCGCCAGAACGATCACGACGTAGACCACGGTGTTTATGAGCGTGAAGGCACTCGAGAAATCGCCCACGAGCTTCGCCGTCGAGACGACCGAGAGCGTGCGCCCGTCCCCCGAGAGCCGCTCGGACAGGGCGATCTTCTCGTCGTCCGTTCCGCCCAGCGTTGCAAGAAGACCGTTCAGGGCGGGCTTCTTGCCAAAGGCGGCCTCGTACGCGGACTCGGTCATGTAGAGCGCGTTGCCCAGGTAGTTCCGGCAGACCGTCGCCACCAGGACGTCCGTCTCGGCGAGCGTCGAGTCCTGCACATGAACGGAGTCCCCGGCCGAGAAACCCAGGACCTGCTCGGCGTTCTTTGTGATCACGCTGCCCGAGGTCGCGAGGTCGATCGCCGCGCCCGCGTCGTCAACAAGCCCAGCGTAGTCGGCCACGTCCATGCCGTCGGGCACCACAAAGACCTGCATCGACTCGGAGGCGTCGCCGTGGCTGACCACGATCGAGTCGACGAACACCGGCAGGATCCCCTCGACCTGGCTATCCGCATCCAGGTCGCGCGCGACCCCCTCGAGGTCGTCCGCCGAAGTCACCGCCATAAGGTCGTAGCGACCCACGCCCGCGTCGCCGTACTGGCGCTCGGGCAGCGACAGCACCGTGTCGCGGATGCCGAAGCCGCACACGAGCAGCGCCGTGCACCCCGCGATGCCGAAGACCGTCATGAAGAAGCGCTTCTTGTAGCGGAAGAGGTTGCGCGCGGTGACCTTGTTCAGGAACCCCATGTGCCGCCACAGGGGCCGCACGCGCTCGAGCAGGATGCGGCTGCCGGCCTTGGGGGCCTTGGGCCGCATAAGCGCGGCCGGCTGCTCGGCAAGTTCTTTTCTGCAGGTCAAGGCCGTCGCGCCCACGATGCCCGCGGCAAAAAGCGCAACCGAGCCAACCGCATAGGCCGCGTCGAAGCGCAACAGGAACTCGGGCAGCGCGTACATCGTCGAGAAGATCGTGAAGAGGATCAGGGGCAGGACCACGAAGCCGAGCACGATGCCCACGAGCCCGCCCGCGAGGCACGCCGCCGCAGCGTAGAGGACGTATTTCGAGAGGATGCGCCCGCGCGAGTAGCCGAGCGCCTTGTAGAGGCCGATGAGGCCGCGCTCTTCCTCGACCATGCGCGTCATCGTGGTGAGGCTGATGAGAATCGCCACCACGAAGAAGACGATGGGGATGACCGTGCCGATGGCCTCGATCGAGGACGCGTCGGACTCCACGGAAGAATAGCTGGCCAGGCTGTCGCGCGACTGGACGTACCAGGTCGCCTTGTCCACGTCGTCGATCCGCGAACGGGCCTCGGCGATCTTCTCGAGCGCGTCGGAGCGCTGCTGCTCGTAGGTCGCCCGCGCGTCGTCGAGCTGCGAGCGGCCGTCC
The DNA here is from genome assembly GCA_002440065.1 of Atopobium sp. UBA6362. GTDB lineage: Bacteria > Actinomycetota > Coriobacteriia > Coriobacteriales > Atopobiaceae > Paratractidigestivibacter. The sequence continues at coordinate 1,930 of DJRK01000047.1, read as the reverse complement.
TCGAGCTCCGCCTCGCCGTCCGCAAGCTGCCGGGCAGCCGCGTCAAGCTGTTCCTGAGCCGAGGAACGCTGGGAATCGAGCTCGGCCTGCCCGGCGTCGAGCTGCGCCCGCGCATCGGCGAGCTGGGCTTTCGCGTCCTTGAGCTGGGCGTAAGCGGCCTGGGCCTGCGCGAGCTGCGCCCGCCCGTCCGCGACCTGGGCCTCCCCCGCGACGACCTGGACCATGCCGTCGGCGAGGCCCGCCATCTGCGAGACGGCCGATTTGATGGAAGCGAGCTGCCGCACGACGGCGTCCGCGTCGCGCGAGGCCTCGAGCATGCCGATCACCGCGGAGCGCACCTCGACCGGGGCGTCCCCCAGGGCCGCGTCGATCGCGGACCGAAGCGACTCGGGCAGCTCGTCGTACGTCTCGCCGAGGGCGCGGAACTCGTCAGAGTCCACGATGCCAGAAACCGCGTCCAAGGCCGAGCCGGCCTTCGCCGAGAAAGGCCCGAGCACCGCATTGACCTCATCGGCGGCGGCGCGGGCATCGGCCTCCCCCGTGGCGGAGCACAGGCGGGCCCAAGCGTCGGCCGGCCACTCGTCTCCCATCAAACTCGCAAGCATTTGCGCCGAAGAGCCGGCCTGGGCGCGCCCGGAGGCGAGGTCCTTCTCGGCAGCGTCGAGCTGGGAAGACTTGGCGGACAAGGTGCCCTCGATGTCGCCCACATCGCATCCCAAGCCGGCGGCGATCTGCGCAAGACCTTCGTTGACCTGCGCTTCGTTTGCCTCAAGCTCGGAGCGGCCGGAATCTATGCGCCCCCGCGCCGCGTCGAGCTGCGAGGCCGCGTCGGCCGACTGCGCCCCCAGCTGCGCCCGGCCGTCCTCGATCCGCGCCGCCCCGGCATCGAGCTCCGCCTGGGCGGAATCGAGCTGCGCCGCGCCGTCGGCGAGCTGCGACAGCGCGTCCTTCTCGGCATCGTCCACCTGTGCCGTCGCGTCGGCCACGATCGCGTCGCGCCGGGCCTGCTCGCGCTCGGCCTTGATGCCCTCGACGCGCGTCTCGACCTCGTCGACGAGCCGCTCGTACTCCTCCGAGTAGCAAGAAACCCTGTCCGCCCCGGAAACGCGCAGGTAAACAGCCGTATAGACCTGTGACCTCACCGTCGACGGCAACACGTAGAACGCGTACTGGGCGCCGCCGCTCGCGCGGAACGACATCGTCCCGTTGCCGGCGTTGATGTCCATGGGGTCGAGGACCACGCCGCAGATCGTGTAGGACCCGCGCGCAAAGACCGCCGTCGACCCCTCATCGTCGTCGCTCGCCCCGCGAAACGTCACCTCGTCGCCCAGCGAGAGGCCCGACTCGTCCAAGAAGCGCCTGGTCACGGCCACCTGCGCGTCGTTGACCGGCAGCTGCCCCTCCAACACGCGCGGCTGGTTCATCCCCGAGGCCTGCAGCGCCCTCACGTCGACCTTCTCGGAGCTCGAGCCCACGGTCGTGTAGCAGGTCTCGGCCCAGCCGCCCTCCGCGGCCTCGACGCCATCGAGCGCCGCGAGCGCTTCCACGTCCTCGCCGGTGAGCCCGAGCGTCGACTGGACCCGCAGGTCAAAGAGGTCCTGCGCGTCGTAGAACGCGTCCGCCGAGGCGCGCAGGTCGATGCAGGCCACCTTGAGGCCGCAGATCATGGTCACGCCCAGCGCGCAGATCACGGCGAGCGCCACGAAGCGTTTGAGGCTCCCGCGGATCGTGCGCAGGACGCCTTTCTGGAACGCCGAACCATGGCGAGAGGAACGAGGGCTTCCGAGTGCGGGCGGTTTGCGGGTATGCGGCCTTCTTTGCATGCGTCACCACTCGATCTGGGCGATGGGCACGGGACCGGGGTTCACGCCCATCTGCGTGACGCGGCCGCTCTTGAAGCGGATGAGGCGGTCCGCCATGGGGGCGAGCG
>DJRK01000007.1 GCA_002440065.1 Atopobium sp. UBA6362 | reverse complement strand
GCGGCGACGACGCAGAGATCGTCCTCATCGGCCGTGAAGCTGGCAGCGGCACCCGCGACGGCTTCGAATCCATCACCAAGACCGAAGACAAGTGCAAGTACGGCCAGGAACTGACCTCCACCGGCGACGTCATCACCACCGTCAGCCAGAACCCCAACGCCATCGGCTACGCTTCCCTGGCAGCAGTCAAGGATAACGTCAAGGCCCTGTCCGTCGGCGGCGTAAAGCCCACCGAAGCCACCGTCAAGGACGGCACCTATGTGGTACAGCGTCCCTTCGTCCTGGTCACCAAGGAAGGCAAGGCTCTGTCTGACACCGCTCAGAAGTTCTTCGACTATGTCACCTCCGCTGACGCTTCCCAGATCATCGCGGACGCTGGTGCAGTGCCTGTCAAGTGATCAAACCCATCAACTGCAACATAAAACCAATCCTGCCAGGCATCTAACGCCTACAGCGAGCAAATTCCCAAAAAGGCGGCTGGCAACCCAGCCGCCTTTTTTGATAACTTTTCTGCCAAATGTGTGTATTGTGTGTATTTAGGACGAGGGAATCGTTATGAAAAATAAGAAACAACTCTTTGAGAACATCGTCCACGGCATCTTCCTCATCTTAGGGCTCATCGCCGTGGCCTGTGTCCTCATGATCACCATATACCTGGTCATCTCCGGCATCCCGGCCATCCGAAAGATCGGACTGGTGCCCTTCCTCTTCGGCACCACCTGGGCCTCCACCGCAGCGGAGCCTTCCTACGGCATCCTGCCCTTCATCCTGACCAGCGTCTACGGCACCGCCGGCGCCATCGTCATCGGCGTGCCCATCGGCTGGTTCATGACCGCCATCACCTCCCTGCTGACCAACCTCCAGGGCGTCGGTGGCGCTGTCTTCGGCGCTGCCATCGGCATCGGCATGTCCACCGACCAGGGCGGCCCGATCTCCAAGGCCGTCGCCCTCGTTGCCAACGGCCTCAACGCCGACGGCATCCTCGGCCCCGCTGCCTGCAAGATGTGCGGCGGCATGCAGAACCCGCTCGGTGTCTGCTTCGCCCAGATCATCGATCGCTTCGCCGGCAAGAAGAAGTTTACCGAGAAGGAGCGCTCCACCACTGTCTCCGGCCTCGTGCTCGCCTGCTGCTACATCCAGGAGTACGTCATCCCGTTCCTGGTGCAGGACACCTGGCGCTGCATCATCCCCTGCATGATCGGCGGTGCCATCTCCGGTGGCCTCTGCGGCTACTTCGCGCTTGAGTCCGCGGCTGTCCACGGCGGCGTCTTCGTCATCCCGATGATGAGCAACCCGCTCCAGTTCGTCCTGTTCTGGTTCGCCGGCGCCGCCGTCAACGGCATCCTGTACTTCCTGCTCCGCAAGCCTGTTGAGGCTGAGGGCGACATGGCTGGCAACGGCGTCCTCGACCAGCTCCTCGGCTAAGTCCGAATGCACTAAGGGCGGGGAGACCAAAGGCGCGTCTCCCCGCCTTCTTTATTCAGCGCCGCAAAGAAGCGCTACCCCGCACAACCGCACCACCTTGTACGACCGGGCGCCCGACCAGGCGCCTCCCAAACACGCTTATTCCGCTTTCGGCTGGCCCCAAGCACAAATGCCGGCGAGTCAGGCACATCAGGAAGGACTCACTCATGTACGTATCCATGAAGGAAATGCTCCAGCACGCAAGCGTCAACCACTACGCGGTCCCCGCCCCCAACTGCCCCGGCTACAACATGGTCAAGGCCGCCTGCATGGCCGCCGAGGCCAAGAAGTCCGCGGTCATCCTCGACGTCTCCCCGCGCCAGATGCGCATGAACGCCACCCCCGAGGTCTGGGTCCCGATGGTCAAGGCCATCGCCGAGCCCCTGAACGTCCCGGTGGCCCTGAACCTCGACCATGGCGGCGAGTTCGAGGACATCTGCCGCTGCATCAAGGCGGGCTTCTCCGCCGTCATGTGCGACGCCTCCGCGCTTCCCTTTGAGGAGAACATCCGCCGCGTCCAGCAGGTCGTGGCCTTCGCGCACTCCCACGGCGCGTCCGTCGAGGCCGAGCTCGGCCACGTCGGCCAGGCCGCCGACGGCGACGGCCGCTCCGACGACATGTACACCAAGGTCGAGATGGCCGTCGAGTTCGTCGAGCGCACCGGCTGCGACTCCCTCGCCGTCGCCATCGGCACCGCCCACGGCAAGTATCCCGCCGACTACGTGCCCCGCCTCGACTTCGACCGCCTCGCCGAGATTAAGCAGGCCCTTGGCCAGGATTACCCGCTCGTTCTTCACGGCGGCTCAGGCGCAGGCGACGAGAACTTCAAGAAGGCCGTCGCCGGCGGCATCAACAAGGTGAACCTCTGGACCGACTACTCCCGTGCCTACGTGGGCGCCGTCAAGGAGTTCGTGAACTCCCACGAGGACCTTCCCGACTATATCTTCGTCGCGACCGACGCCGAGGAGAAGGCGGCCAAGTGGCTCGAGCGCTACATGGACCTCTTCGGCTCCTCTAACCGCTGGCAGTTCTCCGACGAGAAGATGGAAGAGACGGACTAAGACCTATGACGCGCTTTCTCTTTGCTTGCGACTCCTTCAAGGGAACGCTTTCCTCCGCGCAGTCGGCGCAGCTCCTCACCGAGGAGATGCGCAGCGTGTTTCCCGACGCGACGTCCGCGAGCATCGAGGTCGCCGATGGCGGCGAGGGCACGGTCAGCGCCGTCGTGGCGGCCACCGGGGGCGAGCTCGTGTTCTCGACCGTGGCCGACCCGCTGGGCCGGCCGGTCGAGGCGGGCTACGGGCTCCTTCCCGGTGGCCGCGCCATCATCGAGATGGCCGCCGCCTCGGGCCTGCCGCTGTTGGCCCCCGAGGAGAGAAACCCGCTTCTTACCAGCACGTACGGCACGGGCGAGCTGATTCTCGACGCTTTGGACAGGGGTGCGACGGATATCTCGCTCGCCATCGGCGGCAGCGCCACGAACGACTGCGGGATGGGTGCCCTGCGCGCTCTCGGCGTCCGCTTCCTCGATGCCCGGGGGTCCGAGCTCGACGGAGCCGGGGCCGACCTGGGCCGCGTCGAGAAGATCGACCTCTCGGGCATGGACTCCCGCGTGGGCAAGACGAGCTTCCACGTGATGTGCGACGTTGACAACCCCCTCGTGGGGCCTCGCGGCGCCACGTACACCTTCGGTCCGCAGAAGGGGGCCGACTCCGAGACGGCCGATGAGCTCGAGGCCGGCATGGTCAGGCTCGCGGGCGTCCTCGAGAGGACGTTCGGCGTCTCCGCGGCCGACGCGCCCGGCATGGGCGCCGCGGGCGGTCTCGGGGCCGCGGCGCGCCTCTTCCTCAAGGCGGAGGTCGTCGCCGGCGTCGAGTGGGTCCTCGACCTGGTGGGATTTACCGAAGCGCTCGCGGGTGCGGATGTGTGCGTCACCGGCGAGGGCCACGCGGACGGGCAGTCCGCCCACGGCAAGGTCGTCTCGGGCGTGGCCGCCCGCTGCCAGGCTGCGGGGGTTCCCTGCGTCGCGATCGTGGGCGGCATGAACGCCGACGCCTGCGAGCTGCTCGACTGCGGCGTGGACGCGCTCGTGCCCACCGTTATCGACGCCGCCGCCATCGAGGAAGTCCTGGCATGCGCCGAGAGGAACTTCCGGCTGGCCGCCCAGCGCGTCTTTGCGCTTATCAAGCTCGGATGTGGATTGGGGGATGGAAAGTGATTTCTGGCTCTGTTTGTTGGAACCGCGCGTGCCAGCGCGGGATGGAGCTTCAGGACATCGCCGGCCGCGAGGTCTACACCTTCAAGGGTATGGCCCCGAGCCTCTATCACCTTCTGCGCAACACCGCCGAGCGCACGCCCGACGCCGTGGCTATCGTGGACGACTGGGGCCGCAAGACCACGTTCGGCCAGCTCCTCGCCCGCGTGGACGACCTCGCCGGCTACCTTTCCGCGAACATCCGCGTGGCCGTGGGGAGCCGAGTGGGGCTTCTCATGCACGCCGACCTCGAGTTCGCCGTGGCGCTCTTTGCCATCTCGAAGACGGGTGCCACGTGCGTGCCCGTGCCCACGAAGTACCGCGAGCCCGAGGTCGTGAGCCTCATGAAGGCCGCCGACCTCGCCGCCATCGTCGCGGGGGAGGAGTTCGAGCCCTGGACGCCCGAGCTGCCGCTTCGACCCTCGGAGATCGTGTTCGCCCGCAACGTCCGCGAGGGCTACGGGTTCTCGGCGGCCGACGGCTATGCTCCGGCGCTCGCCGATCCCGCCGGCGACCTCGGCTCCTGCGCGATCATGATGTTCACGAGCGGCACGACCTCCGCGGCCAAGGGCGTCTGCCTCACGAACGCGAACGTCGTGCACGCGGCGATGGTCTATCAGCGCCTTATGGGGACCGTCCCCGAGGACCGTTGCCTCATCCCCATCCCGATCTATCACGTGACGGGGCTCATCGCGCTTCTCATCCAGTTCGTGTACGTGGGCGCGACCACGTACCTGCACCGCCTCTTTGACGCCCGCAGGGTCCTCGCCTGCGTACGCGACGAGCAGATCACCTACCTGCACGGCTCGCCCACCTCTTTCGCGGAGCTGCTGCCCCTGCGCAGCGAGTTCCCCAAGCTCCCCTCGGTTCGCTGCATGCTCTCCGGCTCCAGCTACGAGCCCGTGAGCGCCATGAGGTCGTTCCATGCCTGGATGCCCACGGCCACGTTCCAGGTGGTCTACGGCATGACGGAGACGGCGAGCCCCGCGCTTCTCTTCCCCTTCGACTCCGCCACGTCCACGTTCGCGGGCGCCACGGGCAAGCCCGTGCCCGGCGTCGACGCGAAGATTGTCGACGAACTGGGCCACGAGGTCCCCTGGGGCGAGACCGGCGAGCTCCTCCTGCGCGGCGCCTGCGTGACGAGCAGCTACTTCCGCCACAACGGCGGCGAGATTGAGCCCGACGGCTGGCTGCACACCGGTGACCTGGCCTACGCGAACGAGGAGGGCATGGTCTGGGTCGTCGACCGCAAGAAGGACATGATCAACCGCGGTGGCGAGAAGGTCTGGTGCTCGGCGCTCGAGGAGGTCCTCTGCGAGCTCGACGGCGTCTCGGAGGCCTGCGTGGCCGGCATGCCCGACAAGCTCTACGGCGAGGTTCCCGTGGCCGCCGTCGTTCGCGCCGCCGGCTCCCAGATCTCGGCCGAGGACATCCAGGCCGCGCTCGCGTCCAGGATCGCCCACTTCAAGATTCCCGTCGCCTTCGCCTTCGTGGACAAGATCCCCCAGACGAGGGGCGACAAGCCCAACAGGTCCGCCGTCCGCGACGCGGTCCTCGCAACCCTCGGCAACCAGTCGTAAAGGAAGGAAACCAAGAGCATGGCAGGTAAGTCCCTCAAGGCAAACTTCGTCACCCCGCAGCAGGTCGCGGAGGGCATCGAGGATGGGCAGACCATCTGCACCATCGGCATGACGCTCGTCTCGGCCTCCGAGTCCAACCTCAAGGCCATCGAGGAGCGCTTCCTTTCCACCGGCCATCCGCGCAACCTCACGCTGCTGCACTCCTGCGGCCAGTCCGACCGCCAGCGCGGCATCCAACACCTCGCCCACGAGGGCCTCGTCACGCGCATCATCGGCTCTCACTGGGGCCTCCAGCCTCGCTGGATGGACATGATCGCCAACAACCAGGTCGAGGCCTACTGCCTGCCCCAGGGCCAGATCGCGCAGCTCTACCGCTCGATGGCCTGCGGACTTCCCGGCAAGATGAGCAAGGTCGGCCTCGGCTCCTTCATCGACCCGCGCGTCGAGGGCGGCAAGATGAACGACCGCACCAAGCCCCTGCCCGATATCTCCGAGGTCATCGAGATCCACGGCGAGGAGTACATGTTCTACCACGAGGTGCCGATCGACGTCTGCCTCATCCGCGGCACCGTCTGCGACGAGATGGGCAACCTCACCACCACCGACGAGGCCATGAAGCTCGAGGTCTTCAACGCGGTTCTTGCCGCTAAGCGCTACGGCGGCAAGGTCGTGGCCCAGGTCCGCGAGGTTGCCGAGACCGGCACCATCAACCCCAAGGACGTCACCGTCCCGGGCGTCTTCATCGACGAGGTCGTGGTCTGCCCCAACCCGGAGGAGGACCACCGCATGACCTCCTCGATCTACTTCGACCCCTCCTACGTGGGCAAGCTCCGCGTTCCCCAGTCCGCCGTCGAGCCCGCGCCCTTCAACGAGCGCAAGTTCATCGCCCGCCGCGGCTGCGAGGAGCTCTACCCGGGATGCGTCGTTAACCTCGGCACCGGTATCCCCAACGACATGGTCGGCCGCGTCTGCGCCGAGGAGGGCCTCTCGGACAAGGTCATGATCACCGTCGAGAGCGGCATCTACGGCGGCGTCCAGCTGGGCGGCATCGACTTCGGCATCGGCCAGAACCTGCTCGCCATGGTCAGCCACCCCGAGCAGTTCGACTACTACGACGGCGCGGGCGTCGACGTGACCTACATGGGCATGGGCGAGCTCGATGGCGAGGGCAACGTCAACTCCACCAAGATGGGCCCGCGCTGCGCCGGCGCCGGCGGCTTCGTCGACATCACGCAGAACGCAAAGACCGTCGTCTTCCTGGGCACCTTCACCGCCAAGGGCGCCAAGTACTCCTTCGAGGACGGCAAGCTCACCATCCTTCAGGAGGGCGCCATCAAAAAGATGGTATCCCACGTCGGCCAGCTCTCGTTCAACGGCCCGGCCGCCAGAAAGTCCGGCCAGCGCGTGGTCGTCGTCACCGAGCGCGCCGTGTTCGAGCTCGTGCCCGAGGGCGTCAAGCTGGTCGAGATCGCACCCGGCATCGACCTCCAGACGCAGGTCCTCGACATGATGGACTTCGCGCCCATCGTCGCCGACGACCTCAAGCTCATGGACGTGTCCCTCTTTAACCAGGACGGCCCCTCCGGGCTTCTTTCCGGGTTCGAGGCCAAGTAAGGCGGCGGGCGCCCGCCCGCGCAAGCACCAGGTAGATTACCCCGGGTCCGACAAGAAGCCTCGGCATCTGGGTTGCACGTTCAAACCAACCGCAGTTCAGGCATATCGTTCGAAAGGAACCAAAATGGACGCAATCAAGGTAGCGGTCATCGGCAGCGGCCTCATGGGCGGCGGCATCGCCCAGGCCTGTGCTCAGGCCGGCTTCACCGTGGTGAACATCGACATCGCCCAGGCCCCGCTCGACAAGGCCGAGGCCCTCGTCGCCAAGCTCCTGCAGAAGAAGGTCGACAAGAACAAGATGAGCGCCGAGGACCGTCAGGCCATCCTCGACCGCCTCACCTACAGCACCGACTACTCCCAGGTCGCCGGCGCCAAGTTCATCATCGAGGCCGTCCCTGAGCGCCTGGACTTCAAGCAGTCCACGTTCCAGAAGATGGACGAGTTCGCCGACGAGGACGCCGTGCTTCTCACCAACACCTCCGGCATCTCCATCGACGAGATCGCCGCGTCCACCAAGCGTCCCGAGTCCGTCCTCGGCCTGCACTTCTTCTATCCCGCGCCCGTCATGAAGCTTGTCGAGATCATCCGCGGCGAGAAGACCTCCGACGAGGCCTTCGCCAAGACGCACGAGTTCGCCGACGCCATCGGCAAGACCTCCGTCGACGCCCCCAACACCCCGGGCTTCATCGTCAACCGCGTCATCAACCCGTACGAGAACATGGGCGCCTGGCTCGTCTCCGAGGGTGTCTCCGCCAAGGACGTCGACACGGCCATGAAGCTCGCCTGCAACCACCCCATGGGTCCCTGCGAGCTCATGGACTTCGCCGGCATCGACGTCGTCTACGCCTCCCTCATGAACCTCTACGAGGGCTTCGACCACGACGACCTCTACCGCCCGGCCCCCGTCTTCAAGGAGCTCATCGACGCCGGCAACCTCGGCCGCAAGACCGGCAAGGGCTTCTACGACTACTCCGAGTAGGGCGGCCCGTCGCAACCACCGTCACCAACCAGAAGGGAAGCGCAAAGCAATGAGCAACCGCAAGTTCGAGAACAAGCCCGAGGACATCGTCATCGTCTCCGGCGCCCGCACCGCCGTCGGCAAGTTCGGCGGCAGCCTGAAGACCGTCTCCGCCATCGACATGGGCTCCATCGTCGTCGCCGAGGCCGTCAAGCGCGCCGGCATCGACCCGGCCGTCGTCGACGAGTGCATCATCGGCCAGGTGGGCTCCTGGGGCGAGAACGGCTTCGTCGCCCGCGCCATCAGCCTGAAGGCCGGCCTGCCCAACGAGACCTGCGCCTACTCCGTCAATCGCCAGTGCGGCAGCGGCCTGCAGTCCATCGCCGACGGCATCATGGAGATCAAGACCGGCCAGTCCGAGGTCGTCGTGGCCGGCGGCGCCGAGAGCCTCTCCCAGCTGCCCTACTACGTGCCCTCCGCCCGCTGGGGCGCCCGCATGGGCCACAAGCAGTTCGAGGACGGCGTGATCGACATCCTGACCTGGCCGCTCGACCACTCCCACAACGGCATCACCGCCGAGAACGTGGCAAAAAAGTTCAACGTGTCCCGCGAGGAGCAGGACGCCTTCGCCGCCCGGTCCCAGCAGCGCGCCTGCAAGGCCATCGCCGAGGGCGTCTACAAGGATGAGATCGTCCCCGTTGAGATAAAGGGCCGCAAGGGCGCCGTCACCGTCTTCGACACCGACGAGAACCCCCGCGAGGGCGTGACCGCCGAGAGCCTCGCCCGCCTGAAGCCGTGCTTCGTCACCGACGGCACCGGCACCGTCACCGCCGCCAACTCCTCCTCGCTCAACGACGCCGCCGCGGCCGTGGTCATCATGACCCGCGCCAAGGCCGAGGAGCTTGGCTGCACCCCGATGGTCTGCATCCGCGACTTCGCCGTCGCCGGCTACGAGGCCTCCCTCATGGGCTACAGCCCGTACTTCTCCTCCAAGAAGCTCGCCGAGAAGCTCGACATCGACCTCACCGACGTTGACTTCTTCGAGATCAACGAGGCCTTCGCCTCCCAGGCCTTCGCGGTCTCCCGCGACCTCGGCCTTGACCCCGAGAAGGTCAACATCTACGGCGGCGGCATCTCCATCGGCCACCCCATCGGGGCCACCGGCACCATCTTGGCCATCAAGTGCGCCTACGAGCTCGCCGAGCGTCACCCGGAGAAGCAGGACGCAATGGTCTCCATGTGCATCGGCGGCGGCCAGGGCATCTCGATGTACTTCACCAAGGAGTAGGGCACTTCTTTCCCAGTCAACCCGTTACGAAAGGAAACGCCAGCAATGGTCAACTTTGAGTATCTCGTTCCCACCAAGATGGTCTTCGGCAAGGGCACCGAGGAGGAGGCCGGCCGTCTGATCAAGGAGTTCGGCGGCCACAAGGCCCTGATTCACTGGGGCGGCGACTACGTGCGCACCACCGGCCTGCTCGAGCGCATCGAGCGCGGCCTTGCGGCCGAGGGCATCGAGTACGTCGAGATGGACGGCGTCGTCCCCAACCCGCGCCTCTCGCTCGTCAAGCAGGGCGTCGAGCTGTGCAAGAAGGAGGGCGTCGACTTCGTCCTCGCCATCGGCGGCGGCTCGGCCATCGACTCCTCCAAGGCCATCGCCTACGGCCTTGCCAACGACTTCGAGCTCGAGGACCTCTTCCTCGGCAAGGTGAGCACCGATAAGATCGCAAAGATCGGCGCCGTCTCCACCCTGGCCGGCACCGGCTCGGAGACCTCGAACTCCACCGTCATCAACATCGACACCATGGGCGAGACCATGCTCAAGCGCTCCTACAACCACGAGTGCGCCCGCCCGCTGTTCGCCATCCTGAACCCCGAGCTCACCTACTCGCTGCCCGCGTTCCAGACCGCCGCGCCGGGCGCCGACATCATGATGCACACCATGGAGCGCTACTTCACCACCGAGCAGCACGTCGAGCTCTCCGACGAGCTGGCCGAGGGCCTCATGCGCACCGTCAAGACCTTCGTCCCCGAGGCGCTCGCCAACCCGAAGAGCTACGCCGCCCGTGCCAACCTGCTTCTCGCCGGCGCCAAGTCCCACGACGGCCTCACCGGCCTCGGCCGCGTCGGCGACTTCGCGTGCCACGCCATCGAGCACGAGATCGGCGCCATGTTCGACGTCGCCCACGGCGCCGGCCTGACCGCCATCTGGTCCAGCTGGGCCAAGTACGTCATCGACGTCGACCCCGAGCGCTTCGCCCAGTTCGCCGTTAACGTCTGGGGTGTCCAGAACAACTTCCACGACCCCAAGGAGACCGGCCTTCGCGGCATCGAGGCCTGGGACGAGTGGTGCCACTCCATCAACCTGCCCACCAGCCTCTCTGAGCTCGGTATCGAGCCGACCGACGAGCAGATCCACCAGATGGCTCAGGGCGCCGTCGACGCCCGCGGCGGCGACCACGCCGGCGCGTTCAAGTTCCTCTACGTCGAGGACATCGAGAACATCCTCAAGGCCGCCCGCTAGGCTTTTGCGCCTTTAGGCAACATCGGGGCGCGCGGTGCCCTCCCACGCCGCGCGCCCCGTCGTTTTTTGCTCGTCCGTGATTCACGGGTCCGCGCCAAGCCCGCGCCGAGTCCGGCGTCTAGGGGATGATGATGCTCGACAAGAAGAGAAACAAACTCCTGGCGGTGTCCACGGCCCTGCTGCTGTTTCTGGGCCTGATCTACGCCTACTCCGTCCTGCTCGCGCCGCTCAAGGTCGAGTTCGGATGGTCCGTGGCGCAGATGACGCTCGTCTTTGCGCTTTCCATCTGCTCGTTCACGCTGGGCAGCCTCGCCGTGGGACCTCTGGTCCGCGGAAAGAGGAACGCGGCGGCGCTTCTTGCCGGGGCAGCCATGCTCGCGGCGGGCTTCCTGGGTACCGCCGTCGCCTCGGGGAGCGCGGCGCTCTATGTGGCCTACGCCGCTTACGGCGTCGTCGCCAGCTTCGGCATCGGTTGGGTCTACAACGTGGCCATCCCCACGGTGACCTCGTGGTTCCCCGACAAGTGCGGCTTTGCCCAGGGAGTCTGCCTCATGGGCTTCGGCGCCGGCGGGTTCGTCCTGGGGCCCGTGGCCACGCAGCTCTACTCCGTCCTGCCGTGGCGTGGGACGCTCGTGGGGTTCGCCGTCGCCTTCGCCGCGCTCGTGGCGGGGAGCGCCGCCGTGCTCAAGGCGCCCTCCGATGCGGAGGCGGCCGAGCTCGCCGCGCTGGCGGCGGGCGCGGGTGCGGGCGGGGCGGACGCGGAGGCTGCCGACGACCGCTTCGTTTCCTCGGGCCAGATGCTGCGGACGCCCACGTTTTGGCTGCTCTACGCATTTTTGTTCATGCTCGGCAGCATCGGCATGGGCATCACCGGCATTGGCCGTGAGCTGCCGCTCTCGCTCGGCGCGAGCGACCTGGCCGCCGCCGTGGTCATCGGTTTCGTCAACGTGGGCAGCGGCGTCGGCCGCCTGTCCTGCGGAATCGCGCTCGACCGGCTCGGCCGCGGGCGCACCATGCGGATAATCGGCTGCGGCGGTACCGTGGCGCCGATCGTCATGATCGCGTCGCTTCTTTCCGGCAGCCTGGCCGTCCAGGCCGCCGCCTGCCTGCTCACCGGCATGAGCTGGGGAGCCGCCGTGGTCACCATGCCGTTCGTCTCCCGCACCGAGTGGGGGCAGGCGAACATGGCGCAGAACATGGCCATGGTGAACACCTACAGCATCTTTGCGTCGCTCGCCGGTTCGTTCGGCGCGGGATTGCTGTACGGGGCCTGCGGTTCGTTCCTCCCCGTTCTGGGGATAATGACCGCGCTCGGCGTCGTGAGCGTGCTGCTCGCGAACAAACTGAAGTAACGGCCGGGCCGGGGAGCCCGGGCTGTTAGATAAAACATTGTGAGTTTTCACAGAGAGGGGAGTCCCATGAGCGACTTCGTCAAGGAAGAGAACGTCTTTGTCGGCCAGAGCGCGCAGAGCCGCGAGGAGGTTCTCCGCTTCCTCGCCGACCGTGCCGGCGAGCTGGGCATCACCGCCGATCCCGAGGCCGTCTACCAGGCGTTCCTCGAGCGCGAGGATATGGGCGAGACGGGCATGACCGAGGGCTTTGCCGTGCCGCACGCCAAGAGCGCGGCCATCGACCATGCCGCCGTCATCGTCTTCAAGAACGACGTTGCCCTCGAGTGGCCGTCCTTCGATGGTCAGCCTGTCGACATCGCCATGGCACTGCTCGTCCCCGATTCCGAGGCGGGCACGACGCACATCAAACTGCTGTCCAAGACCGCCGTCCTGCTCATGCGCGAGGAGTTCAAGGAGCTCCTGCGCACCTCCGACGACCGCCAGGTCATCGCCGACGCGATCAACGCCGGTATCGAGTCCTAGGGCCTGGCCTAGGACCAAGCACGGGGTCGGACCCTAAGTTAATTTGGGGTCCGACCCCAAATTGCGTTTAGACCCAGCGGAAGCCGCGGCCGGTGAGCTGGGAGGTGTTCACGTAGGTGATGAACGCCTCGGGGTCGAGCGAGCGGACGTGGCGCTCGAGGCGCAGGGTCTCGCGCGGGTTCAGGACCGTCATGATGCTCGTGACCTTGTTGCCCGAGTAGGCGCCGTACGCCTCGCTCACCGTGGCCGTGCGGCACAGGTCGCGCACGATGAACTCCTCCACGCGTGCGGGCTGCTTGCAGATGACGGTCACGATCTTGTGCTGCTTCAAGGAATCCAGGACGTCGTTTACGACCACGGTCATGATCAGCAGGCCGACCACGCAGTAGATGCCCGTGCGCGTGTCAAAGAGCGCCAGGCCGCCGATGACCGAGAGCGAGTTCACGAGCAGCGTCGCGTTGCCCGTGGTGAGGCTCGTGAACTTGGAGATCGCCACGATGATGATGTCGGTCCCGCCGGTGGAGGCGCCCACGCTGTAGGCCATCGCGGCGCTCACGGCGGTGAGGACGACGGCGCAGACCAAGTCGATCCACAGGTCGCCCGTGATCGACTGCTTGATGGGCATGAGCTGCGAGAAGACCGAGACGTAGACCGAGAGCATGAGAGAGGCGGCCACGCTCCACGCCACGGTCTTCTTGCCAAGAAGCACGAGGCCCACCGTTACCGCCACGAGGTTGATCGCCCAGAGCGCCACGGTGTTCGGGAGGCCGGGGACGAGCGCCGAGACCACGATCGAGAGGCCCGACGCCCCGCCGAGCGCGAGGTGGTTCGGCGCCGTGAAGAGCACGTAGGAGAGCGCGGCCATGATCACGGCGAAGTTGAGCATGACGGCGACCTTGAGGGTGCTCGTGTGGTCGCGCTCGTCGACGGCGCGCTCGCTGCGCTCGGCCTCCTCGGGCGAGAGGAGCTTCTCGGCCTGGATGAGCGGGGCACCCTCGTAGGCAGGTTCCGCCTCGTGCGGCGTCACCTCGGCGTGGCGAAGCTCGTGGTCCGGCGCGGGCGAGCTCGAGGGCTTGCCGCCCTTGAGCGAGAGCGCTTTGAGCGCGTTTTTCTTCATGGTGAAGCTCCTTATATGACGTCTTGTAACAATAAGACGTCTATAACAACAAACAATTGGTTGCAAGATGAAATCGAATAATACCTCTTGCGGCAAAAAACACACCGTTCACAGAGAGTTAAAGCAAACGAAAACAAAATCAATTGCGAACTATACCTAAGACGTATATAACGTCTATATCAACAACTCAGAGCGTTCGACAAAGCGGTGAGAGGACACAATGGCAAACAATCTTGTTTTGGTCACGCATGCCGGTTTTGCCGAGGGAATCCTAAGCTCCCTCAGGCTCATTATGGGAAACCCATGCGAAACCGCCGTGGTGAGCGTTACCGCGACAGAGACGATTGACGCGATTGCGGGCATGATCGAGGAAACGATCGACTCCCTTGATAGGGAGAACCCGACGGTGGTGCTCACCGATATTCCCGGCGGCAGTACGACGCAGGCCGCGCTACTCGTGCGAGAGAGCCGCCCTGACGTTGTGTTTGCCGCCGGATTGAATCTCGGGATGCTCCTGGAAGTCTCGCTGCTCCCGCTCGTCAAGGGCGATCCCGTGGGCAACGCCTCGCTGGTTCGCGAGGCGGCAGCGACGTCGAAAGAAGGGATCGGCCTTCTCGATGACCTTGTTCCCCGCGGCGAGGACCCGCTGGATGCAGACTCGGACGAGCTTTAGAGATCGGGGCGGGGATGCACACGGGCCCGAATCAAGGAGAAAGGTAATCAAATGATTGAGCTTCTTCGTGTGGACGACAGGCTGATCCACGGCCAGGTGGCGGTGAGTTGGACCTCTCATCTCGGCGCGGACACCATCGTTGTGGCGAACGACCGCGCTGCAAAGGATTCTCTTATGCAATCTGCTTTCAAGCTCGCCAAACCTCCCCAGGCAGTGCTCTCCGTCAAGTCCGTTGCGGGCGCTATCCTCGTGATCAACAACCCCAAGCATGCTCCCCGCAAGATATTCGTTGTTTGCGCGAGCCCCGAGGACGCGGCCCGCATCGTCGAGGAGTGTCCCGAGGTCAGGCACGTCTGCCTCGGCGGGATTCGCCGCTCGGGAGAGCGAAAGCAGGTCGCTCCGCAGGTCTTCCTGGATGCCGCGGACGTGGCCGCCCTCGACCGGATTGATGCCTTGGGCTGCAAAGTGACCCTTCAATCCACGCCGGACCAGAGCCCCCAGGACCTCGCGGCCATCAAGCGGGCTTTTGGCGCATAGCCCCCGGCTCTTCTGCCCATAACTAAATAACTGGCGATCAGCGGAAGGCGCACGGCCGGCGCCATGCCGCCGACCTCTCGCTACGTTTTTTCGCGAGAAATGCACTTGGAAAGAAGTACGCACGTATTAGGAGGTAATCATGGTCCTGAAAGCCCTTCTCTTGGGCATTTTGGCGGGCTTTGGAATGTGGGATGGTCGCGTGGCCGGCCAAACCATGTTCGAAAGGCCGATTGTGCTCGGACCCCTCGTGGGCCTTATTCTCGGAGACTTGCCCACAGGCATCACGATGGGCGCTTCTGTTGAGCTTGTGATGATGGGGGCGGTGGGCATCGGCGCCGCCGTTCCGCCCGACGTCGTCTGCGGAGGCATTCTCTCCACGGCGTTCGCTATCATGTCCGGTCTGGACACCGGCACCGCCGTTGCCCTCGCGCTGCCCATTGCGACCCTGGGCCAGCTGCTCGGCATCCTCGACCGTACACTCAACCTCGGGTTCTGCCGGATCGCCGACAAGGCCACGGAAGACGGCGACTCCCGTAAGGTGACTCGTGCCCTCTGGGGCGGCGCCGGCCTCTTCTGGATCACCTGGTTCCTCGTGGTCTTCCTCGGCGTCCTGCTCGGCTCCCAGGTCATCAGCGACTTCGTGGACTGGCTGCCCGACCAGCTCCTGCACGGTTTTGAGGTCGCGAGCGGAATGCTCCCCGCGCTCGGAATCGCAATCCTCATGAACCTGCTCTTCGACAAGACGAATGCCGCCTACCTCTTCGTGGGCTTCGTGCTCACCGCCCTGCTCGGCGTGAGCACCACCGGCGTGGCCATCGTGGGCGCCATTATCGCCTACGTGGTGTATCAGACCTCCGTTAAGCACAAGGCGGAGATGGACGGCTTAGCCGTCTCCGCCCGGACCGCTGAACCCGACGACTTGGATGGTGAGCTGTAATGGCGAATCTCGATGAGCCCATCAAGGAGGGCGGCCTCGTAACCAAGGGCGATATGCGCAAGGTGTTCTGGCGCTCGTTCCCGCTGCAGGCGTCCTTCAACTACGAGCGTATGCAGAATGTCGGCTTCTGCTACTCGCTTCTTCCCGTGCTCGATCGCCTCTACCCTGACGACCACGAGCGCGCTGAGGCCATTGCCCGTCACCTCTCGTTCTTCAATACGACGCCCCAAGTCGTGACCTTCATCACGGGTGCCTGCGTGGCCATGGAGGAGGAGAACCGCAAGGCTGAGCTCGAAGGGCCGCCCCTTCGACGTCGAGTCCATCACTTCCCTCAAGACCGCACTCATGGGCCCCATAGCCGGCATCGGCGACTCGTTCTTCTGGGGCACATTCCGTGTCATCGCGGCCGGCGTGGGCTGCGGCCTCGCTTCCCAGGGCTCCATTCTCGGCGCCATCCTCTTCCTGCTCATCTTCAACGTCCCGGCGCTTCTCGCCCGTTACTACGGATTGAAGATCGGCTACAAGAGCGGCATCGGCTTCATCGAGTCCATGCAGGAATCGGGCACGATCGAGCTGTTGACCAACTGCGCGAAGATTCTCGGCCTCTGCGTCGTCGGCGCCATGATCGCATCCATGGTCACGTTCAGCACGCCGCTTGTCATCGCCATCGGCGAGACGAGCGTCGAGCTCCAGAGCATCTTCGACCAAATTCTGCCCTCCATCCTGCCGCTCGGTTTGACCTTCGGTTGCTTCGGGCTGCTCAAGAAGGGCGTTAAGACCACCACGGTCATGTTCGGCCTCATCATCGCCGGTATCCTCGGCGCGTTCATTGGAGTGCTCTAATGGCAAGCATCATGTTCGACTATATTCGCGAGACCCCTGCGGTCCTGAACCACATCATCGACGAGCGAGTCCGTATCTGCGCCGAGTTTGTCGAGCGGTTCAAGGATTCCGATATCGAGACCGTCTACATCATTGGGTCGGGCACGAGCTATCATGCCGGCGTATCCGCCAAGCTCTACCTCGAGGAGCTCACGGGCTGGAAGATCATCCCGATGTATCCCACCCGCTTTGCTCGCGACGAGAAGGTCTTTGATAAGAAGTCCCTGGTCATCGGCATCTCCCAAGGCGGACAGAGCCTCTCGACGGTGGAGGGCCTCGACGCTGCGGCCGAGCGCGGCCTGCTCACCGCTGCGGTGAGCGAGAACCCGACGGCGCTTGTTTTCGAGCATGCCCAGACCAAGACCCTCCTTGAGGTTCTCGGCAACGAGCTCTGCGGCGCCAAGACCAAGGGCTATGCCGGCTCCATCGCCACGCTCATGGTCATGCTCACCGAGCTCGCTCAGGCCAAGGGCATGGTCGAGCAGAAGGTCGTCGACGGATACGTCACCCGTATGAAGAAAGTCGCCGCAAACCTCCCCGCCGTGACTGACGCCTCCGTGGCCTGGTTCCGCCGCATCTCCAAGGATTTCTTCGACGCCAAGCGCATTATCGTCGTGGGCTACGACGGTATGTACGGCGACGTTCTCGAAGGAGCCCTGAAGACGCTCGAGACCGTTCGAGTAGGCGTGACGGGCTACGATATCGAGGAGTTCTTCCACGGTATCTACAACTCGATCAGCGAGGACAGCTACCTCTTCTACCTCGCTTCCGAGGGAGACTATAAGCCGAGGACCCTTAAGCTTATCGAGATCTTGAGCGAGTGGACGAGCCACAACTACCTCATCTCCTCGCCTGAGGGGGTGGACAATCCCACCGACTTCGACTGTGTCGTGCAGTTCTGCGAAGATCCGCTGTTCTCTTGCTGGGAGTACATCATCCCGATGCAGGTTGTGTCCTGCTTTGCGGCTGCCGACCACGGCGTGGACCCCTCCATCCCCAAGGACCCGCTGTTCCATGCGCGCATCGGCAGCAAGAAGCTCGACGGTGTGCGGGATAACTACGTCGAGCAAAAGTAAAGGATTTCCCAGCGCTAACCAAGGTATAAGGTTCTGTATTTTTGGGTGGCCGTACGGCGCAGATGCTGTGCGGCCACCCTTTTCATGCCTGTATGGTAAGGGCCGGGGTGTATCTTTCTATAAGACGTTATATATGTATTGCAAATAAAGCTTGAGTAAGCAAGGAGCACGCCGATGGCGAAATCATCGCCGCTGTATCAGCAGATCTACGAGGGCATCAAGGCCTCCATCGAGGCGGGCGAGTATGCGGCGGGGCAAAGGATTCCCTCCGAGCAGGAGCTCTGCGCCGAATTCAGCGCGAGCAGAATCACCATTCGCCGCGCAATCGAGGACCTGTGCAACAACGGTTTCCTTGTAAAGAAGCAAGGGGTCGGGACATTCGTGAGCAAGACGCATTTCTCGCGTCAACTCCGCCGCACAGGTCACGGGCTCATCTCGTTCACCGACATGTGCCTCGCTCAGGGGCTAAAGCCGGCGGGCAGGGTCATCGGCAGACAAATCGTTCCAATTCGCGAGGATGAACGCCGCTTCTTTGACCTGGGCAAGGATGCGCTGCTCCTGTATGTGCAGCGCATCCGTACTGCGGATGGCGTTCCCATCTACGAGGAGAACACTTTTCTGCCCTACGACGAGTTCAAGAGCATGATGACGAGCGACCTTGAGAACGTCTCGATCTTCGATGCCATCGAGGCCTCGAGTGGGAGGCGGCCGGTGTCGAACAACCGCTTGACCCTTGAAGCTGTCGCCGCTTCGGCTGAACGGGCGAGTCTTCTGCAGGTTCCCGCTAAGGCCCCGTTGCTCTACATGAACGCGCATTTTTTGGATAAAGATGGCCAACCGATTGCCATCGCTCGCCAGTACTATGTGGGAAGCCGATACGCTTTCGACATTTAACCGGAGACTCAATTTGGGGTCGGACCCCAAATTGAGTTGTGGCGAGAGGAGCAAAGATGAGGTTCGAGGCGGGGAAGTTCGGGCAGCCGGAGTGCAGGCTCGAGGACGGGCGGCTGCTGTCCGACCTGGTGGACGGGCAGAACGCCTCGCGCGCGGAGGCCCCGGCGGGTCACCCGCAGATGGACCGCCTCATCCGCACCATTTGGCGCCTTCGCCAGGCCGACGGCTGCCCGTGGGATCGCGAGCAGACCCACGGGAGCATCACGCGCAACATGGTCGAGGAGGCCTACGAGGCCGTGGACGCCATCGACGCCCGCGACGACGCGCACCTGTGCGAGGAGCTCGGCGACGTGCTCGAGCAGGTGCTTCTTCACGCGCAGATAGCCGAGGACGCGGGCGAGTTCGACATCGACGACGTGGCCCGGGGCCTGAACGAGAAGCTCGTGCGCCGGCACCCGCACGTCTTTGGCGACCTTGCGGCCGAGGCGGAGGCCGGCGAGGCCGATGCCGAGAAGACCAGCGGCTTCGACGCCCCGGCCCCCGACGCGCCGGCCGTCCTCGACATCTGGGACGACGTGAAGCGCCTGGAGCGCGAGGCCCGCGGCGAGCTCGCGGGCGGGGAGGCCGCGGGGCTTCTTGACTCCGTGCCGGCCAGCCTGCCCGCCCTGATGCAGGCCCAGAAGATCTCCAAGCGCGCGGCGAAGGCCGGCTTCGAGTGGGAGACGACGGCCGATGTCTGGGACAAGGTCGCGGAGGAGCGCGCGGAGTTCGAGGCGGAGGAGCCGGGTTCGCAGGCCGCGGCCGAGGAGTTCGGCGACCTGCTCTTTGCCCTGGTAAACGTCGCGCGCAAAGAAGGGATCGACGCCGAGGAGGCCCTCGCCGCGTCCAACCGCAAGTTCCGTCGGCGCTGGGCGCGCATGGAGGAGCTCGCTCGCGAGTCGGGCTGCGACCTCGCGGATTTCTCGACCGCCGAGCAGAACGAGCTCTGGGACCGTGCGAAGGCTGAGGAGACTCGCTAAGCGCCGCGGCGCGCGGCGGGCCCTCTGGTATAACTAGAAGCCCAGATGCGCGGTTCTCGCCGCGCGGCCCGAAACACACCCCAAACGAAGCGACGGCATGAGAGACACCACGCAAAACACCAGGTCAAGCGCGCGTAGCGAGCGTAGCGCCCGACGGGGCGTCCGCAGCTCGGAGCGCGCGGCGCGTATGCGTGAGGCCCGCGTGGCCCCCGACAGGGCGTCCGAGCGCAGGCCCGCCGAGCCGCGGCGCGAGGCGGCGCACCAGTACGAGACCGTGGACGGGGGAGTCTTCGCGGCCATCGGGAACTTCTTGATCGGGCATGCGCGCCAGCTCATCGTCCTGGGGGCGGTCGTGCTGCTCGTCGCCGCGATCTACGGCCCTGCCCGCCAGTACTACGTGGCGTGGCGGTCGAGCGCGGCCCTCCAGGAGCAGCTCGATGCGCTCAACCAGAGCAACGAGCAGTACAAGGACGACATCTCGAGCCTCCAGACCAAGGAGGGCATCGAGGACGAGGCCCGTCGCCGCGGCTACGTGTCCGAGGGCGAGACGAAGGTCGTGCAGGAGAACGTTCCCGAGGAGGACCAGGAAACCTCCGACGCGGGTGGCTCGGCCGAGTCCGACCCCTGGTACATCAAGCTGGGGGACACCGTTTTTAACTACGTCGCGAACTGAGGCAATTTGGGGTCGGACCCTAAGTTAATTTGGGGTCCGACCCCAAATTGCGGGGAAGGGGAATGGCATGAGGAGAGTCGCTTGCATCGACATCGGGACGGTGACGGCGCGCCTGGCCGTGGCCGACGTCGAGGGCGGGCGCGTCCTGCGCCTGGCGAAGCACTCCGAGATCTGCAACCTGGGCCAGGGCGTCGACAAGACCCGCATGCTCGCGCAGGACGCCATGGAGCGCGTGTTCCTGTGTTGCCGCGAGTACGTGGCGAGCGCGTGCGAGGCCGGTGCGGAGGGCGTGTGCTGCACGCTCACGAGCGCCGCGCGGGATGCGAAGAATTCCGGCGAGCTCGAGGCGGCGCTGCGTTCGCTGGGCCTCGAGCCCATGGTGATCCCGGGCGAGGTCGAGGGGTCGCTCACCTTCCTGGGCGTGGCGCAGAACTTCGAGGGGCGCCGCATCCTCGTGGCCGACAACGGCGGCGGCTCGACGGAGCTTGCGTGCGGGGTTCTCGCGAACGGCACTCTTGACCTGGGGTTTGTTTGCTCGACGGACGTGGGTTGCCGCCGCATTACCGATAAGTTCCTGAGCGGCTCCGAGCTGCCGGGCGAGGCCGCCCTCGCCGCGGCGCACGAGTTCGCGGCAGGCCTCTTTGCCCCCGCGGTCAAGAAGGGCGGCCTCCACGCGGTAGGCTCCGGCGCCGCGCCCGCGGCCCCCGACGCACCGACCGCGCCCGAGGCCCTCGTGGTCTGCGGCGGCACCGTGACGACGCTCGTCGCGCTCGACCTGAAGCTCGAGCCCTACGACTCGTCCCGCGTGCACCTCGCGCACCTGAGCGCGGGCAAGGTGCGCGAGCTCGAGGGCCTTCTTGCCGGCTTGACGGTCGAGCAGCGCGCGGCGTTGCCGGGAATCCAGGCCAAGCGCGCGCCCGTCATCCTGGGCGGCGCCGTGGCCATCGGCGAGCTTATGGCCCAAACCGGTTTCGACGAGCTCATCGTGAGCGAGAGCGACCTGCTCTTTGGCCTTGCACTCGCCGCCGCGACCGCGCTCCCTTCCGTCGAACCCGTGCCTTCCCCGGTGGGTTGGAAGCCCGTCATGCGCCCGATTCCGACTGCGCCGCCCGCGCAAAGTGGGTTAGACTAGGCAATGCGCGACCGGTTGGGGGCGTGGCGGAATTGGCATACGCAGTGGACTTAAAATCCACGGCCGAAAGGATTGTGGGTTCGAGTCCCACCGCCCCTACCAAATGACCCAAAAGCTGCCTGGCATCAAACCTGCCATTCGGTATACTTAACTTCCGCGTCCCCATCGTCTAGCGGTCCAGGACACGGCCCTTTCAAGGCCGGTACACGGGTTCGAGTCCCGTTGGGGGCACCACTTGCATTTTGTTCGAACCCGCGGGCTTCGTGTCCGCGGGTTCTTTTTTATGTGCTCGTCCGCGCGCCCCGTTGCATCCGTGCGCCGTCGCGCCAATACACCGTTCGCCGTGTGCGCCTGCCACTCGCCGAAATTCTCGGCGACATTCCATTCTCAAAAACGAGCTATTCGCGCCGATTCTTCTTCAAGCAGCTTTCAGAAACCCAGAATGGCGATTGCCATTGACTCGACACCGCCAACTCTGAATGAGGGGTGCCCATATGAAGAAGACCTTCTTGGCTCGCGTGTTCACGAGCGTGCTCGCAGGCGCGATGACGCTCGGGGGCGTCGCCGTAACGACGCTTGCCGCGGCGCCGACCACAGCCGTTGCCGCGACCGAGACGCAAACTATGCCCGACGGCGTGACGGCCGAGGTGCTGCCGCTCGAGCAGGCGGACAAAACGACTCCCATACAGATCACCGAGCCCGGCAGTTACGTGCTCAAGACGGCCGAGGACGAGATGACGCCCATCATGGGTTACACCATCGACGTGCCGAACGCGACCTGGTACAACCCCGTGCGAATCTACATAGACGGCACCGTCTACGTGAACCGGTATTCGAACGGGTTAATCGGCGACAGGAAGTGGCTGTTCAACATCAAACAGGGAAGCAATATCGAGTTCATCGGCGTCAATGAGCCGAGCATTCGCTTCCATGATAAAGATAAGTATTTCCAAGCTGCGAGCGGCTTTTTGACCGATCGCTACTACGAAAACGGCTACAAGAACGCGACGGGCGATATCTCGGTCAGCCTGAAAGTCGGTGACGGCTCGCAGGATCACCTCTTCTTGTCGTATGACCGCAAGATGAATCAGAAAGTGCCCGCAATCTCGCTCGGCAACACCGCGGGCAAGCTGACTGCCGATTTCCAGCAGCTGTATATTCCCGACTATGTTGGCAATTCGACCGGATGGGCGGGCAACGGCGGCATCTACGAGTACGCCGTGCCCGTGCGTCTGTTCCGCGCCAACTACGACAACGGCACCAACCAAGGAAACCGCAACCCGCTCAACGCCACGTTCACCGACTGCGTGTTCTATAGCACGT
Organism: Atopobium sp. UBA6362; assembly: GCA_002440065.1. GTDB lineage: Bacteria > Actinomycetota > Coriobacteriia > Coriobacteriales > Atopobiaceae > Paratractidigestivibacter. The sequence continues at coordinate 42,707 of DJRK01000007.1, read as the reverse complement.
CCGGCGACTACAACGGCGCGGTTTCCGTCGTGGGCAACTCAAACGACAAAGATGCCACCTCAAACTTGACCGCGACCTTCAACAACTGCGAGTTCTCCGCTCATGTGGACGAAGGCATCTGGCAGACGAACAAGAACTACACCTCGGTCGAGGAGACCAAGGAGTTCGCGATGATGAACGCCGGCGGCAAGCTTGCCGTCGCCGGCGTCATGGGCGTGACCAACGCTACGGTCAACCTCAACAACACCAGGATCGCCAACTTCCACAGCACGCGTTCGAGTTCCGCCGACTGCACCATGACGGTCGACGCCCTCAATGTCGCCCGCAGCGCTCGTTGCAACATCAACGGCGGCGAGATCAGTCGTTATGGGGCCCGAGGCAATACATGTATGGTGTACGCCGCCGGTACCATCACGCTCGACGGCTCGCCCAAGATTTGGAGCTTCTGGAAGAACGACCATGCCGGAAGCACGGATGAGGGCGACCATTACACCGAGGCCGACATCGCGACCGGCACCGCCAAGAGCCTCTATATCCCAAAGAAGAGCGACGCCAACGCATCGGCTCCGTCCCTGAACCTCGCCTCGGGCTTCTCGTCCATGGGCGGCATCGGGGACAACGTGGTGATCTCCATCGAGGGGAACGAGGACGGCAGCCTGCCCGTTCCCCGCGTGCTGGGCACCTGCGCGTCAAGCAAGATCAAAGGCGTGATTCCGGACGGCTCGGCCGAGAACGACGGCAACTCCGACAAATACGAGATCGTGAGTCTCAACGGCGAGCTCACGTTCCGCGAGACCATCCACACGGATATTTGGAAGGTCGAGCTCAACGGCCTTGGCGTCAAGGCGTCGTGCGTGGGGCCGTTCCACAACGAGGACTGCGAATACGGCGTGGGCAAGCGGTACCTGCTGGCCTCCTACAAGCTCTCCATGAGCTCAAAAGCTTCGAGCTCCCAGACGGACGAGCTTGTCTACGACGGCCGCCCGGTTCAGATCTCTATGGACAAATATAGTCAGCAGTACATGTCCCAGATGGGCGTGACCGCGGGCGACGTCACGTGGTACCAGTGCAAATCCAAGGAGGACGCTGAGGCCTATCAGAACGGGACCAAGCTCGACGGCGCCCCGACGGACGCCGGCCACTACTATGTGACCGCAACCTTCAAGGCCAGCTCCGGCTATCCCAATTACGGCGCGACGCTTGAGGCCAAGAAGGCGTTCACCATCTCGCCGCGGCGCCTGGTTAGGAACAGGGCCTTCAGCTTCACCCTCAAAGACGGCGGCAAGGGTGCCGGCAAGTACGCCTACACGGGCAAGGAGTACCAGCCCGTCGTCGAGAGCGCGACGTTCACCAACGGCTCCGGCGACGTGTTCGACCTGGTCGAAGGCACGGACTACGAGCTGAGCCGCACGAACGAGTACGACCTGAAGCAGACCGAGCCTGGCAAGTATCAGTGCATGGTCGTCGGCAAGGGCAACTTCACGACCGATACCGGCACCACGAGCGTCCTCACGCTCTCCTGGGAGATCGTGGATGTGGGCCGCTTCGACGTGAGGGCTTCGGACTACGAGGGTACCTACGACGGCGAGGGCCACGGCATCGAGGTCGCGGTCGCGAACGCGCCCGACGACATGAAGATCGAGTATCGCGGCGGCTACAGCGATTCTTGGACCGAGGAGAACCCGCAGTTCAAGAACGCGGGGACGTACTCGGTCGAGTACCGCATCACGGCGACCGACTACTTGACCGTCACCGGCAAGAAGACCGTGAAGATCGAGAAGGCCGACCAGCCTGCGCCCACAGGCCTCACGGCCCAGAACTGGACCAGATGCAACAGCAACGACGGCGCTATTCTTGGCGCAACTTCTCAGATGGAGTATCGCAGCAGCTCCGGAAAGGCCTACACCAAGGCGGCGAACGACGGCTCCATCAGCGGCCTCAGGAGCACGGGAACCTATTACGTGCGCTACGCCGCCGACTACAACCACAACGCGTCCCCTGATACCGAGGTCCAGATCGCGGCCGGGCCCCATGCCGTGAGGGACGGGGGTTGGAAACAGGGCGAGCCGGGCTGGCATTACAAGCCTTGCAGGTACTGTGGGCGCGCCGTCGAGCGCGAGAGCTGCAAGTGGGTGTACAAGATCATTACGCCCGCGACGCCCGAGACGGACGGCGTGCGCATCAAGGTCTGCCGGGCCTGCGGTATCGAGGATTACTACACCGGCCAGCAGTCCTACACCTATGAGGACACCTATGCTCCCGTGATCTACGACATTTGGGAGGGCGATACCTACTGCGAGAGCGTGTCCTTCGACGTCCTCGACGACCGCGACGAGACCGTGACGGTGACCGACAACGGCGCGCCGCTCACGGCGGGTGCGGACGGCAGATTCACCGTGCACGCGGCTGAGGGCGATGTCGCGTCCGAGCACGTGATCGTGGCGACCGACTCGGCCGGCAACGCGGAGACCAGGACCATCAAGATGAACGCCGAGCACGACTACGAGTGGGTCGTGGACAAGGCCCCGACCCCCGTCGCGACCGGCATCAAGCACGGCACGTGCAAGGTCTGCGGCCACGAGAGCGGCGAGGTCGAGATCCCGGCTGTGGGCATCACGGGCTACACGGGCGTCTACGACGGCGCGGCGCATGGCGTGACGGTCGACGCGGGCGAGGTGAGCGCGATCAAGTACCGCGTCTCCTGCGACGAGGAGTGGACGACCGAGTCCCCTGTGATCCGCAACGTGGGCTCCATGACGGTCGAGTTCAAGGCGACGCTCACGTCTGGCGAGGAATGCGAGGGCGAGGTGCTTCTTGAGGTCACGCCCCGGCCGCTGACCGTGCGCGCCTCCGACGGGTCCAAGACCTACGGCGACGGCGACCCGGCGCTGGGCTGGGAGGTCGAGCAGGGCTCGCTCGTGGAGGGCGAGACGCTCGAGGGCGTCGAGGTCTCCCGCGAGGCGGGCGAGGACGTGCTCGAGGGCGGCTACACCGTGAGCGCGGGGCAGCCCGAGGGGGCGAACGCGAACTACCGCATCGCCTTCAGGTCCGGCACCTTCGTTATCGAGAAGCGCGTCCTGGGCATTACGTGGGAAGCGGGCGGCTACGTTTACAACGGCCGCGAGCAGGGGCCGAACGCGCGCTTGGGCAACGTCTGCGGCAACGACGACGTGGCGCTCAAGGTCGATGGAGGCCGCGGTGTCGACGCCGGCCCCTACACGGCGAGCGCTGTGGGCCTCACGGGCGAGGCCGCTGGTAACTACGCTCTGCCTACCGATGGCCTGACCTGCGATTACGAGATTCAGAAGGGTATGCAGGATGCGCCTGAGGTCCAAGCCGTCGCCGAGACCGTGAGCGGAAAGAAGGACGGTTCCGTCACGGGCGTCGATTCCTCGATGGAGTGGCGCGCGGACGGGTCCGACGAGTACGCGGCTGTGGGCGACGCAACCGAGGTCGATGGCCTTGCTGCCGGCAAGTACTTTGTGCGCCGTGCCGCCACGGACAACCTCGAGGCGTCCGCCGAGGCCGAGGCGACGGTTGCGCCCGGCCGCAAGCTCGCCGTGACGCTGCCTGCCGAGCAGGTCGGCTACATGCTCGTCGCTCAGGCGACCGAGCTTTCCTGGCACGATACGGCTAGTTTTACTATTGATATTGAGCCGGACTTCTTTGCTGATCCAGAGGCGTTCTGCGTCAAGGTCAACGGCAATGTCGTCGAGGTGGACGGCGCGGGCACGTTCAGCGTCGAGAACGTCGAGGGCGACCTCGAGGTCACGGTCGAGGGCGTGAAGAGGCACGAGGCCGTGAGCGACGAGTGGCTCTCCGACGAGGCCTCCCACTGGCACGCTTGCGCCTGCGGGGAGCGCATCGACGAGGCCGCCCACGACCTCGCGTGGGTCGTGGATAGGGCGCCCACCGCTGCCGAGCCCGGCTCCGGCCACGAGGAGTGCGGGGTTTGCGGCTACAGGCTGGGCGACGTGGAGATCCCGGCGGCCTCCGTCTCCGGCTGGTCCGGCGTCTACGACGGGGAGGCGCACGGCGTTGACGCGTCGTCGCTGCCCGAGGGCGCGCGGGCCGAGTACAGCTTGGACGGCGGCGCGACCTGGTCCGCCGAGGCGCCGGAGATGAAGGACGCCGGCAGGCTCGCCGTCCGGTACCGCGTCTCCGTCGGCGGGTCCGTGGTCGAGGGCGAGGTCGCGCTCGAGGTCCTGCCGCGCCCGGTGACCGTGCGGGCGCTCGACGGCTCCAAGACCTACGGCGACGCCGACCCGGCCCTGGGCTGGGAGATCGCCGGCGGCTCGCTCGCGGAGGGCGACTCCCTCGAGGGCGTCGAGGTCTCCCGCGAGGCGGGCGAGTCCGTCCGCGACGGCGGCTACGCCGTGAGCGCGGGGCAGCCCGAGGGCGCCAACCCCAACTACGCGGTCGCCTTCGTCCCCGGGACCTTCTCGATCGAGCGCCGCGTCGTCACCGTGGCGTGGGGCACGACCCGCTTTACCTACGACGGCGAGGCCAAGGCCCCCGAGGCCACAATCGGCAACGTGGTGGGGGACGACGACCTCTCGGCGACCGTCGAGGGCTCCGCCTCCGGGGCCGGCTCTCACACGGCGGCCATCACGGGGCTCACCGGCTCCGCGGCCGGCAACTATGCCCTGCCCGAGGACGGTCTGACCTGCGAGTTCACGATAGCCAGGGCCGAGCAGGGCGCCCCGGTCGTTCAGGCGGTCGCCGAGACCGTGAGCGGCAAGAAGGATGGTTCCATCACGGGCGTCACGACTCGGATGGAGTGGAGGGCCCAGGGCGACCAGTCCTTCTCGGCGGTTGCTGAGGACGGCGAGCTGCGCGGTTTGGCGGCGGGCGCCTACGAGGTCCGCTACAAGGCCGGTCCCAACCACGACGCCTCTCCGGCCACCACGGCCGAGGTCGCCGAGGGCCGCAAGCTCGTCGTGTCGCTTCCCGCCTCCCAGGTGGGCTACAGCGTCTCGGCCGAGCCTGCTGAGCTCGGGTGGCGCGGGTCCGCGAAGCTCTCCTTCGCGCTCGCCGACGGCTACTTCAAGTCCCAGGAGTTCGCCGTCCGGGTCAACGGCCAGAAGGTCGAGCTCGCCGACGACGGCACCTATGAGCTGCGCGACCTCGAGGACGACGCGCTCGTGACGGTCGAGGGCGTGAAGAGGCACGAGCCCGACGGCACCGGCTGGAAGAGCGATGCGGCCTCCCACTGGCACGTCTGCGCCTGCGGCGAGCGCATCGACGAGGCTGCCCACGACTTCGAATGGGAGACGGTCACGGCCGCCACGACGAGCTCCAAGGGCTCGAGGCGCCAGGTCTGCAAGGTCTGCGGCGCCGAAGGCGCAGCGGAGGAGACCCCGATGCTCGCCCCCGCGATCGTGGAGGGCGCGGGCCAGAAGGCCGTCCTGGGCGAGGGGGCGTCCCTCAAGTTCCGTTCCAACGCCCCGTACGAGCTGTTCTGTGCCGTGAAGGTCGACGGCAATGAGCTCGACCGCGGCTGCTACGAGCTCTCCGAGGGCAGTACCGTCGTCGTGCTCAAGGCGGAGTACCTCGCGACGCTCTCCGCGGGCGAGCACACGCTCGACGTCGTGTCGCAGAGCGGCACCGCCTCCACGACGTTCACCGTAGCGCAGAAGTCCGCGCCGGTGGACCCCGTGCCGAGCGACCCGAGCACGCCGACCGCGCCCAGTACGCCGACCACGCCTGGCACGCCGGCCGCCCCGACCGATGCGGCCAAGGACGCCGCCTCCGCCGGCCAGCAACCCGTGGCCGACACAAAGAAGGCCGCGTTGCCGGCCTCCGGCGACGAATCCGCGGAGCCGGGCTTCTTGGCAGCTTGTGCGCTTCTTGGCGCTGCGCTCGTCGCCGCGTGCGCGATCGCGCGCCGTCGCAACGCATAAACCGGTAAGACGTCGGCCCCGTGCCTTCCATGGGCGCGGGGCTGACGTATGTCGCGGCTACATGGCGCCACATAAAAACAGATGCATGCCGTTTACGCGTTCCCGAACCGAATTCGGGGGTCAAAACGCGTAAACGGTATGCATCTGCGCAATGCAATGCGCCCAGGCAATCTCTCGCACAGCTCCCGCCGCCGTTGCCGGCTGCTACCAGTCGAGGTCGCGCTTCTCGGCGAACGCCTGCGCGTCGGTGACGAGCCAGTCCTGCGTCTGGCACCACGCGATGAAGTCCGGCGTGTCGGCGATGATCGGTTCGGCCTCGTGGATGACGCAGAGCGCCTCCTCAAAGCTGCCGGGCGCGTAGTCGGGCCGGTCGGGCAGGTACGTCTCGACAAAGATGGGCCTGAGAAGCGCGTAGGCCCCGCCCTCGCTCAGGTTCGCGTAGCCCCGCAGCGCGCGACGGGCGGCCGGCATGCGGTCGAGCTTGTACAGCAGGATGCAGCGCGCCAGGTTCATCCAGGCGTTCCCATGCAAAGAAAAGCGCTCGTCCAGGCGGTTGAGCCCCTCCTCGTCCTCGAGGCGGCACAGCGCGAGGGCGGCCGTGAACCGAGCGCCCAGGGGGTCTGCGCGCTTCTCGGTCGCGGACATGACGAGCTCGGCGTAGTTGAGGGCCATGCGGTAGCGCGCCCCGTCCTCGCAGGCGCGGCTCATCGCGGCGTAGAGGCGCAGCTGCGGGCGCGCGAACACGTCGTCCCAGGCGTCCGGCCCAAAGGAGACGCCGTCGGGGAAGACCGTCTCCTCGACGGCGGAGAGCTTGTCCAGGAGCTCGTCGGGGTTGCCGTACGAGGCCTGGGCGAGCACGAGCTGGGCGTCGACGCAGTCGCCGTCGAGCTCGATCGCGTCGAGGCAGCCCTGTCGCAGGGCCGCGTAGGACTTCTTGCGCTGGGCCATGTACTGGTCGTCGTCCAAAAGGTCGCTGTCGCGCATGGAGCCCCGGAACGCTTCGAGGGCCCGCTGGAGCACGCTGAGCGCCTGCTCGGCCGGCTCGTCGATGAACGCCTGCGGGTTCTGGCGCACGCTCAGCACGAGCTCCTCGAACGCCTGGTCCGAGAGCGGGCCTATCTGCTCGCGCCGCTTGAGGGAGCAGCGCTCCACGAGCTCCTCGGCGAGGTTCATCGGGCGCCTCCTTCCGGGCCTGCCGGCGCGGGCCCTTCTCCGTTCGCGGCTGCCTGGGCCCTGAGCTGCGCGTCTATCGCGCGGGCCTCCTCGAGGGCGCGCGGCCGCATCTTGGCGACGTTCGCCGCGATCCACTGCCCCAGCACGCCCTTGCCGGTCGGGTCGTTGCCTTCCTGCAGGAGCACGATCGCCTCCGAGACGGCGACGACCATCTCGTCCTCGCTGTAGGGGTTCACCACGAGGCGGGCGAACTCGCCGTCGGGGATGTCGGTCTGGCGGATGAGCGCGACGGCCCCCTGGGGGTAGGCGCGAAGAAGCTCGCTCAGGTGCGTGCGGGCGAGCGTGGGGTTGTGCCGCTTGTGCGCGAAGGCGATGCGGCAGATGCCCATCCAGGCGTCGTCGGCCCCGCGGGTGGGGCAGATCTGGCGGTAACGGGCGGCGAGCTCCTCGAAGGCCGGCTCGTCCTCGAGCTTGGCGTAGGCGAGCGCGAGCGTGTACCGCACGTCCGAGAGGTCGTGCGGGTCCTCGCGAAGAAGCGCCTCGGCGTGTTCGGCGGCCAGGCGGTTGCGCCCGCAGATAAGGGCCTCCTCGGCCATGGACGCGAGCCAGCGGCGGTGGGGGCGCATGGCGAGATCGACGCCCAAGGCGTCGCGCTCAGGGGCGTTGAACTGGGCTTCTTTGCTGCGCTTCCGGCACACCTCGAGCACACGCGGCTCCTCCGCGCGGAGGAACTCGTAGCGGTCGCTCACCGTGGCGGACTCGGTCGAGGAACGCATGCGCAGCGCGTCGAAGCAGTCCGCGTCGAGGGCGAGCGCCTCGTCGAGCAGCTGCTTGCCGTGCGCCACGAGCTGCTTGGCCTTCTCGCCCACGGCGAAGGGCAGCTCGTAGTCGACGACCTCCGCCGCCTCGGCCACGAGGTGGAAGGCGCGGTCGGCGTCCGTCTGCGGCAGGGAGTCGCGGTCCTGGGCGAAGCGCTGGCCGAACGAGGCGAACGACCTCGTCGCGCTCACGGACGGGTCGCCGTCGAGACTGCGGACGAACTGCAGGCCAAGCCGCTGGTAGTCCTCTCTTCTCGCGCTGTGCGCCATGCCCGCCTCCCGCTGTATGGACGATTGTGTGCAATTGAGTAATGCTACCCCGACCTGGTGCGGATTATGCGGAGCAAAAGGTAGCCGAGCGACTATTTTTCGCCTACGGATAGTCAAAGAAGCCCCTCGTCGCGAGTGGTAGGCTAAACGCGTTTGGGCGGAGGGGAATTGCCCAAGCGAACTTGCTCTTTTCTTAGCCAAAAACAGGGGTGCTCGCCCTTGTTTGAAATCCGCCACGGGGGTGGCGGCATAGAATTGGAGGAGTTGTTATGGGACGTTTCACCAACCCGCGCGACCTGTACTTTGGAGAGGGTGCCCGCCACGAGGTGAAGAACCTCAAGGGCAGCAAGGCCATCATCGTCTCCGGTGGCCACAGCATGCGCCGCGGCGGCTTCCTGCAGGACATCCAGAAGGACCTCGAGGACGCCGGCTTTGAGGTCAAGCTGTTCGAGGGCGTCGAGTCCGACCCGTCCATCACCACGGTGATGAAGGGCGCCGAGGCCATGCGCGAGTTCGAGCCCGACTGGATCATCGCCCTGGGCGGCGGCTCCCCGATCGACGCGGCCAAGGCCATGTGGGTCTTCTACGAGTACCCTGACGAGTCCTTCGAGAACATCATCCAGCCGTTCTCCTTCCCCGAGCTGCGCAAGAAGGCCCACTTCTGCGCCATCTCCTCGACGTCCGGCACCGCCACCGAAGTCACCGCGTTCTCCGTCATCACGGACTACGACAAGGGCATCAAGTACCCGCTGGCCGACTTCAACATCACCCCTGACGTGGCCATCGTCGACCCCGAGCTCACCTACAGCATGCCCGCCAAACTCTGCGCGCACACCGGCATGGACGCCCTGACGCACTGCCTCGAGGCCTACGTCTCCACCTGCGCCTCCATGTTCACCGACGCCAACGCCCTCCACGGCATCCGCGAGATCACCGAGTGGCTGCCCAAGTCCTACACCGGCGACAAGGAGGCCCGTCAGCACATGCACGAGGCCCAGTGCATCGCCGGCATCGCCTTCTCGTCCGGCCTGCTCGGCATCGTGCACTCCATGGCGCACAAGACCGGCGCCGCCTTTGAGAACGGCCACATCATCCACGGTGCCGCCAACGCCATGTACCTGGGCAAGGTCATCCAGTGGAACTCCAAGGACCCGCGCGCTGCCGAGCGCTACGCCTACGTCGCCAAGGAGATCCTGCACCTGCCCGGCGAGACGAACGAGCAGCTCATCGCCGCGCTCGTCCAGAAGATCCGCGACATGAACGACGCCCTCAACATCCCGCAGTCCATCAAGGACTACGCGAACGGCGGCGTGAAGGTCGATGCCGAGAACCCGCAGATGGTTTCCGAGGAGGAGTTCCTCGCCAAGCTGCCGACCATCGCCGCGAACGCCGAGCAGGACGCCTGCACGCCGGAGAACCCGCGCGAGACGAAGGCCGCCGACTTCGAGAAGATCCTCAAGGCCTGCTACTACGACACGGACATCGACTTCTAGTCGAACGCCTCCGTTGGTCGCCTAGCGAAATCGGCCCCCGTGCCCTGCGGCGCGGGGGCTTTTTCGTGGCTAGCGGGCCTGCGGATCAAAAAAGACGCCAATTGCGGGGCTGATTCCCAAAGCGCCGAGTAGAAGGTAATTGCGCGCTTAAAGAACCGCAGGTAAACGGCCTGCCTGGTTTTGGGTTATTCCGCCGTTCCGCTGATAAGACCACAATTGGCGACTTTTTTGAGCGAGGGCTGATCGAGAACCGACGGGCACCCAGCCCCCTCGCCGCCCCCTGCAAAATGAGACATAAATCGGGGTGATTATGTCCCATTTTGCAGGGGGGACGCGCGGTGAGGGCGGTGGCGAGCTGTGGGCCTCGGACTCGGCGCGAAGAGGGGCTAGCGCGTCGCGGCGTCGTGTGCGGCGACGTAACGGGCGGCCAGGGCCGAGTCGGTCTCGACATGCTCATAGCCGTGGGCGACGTGCTGGGTCGAGTCGCAGCCCTTGGCGAGGAGAAGGACGACGGCGCGCCGCCCGCACTTCTCGGCAAGGTCGAAGGCGCGGGCCACGGCTTCCTCGCGGTCGAGGACGGTCTCGTGCGGGAAGCCCTCGGGCAGCGCGGTCTCCATCTGGCGGCAGATCTCGGCCGGGTCCTCGGTCCAGGGGTCATCGGTGGTGAGGACGATGCGGTCGACGTAGCGAGCCGCGACCTCGGGAAGGTCGAAGCGGCGCTCGACGGCCTTGCCGCCCACCGCGCCAAAGACCGCGATCTTCTCGGTGTCCCTGAACGTGCCCTGGATGGCGGAGAGAAGCGAGTCGAACGCCATCTTGTTGTGCGCGTAGTCGACGACGGCGGTGATGCGCCTGTCGGCCGAGCGGTAGAACTCCATGCGGCCGGGAACGCGCGTGACGGCGAGGCCGGCGACGATCTCGTCGATGGAAAGCCCCAGCTCATGGGCACAGACGGCGGCGCACAACGCGTTGCTCACGCTGAAGTCGCCGGGGAACGGCAGGCTCGCCTGGCGGGTCTCGCCGCCCAGGTGGAGCTCGAAGTCGACGCCCAGCTCATGGGTCCGCAGGTCGTGGGCCCACGCAAAGGCGTCGGGCCGCTCGAGGCCAAAGGTGAGGAGTCGCTCGGCGCACCCGGCCTTCGCGGCGGCGAGGACCTCGTCCACGTGGTCGGAGTCGAGGTTGACCACGGCGCAGCGGCACTGCTCGAAGATGCGCAGCTTGGAGCCGAAGTAGTCGGCGAAATCCCTGTGCTCCACGGGGCTGATGTGGTCGAGCCCGATGTTCAGAAAGCAGGCGATGCCCAGGTCGACGCCGTAGGTGCGGTCGTACTTGAGCGCCTGGCTCGACACCTCCATGACGAGGCTCCCCAGGTGCGAGTCGCGCGCGTTCGCGAGGTGGCGCCACAGGTCGGGGCTCTCGGGGGTGGTGTTGCGCGAGGCCCCGTCTTCCACGCCGTCGTAGGTCTCGACGGTGCCGATGATGCCGCAGGCGCCCTTGCCGCGCGCGTGGTCGACGATCGAGCGGAGCATGTAGGCGCAGGTCGTCTTGCCCTTGGTGCCGGTGATGCCCACGATGGGGAGCTCGCGGTCGGGTCGGCCGAACGCCTCGGCCGAGACGATGGCCATGGCGCGGCGCAGGTCCTCGGGGGCGACGGCGAGCGCGGGCAGGTCGGGCACGGCCGCGGCGAGCTCGTCCTTCTTGGAGTCGTCGCAGAGATAGGCCACGGCCCCGGCGTCGCGCGCGGAGGCGAGGAACGCCGGCCGGAACGCCGCGCCCTTGCAGACGAAGACGTTGCCCGGGCGGGCGGCGCGCGAGTCGCACGCGGCGCCCGAGACCTGGGGGTTTGCGGAAGCGGGGGAGACCTCGGCCGCGATGCCGGCGTCGGCCAGCGTGGAGGCGAGGCGTGTGAGTGAAGTAGTCATGGGCTTAGTATACGGCCAAGGGCGGCCCGACGCCGCGGTATGGTAGACTTCCACTGTTTGGGCGATTGGCGCAGCGGCTAGCGCAGGTGCTTTACACGCACAAGGCCGGGAGTTCGAACCTCTCATCGCCCACCATAGGCAATCGGCCCCGGCGCCCATGCGGCGTCGGGGCTTCTTTGTAGGGAGGCAAGAAGACCATGCCCGGTTCTGCGGAAGAAGCGCGCGAGCGGAGCTACGGCCGCGCGTTCAACGAGATGCGGCCCGTTAAGCTCACGAACGACGTGATAAAGAACGCGGCCGGATCGTGTCTGGCCGAGTTCGGCGACACGCGGGTGCTGTGCTGCGCGACCATCGAGGAGGGCGTGCCCAAGTGGCGCCGCGGGTCGCGCGGCTGCGGCTGGGTCACGGCCGAGTACGCGATGCTTCCCGCCTCGACCAGGCGACGTTCCGCGCGCGAGTACAAGGGCCGCAAGGGCCGCTCGATGGAGATCGAGCGCCTCATCGCGCGCAGCCTGCGCAGCGTCGTGCGCATGGAGAAGCTCGGCGAGATCACGGTGACCTTGGATTGCGACGTCATCCAGGCGGACGGCGGCACGCGCACGGCGTCCATCACGGGTGCGTGGGTGGCGCTGCACGATGCGCTCATGGGCCTTGTGCGCGCGAACAAGATCAACCGCCTGCCGCTCACGGGCCAGGTGGCGGCCATCTCGGCAGGCATCGTGGACGGGCGCGCCCTTCTCGACCTCGACTACCCCGAGGACAGCCACGCGGACGTGGACCTGAACCTCGTGGGGACCGACGCCGGCGGCATCGTGGAGGTCCAGGGCACGGGCGAGCACTCGACGCTGTCGCGCGCGCAGCTGGACGAGCTCCTGGACCTGGGCCAGGACGCCATCGCCCGCCTGGTCCAGATACAGAACGAGGTCACGGGTTTCCGCAGCTAAGAGGGGCTGCTGAGGAGGCGCCGGGAAGACCCGCCGAGAAGGGTCGCCAAGAAGGGCCGCGAAACGCCGCGCCGGCCAGCGGGCCGCGCCGGTCCCCAGCCGCGCCCGGCGCCCGCCGGCGACGAAACGAACGAAGGAGAACGAACATGGCACGCATCGACATCGCGTCGCTCGACCCCCGCACGACCGTGGTCGTGGCGACGGGCAACGCGCACAAGGTCACGGAGATCGAGGCGATCCTCTCCGAGGTCATGCCCGGGACGCGCTTCGTGGCGCTGGGCGAGCTCGGCGACTTCCCCGACCCTGTGGAGGACGGAGCCGACTTCTACGAGAACGCGCTGATCAAGGCCCGTGCCGCGCAGGCCGAGACCGGGCTGCCCCTGGCCGTGGCCGACGACTCCGGGCTGTGCGTCGACGCGCTCGAAGGCGCGCCGGGGATCTTCTCGGCACGCTGGGCCGGAGAGCACGGCAATGACGCGGCGAACAACCAGAAGCTCCTCCGCGAGCTCGACGGCGTCGTAGACGGCGACCGCACGGCGCGCTTCCACTCCAGCGTCGTGCTCGTGCGCGGCGACGAGGTCCTGCGCGGCGACGGCGACGTGGAGGGCACGATCGGCCGCGAGCCGCGCGGGGAGAACGGCTTTGGCTACGACCCGCTCTTCTGGCCGCTCGAGACCCCCGGCCGCACCATGGCCGAGCTCGACCCCGCCGAGAAGAACCACCTGTCGCACCGCTATCACGCGCTCAAGGACCTCGCGTCAAAGCTTTAGGGGGCGGACGGGCCGGCGGGGTCCGGCTTTGCTCGCGGTCCCGCGGCAACCGTGCGGCGAGGCGACCGCGGCCTGCGGCCGCCACGCGACGCCCAACGGGCGGTTTTCTCAAAAGCCCAGCTCAGACGGCTGGTTATAGGATTTTGAGCCACTTCTTGGCGGTTTTATGCTCCACAATGGGGCTAGCCATGGACGGGCAGGGGCCTCGACGTGGCGAGTTCTTCTTCGCATAGCGCCGCGGCCGCGCCCTGGTGGCCAAGGACGGAAGGGGTAACCATGAAGATCGTTCGCGCCAAGGACTACAAGGACATGAGCCGCAAGGCCGCCAACATCATCTCGGCCCAGGTCATCCTCAAGCCCGACTGCGTGCTCGGCCTCGCCACCGGCTCCACTCCGGTGGGCGCCTATGACCAGCTCGTCGATTGGTACAACAAGGGCGACATCGATTTCTCGCAGGTCCATTCCTACAACCTGGACGAGTACGTGGGGCTGACCGCGGACGACCCGCAGAGCTACCACTACTTCATGCGCAAGCACCTCTTTGACCGCGTGAACATCGACCTCGCGAACACGCACGTGCCCGAGGGCATCGCCGACGACCTCGACGCCGCCTGCGCCGACTACGACGAGCAGGTGGCCGCCGCCGGCTATCCCGACCTGCAGCTCCTCGGCATCGGCAACAACGGCCACATCGGCTTCAACGAGCCCGACGACCACTTCTCCAAGGGCACGCACGTCGTCGACCTGACCGAGAGCACGATCGAGGCCAACAGCCGCCTGTTCGACAGCATCGACGACGTCCCGCGCCAGGCCTGCTCCATGGGCGTCCAGACCATCATGTACGCGCGCATGATCCTCATCATCGCGAGCGGCGAGGCCAAGGCCCGGGCCGTCCACGACATGTGCTTCGGCCCCGTCACCCCGGCCTGCCCCGCGTCCATCCTGCAACTGCACACCAACTGCGTCGTGGTCGCCGACGAGGCCGCGCTCTCCCTCTGCCCCGAGGCCTAAAACGAATTTGGGGTCGGATACCAAATCAACTTGGTATCCGACCCCAAATTGCTACAGGACCGTGAGCTCCTTTGAGTAGCTGTTCAGGACCTCGCAGCCGCTCTCGGTCACGATGACGAGGTCCTCCACGCGCACGCCGATGTCGCCCGGCAGGTAGATGCCCGGCTCGATCGAGAAGCACTGGCCGGGCCGCACGGGCTCGTGGTGTGCGCTCGATACGTCGCCCGGCTCGTGGTCAACGAGGCCGATCTGGTGGCCCAGCCGGTGCGTGAAGTAGGGGCCCCAACCGGCGTCCTCGATCACGCGGCGCGCGGTGAGGTCGATTTCCGCGAACTCCACGCCGGGCGCCACGATGGCCTCGGCGGCCTCGTTCGCGCGGCGCACGGCGTCGTAGACCTTGCGCTGATGCTCGGTGGGCTCGGCCGTGAAGAAGGTCCGCGTCATGTCCGAGCAATACCAATCCTGTTTGCACCCCACGTCAAAGAGAACGACGTCGCCGCTGGTAAACGGCGTGTCGTCAGGCTCGTGGTGAGGGTCGGCGCCGTGTGCGCCAAAGCTCACGATGGGGCTGAACGAGTGCCCCTGCGCGCCCAGGCGGCGATACTCGCCCAAGAGGCCGTCGGCGATCTCGCGCTCGGTCACGCCGGGGCGGATCTGCGCGACGAGCCAGTCCATCGCGGCGTCGTTCGTCGCGGACGCGCGGCGCATGAGCTCCTGCTCGCGCGCGTCCTTGATGGAGCGGGCGTCGTCGAGCGCCGCGCTCGCGAGGACGAAGTCCGTGGCCGCATGGGCACCCATGAGGGGCACGAGCCAACGGGCCGCGAGGTCCTTGTCCACGCCGAGGGGCGCGCCGTGGTCGGTGAGCCCGGCCACGAGCGGGACGGGATCGTCGACGTCGTCGAAGCAGACGGTCTTCTTTGCCGCGCCGCCGACCTCGGGGAAGAGGCGGTTGACGAGCATGGTGGGCTCGCCCTCGGCCGGGATGTAGAGCGCGAAGAAGCGCTCGTAGGGCTCGGTGTAGTAGCCGGTGAGCCACCAGATGGAGAGCGGGTCGACGAGCAGCATCTGGCTGAGGCCCATCGCGCGCAGGTTCGCGCGCACGGATGCGAGGCGGTTCTGGTCCATAAGAGTCCTTTCTCGAATGCAAACGAGCCCAGTGTAGACCCGCGGCAATTTGGGGTCGGACCCCAAATTAATTTCGTATCCGACCCCAAATTGAGGAATGGGGTTGTGATGTAAAGGGCCGGCCGAGCGCATAGGCCAGGTAAGACGGGGAATATAATTAAAGTTCGTGTATATGAAACGTGCGCAATTCTTTGCGCTGGAGGCTTACATGGAGAACGAGATTCCTTCCGTCAACCGCGTCGACGAGATTCGCGACCGCCTGCTCGAGCTCAAGGGCAAGCGCCTCAAGGTCAAGGCGAACATGGGCCGTTCGCGCATCGTCGAGCGCGCGGGCACGCTCGTGAACGCGCACCCCTCCCTCTTCGTCGTCGAGGTCGAGGAGCGTCGCGGCCGCACGGCACGTCAATCTTACCAGTACGTGGACGTCCTGACGGGCACCGTCGAGCTCTTCGACGCCCAGACCGGCGAGAAGCTCTTCGACTACGCGCCCGAGGAGCAGCAGTAAGCCATGGGTTGCGCGGTCTCGACGCCCTGTAAGGTCAACCTCCACCTGGGCATCCATGCCGAGAAGGACGGGCGCGGCTACCACCGCGTCGATTCCGTCATGGTGCCGGTCGGCCTCTTTGACGACGTCGAGGTCGAGGAGGCGCCGGCCCTCGAGGTCGTTCACGAGCCGGCCCTCGGAGTGCCGCCTGAGCGCACGACCGTGTGGAAGGCCGCGAGCCTCCTGGCCGAGGCGCTGGGCGTGGAGCCGCGCGTGCGGATCCGCGTGAAGGCGCGCATTCCCGAGAAGGCGGGCCTCGGCGGTTCGTCGGCGGACGCCGGCGCCGCGCTGAGGTGCCTGGCCAAGCTCTGGGGCTTTGAGGCGACCGATTCCCGCGTGGTCGAGGTCGCGAGAAAAACCGGCGCCGACGTCGCGTTCTTCCTCGACCCGGTGCCGTCGCTGTGCCTGGGCGCGGGCGACGTGCTCGAGCGCACGTTCGACGAGGTCGAGCTGCCCGTCGTGCTCGCGATGCCCGCGGGCGACGGCGTGTCCACCAAGGAGTGCTACGACGAGTTCGACCGCATGGGCGAGGAGCCGGCGAGCTTCGAGGGCGTCTGCGCGGCGCTTGAGGCCGGCGACGTCGAGGGGCTGACCGGGCTTCTTTACAACAACCTGGCCGCGGCGGCCAAGCGCCTGAACCCCGCGGTCGCGGAGGTCGAGGAGTGGGTCTCTGGGCAGCCCGAGGTTATCGCGGCCCAGGTCACCGGCTCGGGGAGCTGCACGTTCGGCGTGTGCGCGACCCTTGAGGACGCTCGTGCCGTGGCCCGCAGGGCCCAAGATGAGCGCAATTGGTGGTCTTTTGCGACTTTGACGGTTGGAGATTCGGCAAAAGTCTGCTAAACTATCTCCTTGCATCGGGTTGTGGCTCAGTTTGGTAGAGCACCGCGTTCGGGACGCGGGGGTCGCTGGTTCGAATCCAGTCAACCCGACCACGAATTTTATGACCAGGTAGGTTGCCTACCTGGTCTTTTTTGTTTGGAGACGGCCGTGCATGCAAAAAGTGTCCGTCCCCAAATTGCGTCCCCGGGGGGATGGGTTAGGCTTTTCTCGAGTAGGCACGAGACCCGAGGAGGGCGCCATGCAGGCCATCGATGTGCGAAGATGCGGCTCCATGGCAGCGCTTTCTTGCTTTTACCTGGCGTTTCTCGGTGGAGAATACCTCTTTGACCAGCGGGTCGCGATGTTTGCGGATGCTTCGACGGTCGCGCCCGCGGAGTCTGCCGTGGTAGGGATCAGCGTCGTGGGTTTCTTGCTGTATCCCGTCACCCTGAGGTTCGCGGCAAGCGCAAGGCGCCCGATGCTGCACGTTGCTGCGGTGGTCGGGGCCGTCTGTTTGGCGACATTGGGGGTCGTGCAGGGCGCCGCGTTGGTTTATGCGGCGGGCTCTCTCGCGTTGCTTTGCCTGGGATTTGTTGGCGCGGCGGCACATGACGTGGCGGCAAAAGCGCGCGCGGGTTCCTTTGGCCCGGTGAAGGGGCCGGCCGGCGCCGTTGGCGTCGCATATGCGACGGCTATCCTGCTGCAGGTGGTTCTTCAGGCCCTTACAGGCGGCGGACTGCCGCGTGCGGTTATCTTGGCGCTCATGTGCGTGGCCTCGGGCGCGTTGGCGACGAGCCGCGATATCGATGCCGCTCGAGGCGTGGACGCGGATGCGGGGGATACCGCGGCCGGCACCGAAGACGTGGCCGTCCCCAACCCACGCACCTTGCCGCTCCTTGTGCTGGCGGTCGCGCTCATGACCTGCGTGTTCTCGACCCTCAACGTGACGCTTACCAGGTCCCATGCAGCCGGCATGATCGACCTCGGCTCCTGGCCGAGGCTCTTCTTGGCGGCGAGCGCGCTTGCGGCGGGCTTCGCCTTCGATGGGGCCCTCCGTCACCGCGCCCCAATCGCTATGGCGCTGGTCTCCACCCTCTCGTGCTTCGCGATCTTCTCGGCATTCGCCGGCGGGCCCATCGTGTTGAGCGTTGCCGTGTTCTACCTGGGGTCGGGTGCGTTCGTGACCTTCTTTACCTCTGCGTTCATGCGCGCCGGCGGTGATATCGAGCCAGCCGGGTTGTGGCCTTCGGTCGGGCGCGTGACGAACAACGCCGTTTCGCTTGCCGTCGCCGCGCCGGCGCTCGCGTTGGTGTCCGAGGCCCACGAGCTCTCTGCCTCGGCCGTCGTGCTCGTGGTTTTGGCGGGGATTTACGCGACCGTGTTCCTGTTGCAAGAGCGGGAGGCCGAGGCGTTGCGGGCTTCTGCGGCGGCTGTCGAGAAGAACGATGCCCCCGCAGGCGGCGACGGAGTCGAGCGCTCCGCCGCTCCGCAGGAAGCTGCAGGCACGCCCGTTACGCTCGATCCGGCGCAAAAACTCGCCGCCTATGCCGCCGCCTTTGGCCTGACATCGCGCGAAACCGAGGTCCTCGAGGCGCTGACGACTTCCGACGCGAGCATGCAGGATGTGGCCCGCGGCCTGTATATCTCCCGCAGCGCCCTCTACCGTCACATTTCGTCGATTTGCGGGCGCGTGGGCGTACAGAATCGCCAGGCGCTTCTCTTGCACTATTTCTCGTGGGATACGGGTTCCGAAAAGCGTTAATCAGCGGGCTTGATACTCGAAGGTTCTGTACAAATGTCGGAAAAGTCAGAGTTTTATTTGCATATCCCGAGAAACGTAAAAACAACTCCGACTTATCCGACATTTGTACAGACTTGGCGAGTAGCGACGCACGAAACGACCCCGGAATCCTGCGCCAAGAAAGTTCGGGACATTTGTAAACTACCCCTCCATCCTGCGGTTTGAGACCATGGCACCATCCAGCCGGATGGGGGGTGCCCATGTCCAACAGCGCGACAAAGAAGCTCGTCTTGACCTGCCTGTGCGCCGCCTTGGGCGTTGCCGCGGCTTTTTGGGTTGTGGCTCGGGCGGTCGCCGGGAGGCCTTTCGACGCTGCGGATGCCTCGGATTCGCTAGCGCTTGATTTTGCCGCCTCTGACGTGGCCTCCCTCGTGCTCGAAATCGAGGGCGAGGCCTCGGAGCGCCACGAAAGCGAAGACCCGTCGATCGTCAAAGGCGTAGTGGAGGCTCTTGGGGCCGTTCGACTCGGCGAGAAGACCGACGTCGCCTCGTCCGATTCCGTCGAGAGGCTGGTCTTCCGTTTGCGCGACGGGAGCGAGCGATCCTATGCGTTCGAGGGTGGCAATTACCTGGGCGGCGATACCCGCATAACGCTGCGCGCGGGCTCTCGCGAGCTCGCAAAGGCGTTGCGGGCGCTTACGGACGAGTCGCAAGGGGGCAGATGATGGAGACCGGTGCTGTGGCAAACAAGTACCCTGAGCAGGTAATCGTTGATCAAGTGACAGGCAGGGTGCTTGCCCGCGCGTCGCTTCCCCAGGGGTGGCGTGCGCAAGGGCAGCTCGAGCGCATGGACTCCTTCGACCGCCCGCTTCAGGTTCGCGTGACGGCCGTCGGACCCGAGGGGACAAGCCTCGAGTTCCGTACCGGGGAGAGATATTGCCAGCTCGGCGGGGCGGCGAAGGGCGCAAACGCCATGGCGGCGCTCTACGGGCTCGGGTCGTCCATGCAGAGCTCGCCTGCTCGCGAGATTGCGGGTGCGGCTAAGTTCCTAGATGGCGAGGCTGCCGCGATCGCGGAGCGCTTGGGTGGCCGGCTGCAGTTGCTAGAAGAGATAAATTATCCAACTGCTTTCGATGAGTCCGCGGCGCGTCGGGAGGTTGAGCGCGAAGCGACGAACGATGCGGCGCTGCAAGGGGCGCAGCTCAAGGCCTGTCGTGTGGCCGCAGATGCAGCGGCCCGAGTGTATGCCTTGGCGCTTGGCGATGGATACGAGCTGAGGCTTTATGCGGCAGGAATCGTGGACGGCTATGCGATTGGTTTCGGCGTGCCTAGTGCGGCTTCGGTCATGGGGGAGGGACTGAATGTGCTCGGGGCGCAACTTGGCAGCGCTGCCGAGAAGCTCATGGGGCGTTCGGGCGCGAAGTCCGCGCAGGCGGGACGGGGCTTCATGGACACCCTCGTGGACTCGGGGCTTCTTGGCGGCGTGATCGGGCGGCGCTACAAAGAACAACGTGCCGCGCGGGCAGACTCGCAAGGACAAACGGGCGCGACAACGCCATCATCCCACGCTGGGCCCTCAAACCCCGCGCAACCGAGCAATCCCAACGCCGCCGACTCCCGCACCCTTGCGCCCATAGGGACCGGGGAGGTCGCGATCTGGGGCCCAAGGAACCTGGTGACGCTCGTTTGCGCACCCGAGCAGCTCGATCATCTTGTAAGCGAAGTGGTGCCTCAGCTCATAAAAAGCTTCACCATAAACCCGGCTCTTGCCCAGGAAGCCGACGCTATTAAGCACAATCGCGTGATCGAGGCGCAGCAGCAGTCGATGATGGCCCAGCAACGCCAGCAAGCGCAGTTCGCGGCCATGCGGCAAGCGGTGAACACGCAGCGGCAGGCCATCGACGACTATCAACGTGCCGCGCAGTCCCGGTCGGACGCGCAGTGGGCGGCCGACCGGGCGCGCTCCGGGTACGCCGGCGCC
The DNA here is from genome assembly GCA_002440065.1 of Atopobium sp. UBA6362. Lineage (GTDB taxonomy): Bacteria > Actinomycetota > Coriobacteriia > Coriobacteriales > Atopobiaceae > Paratractidigestivibacter. The sequence continues at coordinate 22,193 of DJRK01000007.1, read as the reverse complement.
GGCGACGCCGACTGGACCGACCGCTTCTCGGACGTGATGCGCGGCGTGAACACGTGGGTGCGCACGGACGGCACCGAGGTCGAGACCTCGACGGCCTGCGACGCCGCGTGGGAGAACGCCGCGGGCGACGTCGTGGGCGGCGGCGCGAGCTTCGATCCCGGCGCCGACTGGACCTCCCTGAACCGCAAATAACCGCGCCCGCAACCGGCGCAGAACATCAAGAAACAAACCAACAAAGGAGGAACCATGCTCTCGACCAAGAATAAGCGCAGGGCCGCCGCGGCCACCCTGACCGTGCTCCTCTCGATGCCGCTCTTCGCATGCGGCTTTGGCCAGGCGGCCCAGCAACCTGCGGCGGATTCACAAACATCCGGGTCCGCCTCGGATTCGGCGGACTCCTCCGGCTCGGCATCCGGCGATGCTTCCGGCTCTACGTCGAGTACCGGAAAGACGGACGCCCAGGGCTCGGGCGACGCCTTCGATACCTGGTCTTCCGAGTGCGTGGACGAGCACGGCAACGTGACCGTGGGCGCGCTGCTCGGCCTCAAGGGCTGGCAGCTCCAGACGCTCCTCGCGCAGCGCGGCTTCACGTGGAACGCCGAGGCGATGCGCTACGAGGACGGCGAGGGCCGGGTCTTCTTGGCCAATCGCTACGACAAGGACGATAACGAGGCGCTGCTCGGCGAGGACGAGATCGGCCAGCTCGGCAAGGGCGCGGCCGGCGAGCCCGTGGCCCTCTACCTCGCGGTCGACGGCTACCTCGACGGGAGCGACGACGAGTCGACGGCGCTCCTCAAGGCGGTGAGCGGCGCGGGCGGCTTCTCGTGCGAGGACTACCGCTACGTCGACGGGCTCCTGTACGCGCTTATCTACCCGGAGACGATGGAGCGCTACATGGCGCTCGCCGCCTCGAATACCGACGGCACGGTGAGCATCGTCGTCTACAACGAGGACGTCGCCCGTGTGGGCGCGCTCACGGACGGCGGCGGGGCGCCCACGATTAAAGACGTGTGGAACGAGTACTTCGGCAGCGAGTGAGCTGCTCAATCCGCTATCCGAGGCGCTTCTTGACAAAAGCGATTCGAGCCCGGGGCAACGGGGCCGAAAGCGCCCCGCTCGAGACGGGGGAGGGCCAGCCCGGCCTCTCTTCGCAACATGTGCCCCCCCAGGCTGCTTCCGCGACCGGGTATGACCGTCTTAGGAAGCGCAAAAATAGACTATTAATGCAAAACTAGCTGTCTTAAAAAAGTGTTGATCGTGTATTCGTTTAATCAAAATATGCTTAACAACTGTTGTTTATTAAAAATAACTGGTTCTGAACAACTTGTTTTAGAAAGAATTACAGATTCATTAATCTGATATGTCAGTTGGGCTGTGAGTACATTTCGGTTCTAGTATCCAGCTCTACGCGCCTTCGAAGAGGGCCCAAACGGGCGGGCGCGTCGAGGGTCGGCAAAAGGCCGTCCTTTGCAAGTGGAGGGGAGAACCAATGAAACTGACAAGCGAGTACGACCAAGACTTCATAGAGCGCAAGATCCTCGCCGGGCGGATTACCCGCCGCCAGTTCCTTGGCGGCGCTTTTGCCGTCGGCGCGGCGACCGGGCTCACCGCATGCGGCGGATCGGGCGAATCGACGTCGAACGACGGCAAGAAGGTCCTGCGCTTTGCGCAGAAGAACGTGAAGAACGGATTCGACCCGCACTTCATCAACGACACCGTTTCATGTACCGTCACCGATGCCGTGACCGAGGCCCCCTGCATGTTCGATGAGGACGGAAACGAACTTCCGTGCCTGCTGGCCCAAATGCCGGAGGTCTCCGATGACGGCCTGACCTATAAGCTCGAGCTCAAGAGCGACATCACTTGCCACGACGGCTCAAAGCTGACGGCCCACGACGTCAAGTTTTCCGCCGAGCGCATGATGTGGCCCGAGACCAAGTACAAGAGCGCTTACATGATCAACCAGATCGAGGGCGCTCAGGACGTCTTCGCCGGCAATACGCGCGAATGCTCCGGGATCACCGTCGAGGACGATACCCACGTGACCATCAAACTAGCCAAGGCCTATGCGTCCTTTCTGCGCATCCTGGGCACGTATTTCTTTACTATAGTGCCGCAGAAGGCGTGCGAGGCCGCCGGGGATAGCTGGGGCCAGGGAACCAACCTTGTGGGAACCGGCCCATTCAAGCTCGCCTCGAACGACGACTCGACTGAGCTTGTTCTGGAGAAGTTCGATCAATACCATGGGACGCCCGTGAACGTCGACGAGGTGGACATCGCCTATCTCGATGACCCAAACACCAAGATGATGTCTTACGTCAAGGGCGACCTCGACCTGTGCGACGTCGATCCGTCCCTCTTCGAGCAATACCTCAACGATTCCTCGATGAAGGACCAGCTTCACGAGTACGATCCGATGGGAACGTACTTCATGAACCTGAACCTGAACACCGAGGCGCTTAAGGACGTGCGAGTTCGCCAGGCGATCAACCTTGCCATCAACCGTCAGGAGATTTGCGATAACGTCCTGCATGGCGCCGGCACGCCTGCGAACGGCTGGTGCAACCCTAAAGTCCCGGGCTACGACGAGTCCGAGCCTGCGATTCCCTATGATCCCGACAAGGCCAAGCAGCTTCTCGAGGAGGCCGGCGTCAGCGAGCTCACGCTTGAGTGCCCGGTTCGCTCGACCGAGTCGACGATTGCCCAGGTCCTTCAGGGGTACCTGGAAAAGGTCGGCATCACGCTCAATGTGACGACCATGGAAGCCGCGTCATGGGAGCAGAAGTGGCGCGACGGCGACTTCGACACCACGGTGATTTCTTGGAACCTGTTCTTCCCCGACGGCGACATCATGCTGTATACCTATTTCTACAGTGACAGCGCGAAGGAAAAGGGCTCTTTCTACAACAATCCAGACTTCGACAACCTGCTGCTCGAGGCGCGCTCCACGACCGATGCCTCCAAGCAAGAAGACCTCTACAAACAGGCGAACAAGATGCTGGTCCAGCAGGACTGGGCCACTTGCCCCCTGTACTACCCCAAGCGTTACTTCGCGGCAAAGCCGTGGGTGAAGAACATGAAGGTCGGCGGGCTCGTTTTCCACTTCCGCGACGTCGACGTGGAAGTGGACGAGGAAGCGCAGGGCTCGAAGTAAGGTTTCGCTCCTGACCAAAAAGCATTGTTGCCTGGAGCCGTAAGAAGCGGGGCCGCCGACTTTGGATCGGCGGCCCCGCCGGCGTTTAAACGAGGGCGAGAAGGACGTAGGAGACCACGCCCGCGATGCAGCACCAGAGCATGGAGCGCGTCTTCCACGCCACGAGCACGACGATGCCGGCGGCCGCGATGGGCGCGGCGCCGGGCCAGATCCCCGCGTCGAACATGCCGGGCGTGAAGAGGTCGTTCGTCACGAGGGCGGCGAACGCCGCGGGCGGGATGAGGTTGAGCCCCTCGACGACGCGCGGGGGCAGCGGTCGGCCGCGCAGCGCGAAGGCGGGGATGATGCGGCAGGCGAGCATCACGGCAAACGTGCAGGCCCAGATGACGAGGAAGTCCTGCGCGCTCATGCGGCCTCACCGCCCTTCTCGGCGGCAAGGTCGCCGGCCTCGTCCGCTTCCCGGGCGTCGTCTCCGTTCCGGCTCGTCGCGGCGAACGCCGCCGCGACGCCCAGGACGGCGGCGACGGGCACGGCCACGCTCGAGAGGCCCGCGAGCTTGAGCACCACGACGGACAGCGCGGCGCACCCGGCCGCCACGAGGTTGTTCCGGCTCGTGAGCTGGCTCCAGAGCAGGTAGATGAACAGCGACGTCATGACGAAGCTCGCGAGCGCCGTGGGGATGCTGACGACCGCGCCGATCGCGCTGCCGGCGGCCACCGAGAAAGCCCAGGTCAGGATGGTGACGATGTTGAGCCCAAGGGCGTCGCGGAACGTCCAGCCGTCGTCCTCGCCGGAGAGCTTGGAGAGCGTGACCCCGTACGCCTCCTCGATGAGCGTGTAGGAGAGCGCGAGCGACATGCGTTTGCTGGCCTTCTTGAGGTAAGGGGCGAGCGAGGCCGAGTAGAGCGCGAACCTGAGCGACACCGCGGCCACCGAGGCGACGATGGACAGGGCGGGCAGCCCCGCGAGCCAGAGGTTCGGGATCATGAACTGCCCGCTGCCGGTGATGAGCGTCACGCTCATGAAGAAGCCCATGACGGGGTCGATGTCGGCCTTGCTGGAGAGCACGCCGCACGCTAGTCCCAGGGGGACGTAGGAGAGCATGATGGGCAGGGCGACGGAAACGATTTTCCTCATGGCAAACACCGAGCTTTTGGGTCGTATCGAGTGAATTGGTCGAAATGATAACACCCCGCGCCCGTGCAGATGCCGGACGCGGGGCACTGTCTCGCGCGATTCTTCGAGGAAGGCGACCGGAGCCCGGTGCCTTGCCTACTTGACCTTGATGAGCTCGTACTCGTGGGTGCCGAGGCCGATCTTCTCGGCGTGCTCGATGCACGCCTGCCAGTCGGTGTCGGGGTGCGTGATGTAGAACTTGTCGTGCGCGTGGGCCTCGTCGAGCTCGCCCGCGTCCTCGAGCTTGTCGTGCATGCGGGTGTACTCGGTGTTGGGAAGGGCCGGCGCGGCCTGGACGGCGTCGATGCACGCCTGGTCGAGCGCCACCGGGTCGAAGCTTGCGAAGAAGCCCAGGTCGCCGACGATGGGAACGTCGTTCTCGTCGTGGCAGTCGCAGTTGGGCGAGACGTCGATGGCCAGGCTGATGTGGAAGCTCGGGCGGCCGTCCACGATGGCCTTGGTGTACTCGGCGATCTTGTAGTTCAGGACCTCGGCCGCGGCGCCGTAGTCGGCGGCGATGGCGTCCTGGTTGCACACGGCGATGCAGCGCCCGCAGCCCACGCATTTGTCGTGGTCGATGTGCGCCACGTGGACCTCGCGGGTCTTGCCGCTCGGCAGCTCCATCTCGCGCGTCCCGTCGAAGCTGAAGCCGTCGTGCGCGCAGATCTTTGCGCACTGCCGGCAGCCGATGCACTTGCTCGCGTCGACGCTGGGCTTGCCGGCCGCGTGCTGCTCCATCTTGCCCGCGCGCGAGCCGCAGCCCATGCCCAGGTTCTTCATGGCGCCGCCGAAGCCCGCGCCCTCGTGGCCCTTGAAGTGCGTGAGGCTGATCACGATGTCGGCGTCCATGAGCGCGCGGCCGATCTTCGCGTTCTTCACGTACTCGCCGCCCGCGACGGGCACCTCGACCTCGTCGAGGCCCTTCAGGCCGTCGGCGATGATTGTGTGGCAGCCGGTCTGGAACGGGTTGAAGCCGTTCGCGTAGGCGCTGTCCAGGTGGTCGAGCGCGTTCTTGCGCCCGCCCACGTACAGCGTGTTGCAGTCGGTGATGAAGGGCTTGCCGCCCAGCTCGCGGACCACGTCCACGACGGCGCGCGCGTAGTTGGGGCGCAGGAAGCTGAGGTTGCCCGGCTCGCCCAGGTGCATCTTGATGGCGACGAACTTGTTCTGGAAGTCGATCTGCCCGATGCCGGCCTTCTTTATGAGGCGCTTGAGCTTGTTGGGCAGCCCGTCGCCCATATGCGTGTGCAGATCGCAGAAATAGACCTTCGACGGCTCCATGCACGTCTCCTCTCGCTTGGGATGGCTCGTCGCCGCGCCTCCCCTCAGAGGCGGCGACGCTCCCATTCTCGCACTTCGAGCGCGCTCCAAGTCAAGAAGCACAGGCTCTCGATTTGTGCGCGCCCGCACGGTAGGGCTTGGCAGCCGCTTCGCTGACCTGCGATTATGCGGATTCCGCACGCTGAGCGTCGAGAAACTCTATGTTATCCGCGCCTAACTCGCGCCTTTCTCGCCGCGCCTTCGACCGCTCGCGGGCGGGCCGGCGCCGCTTGCGTGACCTTCGCCGGGCCGCGGGCCACAATCCAGTTAACCACCGCAGAAAACCCCGCGGAAAGGAGCTGGACATGGCTCAGAAGGAGGCGCCGGCCGGCGGCATGAAGAAGGAGCTCACGCTCTTCAACTTCTTCACCATCGGCTTCGGCGCGATCATCGGTACCGGGTGGGTGCTGCTCGTGGGCGACTGGATGGTGCTGGGCGGCGGCCCCGTGCCCGCCATGATCGCCTTCGCCATCGGCGCCCTGTTCCTCGTGCCCATCGGCATGTGCTTCGGCGAGCTCACGGCCGCCATCCCCATCTCGGGCGGCATCATCGAGTACGTGGACCGCACCTTTGGGCGCAAGCTCGGGTTCTTCACCGGCTGGATGCTGCTCCTGGGCAACGCGCCGCTGTGCCCGTGGGAGGCCATCGCCATATCCACGCTGCTCACGGACCGCTTCGCCGAGTTCCCGGCGCTCGCGTGGCTCCGCAGCGTGAAGCTCTACACCATCCTGGGCGCCGACGTCTACCTGTGGCCCACCCTCATCGCGCTCGCCTTCGCGGCGCTCGTCATCTTCCTGAACCTGCGGGGTGCGGGCGCGGCGGCCAAGCTCTCGAGCTTCCTCACGAAGGCGCTGCTCACCGGCATGGTCCTGGCCATGGTCATCAGCTTCGTGACGGGCTCGCCCAGCAACGCCATGCCCGTGTTCTCGCAGGCGACGGACGCCGCGGGCGGCAGCTCCACCGAGGCGACGAGCCTTCTGGGCGGCATCGTCGCCGTGCTCGTCATGACGCCGTTCTTCTATGCCGGCTTCGACACCATCCCGCAGCAGGCCGAGGAGGCCTCCGAGAACATCGACTGGAAGAAGTTCGGCCTTATCCCCGCCATCGCGCTTCTTGCCTCCGGCGTGTTCTACCTCGTGTGCATCTACAGCTTCGGCACGATCGTGGACTGGCACGAGTTCGTGCGCAGCTCCGTCCCGGCCCTCGCCGTCCTCGAGCGCATCAACGTCTTCTTCTACATCGCGATGCTCGTCATCGCCACGCTCGGGCCTCTCGGCCCTATGAACTCGTTCTTTGGCGCGTCGAGCCGCCTCATGCTCGCCATGGGCCGCAAGGACATGCTGCCCGAGAGCTTCGCGCAGATCGACCCCAAGTCCGGCGTGCCGCGCAAGGCCGTCGTGGTCATGAGCGTGCTCACCCTCGTGGGCCCGTTCCTCGGCCGCAACATGCTCGTGCCCCTCACGAACGTGGCGTCGCTCGGGTTCATCTTCGCCTGCACCATGGCCGGGTTCGCGTGCTGGAAGCTCCGCCGCATCGAGCCGGACCTGCCGCGACCCTACAAGGTTAACGGCGGCCGGCTGGGCATCGGGTGCGCCATCGCCGCCGGCCTGATCATCATTGCGCTCATGGTCGTGCCCTTCTCGCCCGCCGCCCTCTCGGGCGTCGAGTGGGCCATCACCGTCGCGTGGGTGGCCGTGGGCTTCGCGATCCTGGCCCTCTTTGGAAAGAAGCGCGGCGAGAAGACCGTCTCGCCCGCTCAGGAGCGTTGACGCGGGCCCGTCGCACGACGGGGCCTCGCCAACCAAGTGGAACTGGAGGATTCGTTATGGCTCGTTACGCATTCGTGGGCGGCAAGCTCGTGGACGGCACCGGCGCCGCGCCCGTGGAGGACTCGCTCGTCCTCGTGGACGACAAGAAGATCACCTATGCCGGCCCGCGGGCCGAGGTCCCCGACGGCTACGAGGTCGAGGACTGCACGGGCAAGACCGTGATGCCCGGCCTCATCGACACGCACCTGCACTTCTCGGGCAACCTCACCGACGACGACAACGACTGGGTCATCGAGACTCCCGCCCAGAAGCAGGCCTGCGCCGTGAAGCAGTCCTACGACGCGCTCACCCACGGCCTCACGACCGTGTGCGAGATCGGCCGCAACGGCATCGCCATCCGCGACCTCGTGAACATGGGCGTCATGAAGGGGCCGCGCATCTTCGCCACGGGCCTGGGCTTCTGCCGCACGGCCGGCCACGGTGACTCCCACAAGCTCCCGCTGCAGGTGAGCAAGGACTCCCACCCCTGGGGCGACCAGGTGGACGGCCCGTGGGAGCTGCGCCACGCCGTGCGCCTGCGCCTGCGCGAGAACCCCGACGCCATCAAGATCTGGGCGACGGGCGGCGGCATCTGGCGCTGGGACTCCGGCCGCCGGCAGCTCATGAGCACCGAGGAGATCAAGGCCGTGGCCGACGAGTGCAAGCTCACGGGCATCCCGCTGTGGAGCCACTCCTACAACTCCGTGAGCGCCGCCTACGACTCCGTGCGCTTTGGCGCCGAGCAGCTCATCCACGGCTTCGAGCTGGACGACAAGACCATGAACCTCATGGCCGAGCAGGGCACGTTCTTCACGCCCACGATCGGCTTTTTGCCCACCTGGTACGCCACCTACCCGCCCGAGGAGTCCGAGGCCAACGCCAAGTTCCCCGGCGACACCGTGGTCGAGCGCGAGCTGCAGCGCACCTACGCGAACCTGCGCCGCGCGAACGAGCTGGGCGTCACGCTCACCATCGGCTCCGACTCCTTCTCGTTCGTGACCCCGTACGGCTACGTCACGATCGACGAGATGTACGACTTCGTGGACAAGGCGGGCATCCCCGTGCTCGAGACGATCAGGGCCGCCACGCTCAACGGCGCCAAGATGGTGCACCACGAGGACGACTTCGGCTCGCTCGAGGCCGGCAAGCTCGCCGACCTTCTCGTGGTCAAGGGCGACGTCGCTGCGAACATCCACGACCTCACGCCCGAGAACATGGACGTCATCATGAAGGAAGGCGAGAAGGTCATCAGGGGCGCCCTGTAATTTGGGGTCCGACCCCAAATTGAGTGCGCTCGCGGAAGAGTCCGAGCCCCTTGCTCCGGGGACGCGTAACCTTGGGCCGTGTAACGGCCCGGGGCTGCGCGCCCCTCTTTTTGCGCGGGAAGGTGCCATGGACTCGAACGTCCACAAGATCCAGGCGTTTGTGGCGGCCGCCCGCCTGGGGCGGCTCTCGGCGGCGTGCGAGGAGCTCGGCGTGGCGCAGTCCACCGTGAGCCGTGCCGTGAGCAGCCTCGAGTCCGATTGGGGCGTCTCGCTCTTCGAGCGGCGCGGGCCGTCGCTCACGCTCACGCCCGACGGCGAGCGGCTCCTCGGCGACGCCGGGGCGGTCTGCGACGCCTATGCCCGGCTCGAGCGGCACGTGGGGAGCCTCCACTCGCTCGAGGACGGGCGGGTAGGCATCGCCGCGCCCACGAGCGTCGTGGCGATGCGGCTGCCCGGGCCGCTCGGGCGCTTCGTGGCGGACCACCCCAAGGTCGAGGTGAACATAGGGGAGTGCACGTACGGCGAGGCCGAGCGCCAGCTGCGCGAGCGCCAGGTCGAGCTCGCGTTCATCCCCGCGAGCCTCGAGGCCGAGGGCTTCGTCTCCACGCTGTTCGACAAGGACGAGATCGTGGTCGTCGCCCCGCGCGGGCACTTCCCGCACGCGGACGGGGGCGTAGCCGTGGAGGCGCTTCTCGGCGAGCGCTTCATCGCGGACACCGAGACGGCGCCCCTGCTCCAGCGCGAGCTCAAGAACCCCTGCATCCACTGCGAGACCTCGGACATCACGGCCATCCTCGCCATGGTCGACGCGGGCCTGGGAATCAGCCTCCTGCCGAGCCTCGCCTTGGCGAGAACCCCGTTCGACCTGGACGTCCTTCACCTCGAGTGCCCGGCGTACCGGACGCTCTACGCGGTGCGGCGCCCGGACGCCGACCTCAGCCTGGCCGTGCGGGCGTTCCTCACGTATCTCTGACGGTCAGGGCCCGGCGCGATGGGCCCCGGCGCGCGCGAGCCGCCGGCCGGCCCCGCGGCGCTACTCCGCGATGAAGACGTTGTTGCCGGGCTTCTCCGGCTCGTCGGGCCACTCGGGGACGGTGCGGCAATGCGAGAACTCGCGCCCGAAGGCGGCCTCGACCTCGCGCAGCGGCGCGGACTTGCGGCCCTGCATGGCGCAGCGGACGTCGGCGAGGTACACGCCGCCGCGCGCCAGGTGGGCGCGCACCACGCGGGCGCCCTCCTCGGTCTCCATGGGCCCGAGCGGCCGCTTCCCGCCAAAGGCCTCGTTCACGATGACGTCGTAGGGCTCCTTCGCGTCCTTGAGGCGCGCCCAGGCGTCGCCCACCACGATCTGGAAGCGCCCGTCCTTCTCGGCCCCGGTCTTCTGGAGGCACTCGTCCAAGAAGAACCTCTCGCGGGCGATGCGGACCATGGCCGGATCGATCTCCACGACCTCTACCTGGGCGTTCGGCACGTAGGCGGCAAGGTACTTGGGCAGCGAGCAGCCGCCCCCGCCCATCACGAGCACGCGGAGCCTCCTGCCGAGCCCGGCCGCGGCGTCGGCGCGCTCCTCGACGACGCGCGCCATCTCGCGGTGGTACTCGCAGGCGAGCTCGAATCGCAGGTCCTCGGGCACGTAGCTCACCGACTGGAACGTGCCGTTCACGTTGATGAGGCGCACGGGCGTCCCGTCGGCGTTCGCGGAATCAAAGATCAAAGTGAGCCCGAACATCGTCCGGCACATCTCGACGCCGCGCCGGCGCAGGAGCCAGGGGAGGGCCGCCACGATCGCCGTGAGGACGACGGTGGCGACGGTCGCCCATATGATCAAAGTCTTCGCGTCCACGTCCGAGCTCCTTGCGTCTTGCGGTATTCTATGGGTTTGCGTTTCCTTGCGGCAAAGTAGTGCGCCCGCGCGGGAACCTCGGCTATACTAACCGATGCATGTGCGCAATCCCTGCGCGCCGCTTCACATCAAGCAAACGGAGGAAATCATATGATTCTCGGCATGGGTCCCATGGAGCTCATCATCATCCTGGTCGTCGTCTTGGTCATCTTTGGGCCCAAGAACCTGCCCAAGATCGGTTCCGCCCTGGGCAAGACCGTGAAGAACGTGCGCGAGGGCATGGAGGGCGACGACGACGATTCCAAGCCCGCCAAGTCCGAGGCCAAGCCCGAGTCCGACGACGCCGTCGAGGTCGTCGAGGACGAGGACGACGCCGATGCCGACGAGGCCTCCGAGGACGGCGCGAAGTTCTGCGGCCACTGCGGCGCCAAGAACCCCGCCGGCAACGCCTTCTGCAGCAAGTGCGGCGAGAAGCTCTAATCGGGCTTCTTCGCAACGCACGCACCGCCAAGGCATTTAAGCACCGAGAAGAGAGCAGAGCATGGACGCAAAGAACATTGTCCTCACCCCCGAGGGACGCCAGAAGCTCGTCGAGGAGCTCGCTTACCGCGAGGGCGAGAAGCACGACGAGATCGTTGAGCGCATCAAGGAGGCGCGCGGCTTCGGCGACCTCTCCGAGAACTCCGAGTACGACGCCGCCAAGGAGGAGCAGTCGCACAACGAGTCCCGCATCAACGAGATCCGCCAGATCCTCGCGACCGCGACCGTCGCCGCCGCCGGCTCTACCCGCGACCTGGCCGTGTCCATCGGCACGACCGTCGACCTCGAGGACGCCAAGGGCAAGGTGACGAGCTTCACCATCGTGGGCACCACCGAGACGAACTCCCTGGAGCACAAGATCTCCAACGAGTCCCCCGTGGGCGCCGCCCTCATCGGCCACAAGAAGGGCGACACGGTCGAGGTGACCTCGCCGTCCGGCAAATCCCGCTCGTACACCATCACGGGGATCACCCGCTAAGCGTACTTGCGAGTCCAAGCAATCCAAGCAAGAGCGAACGCCCCGCGACTGCGCCCGTGCAGCTGTGGGGCGTTTTTCTTCCAAGCCCCAAGCACCGTCAACTAGCAAGAGGAACCAGGAGCCGAGAATGGCCGACCAAACCGCCGCAGTACCCACCAACGACGAGCGCGCCCAGCGCCGCCTGCGCCGTCAGGCGCTCATCGACGCGGGCGTGAACCCGTACCCGATCAAGGCCACCGTCACCGCCCACGCCGCCGAGCTCGAGGAGCGCTACGCCGGCCTCGCCGACGGCGACGTGACCGAGGACGTCTACTCGCTCGCCGGCCGCATCCGCGCCTTCCGCAAGCAGGGCAAGATCGCCTTCATCGTGCTCGAGGACGTCTCCGGCTCCATCCAGCTCTTTTGCCGCGTGAACGACCTGCCCGAGGACGAGTGGGCGCTCCTCTCGCAGCTCGACCTCGGCGACGTGATCGGTGCCACGGGCGCCGTCATCCGCACCAAGCGCGGCCAGCTCTCAATCGCGCCCACGCACCTGGAGATCCTCTCCAAGTCCCTGCGCCCGCTGCCCGAGAAGNNAAGTTCCACGGCCTGACCGACCGCGAGGTCCGCTACCGCCAGCGCTACGTCGACCTCATCATGAACCCCGAGGTCCGCGAGACCTTCCGCAAGCGCAGCCGGATCATCAGCCTTATCCGCCGCTACATGGAGGCCGACGGCTACATGGAGGTCGAGACCCCCATGATGCACGCCATCCTCGGTGGCGCGAACGCCAAGCCCTTCGTCACGCACTTCAACGCGCTCGACCGCGACTTCTACCTGCGCATCGCCACCGAGCTTCCGCTCAAGCGCTGCATCGTGGGCGGCCTCGAGCGCGTGTTCGAGATCGGCCGCCAGTTCCGCAACGAGGGCATGGACCTCACGCACAACCCCGAGTTCACCTCCATGGAGGCCTACTGCGCCTACTCCGACCTCGAGGGCATGAAGGAGCTCACCCAGGGCCTCTTCAAGACCATCGCCCGTGAGGTCTGCGGCTGCGAGGAGGGCCACGAGGTCATCACCTACCAGGGCCAAGAGGTCGACATGTCCGGCACCTGGGCGTCCATCCCGCTGTCCGAGGTCGCCTCGGCCGCCGTGGGCGAGCACGTGGACATGGACACCCCGGTCGAGCGCCTGCGCCAGATCTGCGAGGAGCACGACATCGAGTGGCAGGAGAACTGGGGCGCGGGCAAGCTCGTCTTCGAGCTCTACGACGAGCTCGGCGAGGCCACGCTCGTGAACCCGACCTTCGTGTGCGACTACCCCGAGGAGGTAAGCCCCCTCTCCAAGCGCAAGGACGACGACCCGCGCCTGACCGACCGCTTCGAGCTCGTCATCTGCGGCCACGAGTACGCGAACGCCTTCTCCGAGCTCAACGACCCCGTCGACCAGGCCGGCCGCTTCGCCGAGCAGGTCGCGGCCAAGGGCTTCGGCGACGACGAGGCCATGGGCTACGACTACGACTACGTGCGCGCCCTCGAGTACGGCATGCCCCCCGCGGGCGGCATCGGCTACGGCATCGACCGCATGATCATGCTGTTCTGCGACGCGCCCGCCATCCGCGACGTGCTCCTCTTCCCGCAGATGAAGCCCGAGGTCGTCACCCGGGCCGACATCGCCTCCCAGCTGCCCGAGACCACCGACAACGCCGCCGCCTCCGTCGACGCCCTGGCCGACGACGCCGAGCACGGCGCGTCGAACGAGGCCGCCGCTGCCCACGCCGAGGCCGCGCCGCTCGAGACCGGCCTCACGCGCGACCAGGCCTTTGAGCTGCTGAAGCAGTACAACGAGGACCCGTTCCATATCGCCCACGGGCAGACCCTCGAGGGCCTCATGCGCTACTACGCCGAGAAGTACGACCCGCAGAACGTGGAGTTCTGGGGCCAGGTCGGTCTTCTCCACGACCTCGACTGGGAGAAGTTCCAGGACGCGGTGCAGCACACCGTGAAGGGCGCCGAGCTCATCGAGGAGGCCGGCGGCACCAAGGAGCTCGCCCGCGCCATCCAGACGCACAACTCCGACAACAACCCGGACCTCCCCGCGCCGAGCAACAAGATGGAGTGCGTGCTCTTCGCCTGCGACGAGCTCTCCGGCCTTATCCAGGCGGCCGTGCTCATGCGCCCGTCCAAGTCCGTCATGGACTTCGAGGTGAAGAGCCTCAAGAAGAAGTTCAAGGACAAGCGCTTTGCCGCCGGCTGCGACCGCGACGTCATCCGCAAGGGCGCCGAGCTCAACGGTATGGAGCTCGACGAGCTCTTCGCGAGCGTCATCGAGGCCATGAAGGCCATCCAGCCCACCTGCGACGGCGTGGAGTAGCGGTTTTCCGGGTCGTCGCTCCGTTCGGGCGGCGGTCGCCCCTTCGTTGCAGAGGTGTATTGCAGAGGTGCGTGCTCTAGGGCATGCACCTCTGCTGGTTTTCTTGGCAAGTGAACGCACTGGGCGCGTTTTTCCGGGAAGAGGGAATACACCTCTGTAATGCTCGGCTGGAGCGCAACGCTCGTCTGCGACGCAGCGCTCACCCGGGCTCACCGTGCCTACGGCCCCGGGTGAGCTCGTAAACGAGCTGCGCCCGCGCTACCCGCGCCTGCGGGTCCTGGAGGCTCGCGTCGATCCGCTTGCGGAGGCTGGGCCCGTCGCCGCCCCTCCTTTCAAGCTCGAGGGCCACGAGCTTGATGAGCCTTTCCAGGGCCCCGGTATCTCTCACGTCCGAGCTTCGGGCCTCGACCACGCCAATCCCGCAGGTCGCATAGTCCTGCCTGCGGAAATGGTCCTCTTCGTGGCCGTCCTCGGAGTCGTGGACCTTCCCGTTGTATTCGAGCGCGACCCGCTGCTCGCGCCAATAGAAGTCCGGTCTCATGGACCGGTGGTGGAGAAGCGACGTGGCGTCGCCCTCCAGCTCAAGGGGCTCGTTCATGGCGAAACCGGGAAGCGGGGCGCCCCCGAGCCTGGGCGGCAGGCTCATCGCAAGCGCCAGGAGCGTTTCTGCGGGAGAAGCCGAGCCGTCAAGTGCATACCCGGACGCCTCGCGTGCGAACCTCAGCCCCCGTATGCCGGACGCCCCCAGCAGAAAACGTCTCAGCGAATCGGCGTCCGCGAGCGGCTCGACCCCATAGGCGCAAGGGCCGCCAAGAGGGTCGAGCGGGTCGCGCGCATAGGTGCCGCAGAACTCCATCGCGAGCCCCATGAGCCGAACGAGCGCGGCGCTGCGTCTGAGCTGCCCGCCTCTGACGGCGGGAAGAAGGACCTGCGCCATTCTCACGAGGGCGAGCGCAGGCGACTCGACGTAAACCCTCGATCCCGCGCGGCCCCATGGGCCCATGACCTCCAGGAAGGCGCCCGGAGGCAGGGCACTCAGGGAGACGAACGGCCTGATGAGCTTGGACTGCGACCTCGATTCCCGCGAGAAGAACGTGAGGCAAAGAGGGGAGGACGCGTCGAAGCCGCTCATTTCCGGGGGCAGCGCGCGCCGCAGCTCCAGGAGCTCCGCGGAAGTGTAGGGCTCGACGACGAGCTCGTCCTCCGGGCACGGGGAAAGAAAGAGGAAAGGACTGCTGCGGGCGAACCTGAGCAGCCTGAGCGAGTCCTTCTCGGCAAGGAAAAAGCGCGTCATGTCGTCTCCTGGTCGCCGTTGGGAACGGGGACCGAAGCGTAGCAGCCGTACCTTGCAGAAAACTGTCGTTAACCTGCCACTTTGTTGACGCGACGCTGGCGGCATCCTGACGTTTCGCCGCCGATGGACCGTCGGAGCTGGTGTGGAGGTTTTCTTGCCTATGAGCCGTCAGCTTGCGTCAGGATTCCCATCTTCGCAAGAAGTCCATGGGGCGGCGCGAGTGATGCCGAGACGGCGATGCCTCGCGTCTTTCCACGATGCAGAGGTGCATGCCAGAGGTGTATTCCAGAAGTGCATCCCCGTTTCGCAGAGGTGCATCGAGAAGTCGCCAAAATGCCAAGAAGTGCATTCGCTTAGCGCCCACACGCGCCGGGAGAGAATACACCTCTCTGAGAAGGACGGGCTCTAGAGGCGAGAAAGGCGAGTCCTAGCGGCGAGCGGCGCGGCCCGTGACGGCCCCTTGCCGCCAAGAAGCGCCCCGCAAGCGCCGTTGCCGTCACGTGTCGCGGGTTTGCCATCTGGGCGCACGGGGTACAAACTAGAGACCGGACACTCAGCCTCGCGCGCCCGGCGCCCGCGGCCCCTCGCGGCCCGCCAAAAGCGCATCGAGGCAGCTCATTGCACGAAAGGGAACTACCGCATGTTCGAGAAGTTCACCGACAAAGCCCGCAAGGTCATGAGCCTCGCGCAGGACGAGGCGCGCAACCTCGGCCAGATGTACGTGGGTACCGAGCACCTCCTGCTTGCGCTCATCAAGGAGGGCGAGGGCATCGCCGCGCAGGCCCTGGCCAAGCTCGAGGTCACCTACGACGAGGCGCTCGCGACCGTCCAGGGCCTCACCGCGCCCGAGACCGAGCCCATGCCCGGCGGCCACATCCCCTTCACGCCCCGCGCCAAGCGCGTCCTGGAGGGCGCCTACCGCGAGACCATGACCCACGGCCAGACCTACATCGCCACCGAGCACCTGCTCCTGGGCATCGTCGCCGAGGGCAACGGCCGCGCCATGGACGCCCTGCGCGCCATGGGCGTCTCGGCCGACGCCGTGCGCAACGCCGTGAACGAGCTCATCCAGAAGTCGGACGACCGCCCGCAGCAGCAGGCGCCCAACGGCATGCCTGGCCAGGTCTTCATTGGCATGGGCGCCCCCATGGGCTCTTCGCAGCAGGGCTCCCCCGACGACGAGTCCATGCTCGAGAAGTACGGCCGCAACCTCACCAAGCAGGCCGCCGAGGGCAAGCTCGACCCCGTCATCGGCCGCGACGCCGAGATAGAGCGCGTCATGCAGGTCCTCGCGCGCCGCCAGAAGAACAACCCCCTCGTGCTCGGTGACCCGGGCGTGGGCAAGACCGCCATCGTGGAGGGCCTCGCCCAGCTCATCGACTCCGGCAACGTGCCCGACATCCTGCGCGGCAAGCAGATCTGGACGCTCGACATGGCCTCCCTCGTCGCCGGCTCCAAGTACCGCGGCGAGTTCGAGGAGCGCATGAAGAAGGTCGTGCAGGAGCTCGAGGACTCCGACGAGGACATCCTCTTCATCGACGAGATCCACACCGTCATCGGCGCCGGCTCGGCCGAGGGCTCCATCGACGCCGCGTCGATCCTCAAGCCGCCCCTGTCCCGCGGCGAGATCCAGGTCATCGGTGCGACCACGGCCGAGGAGTACCGCAAGCACATCGAGAAGGACTCCGCCTTCGAGCGCCGCTTCCAGCCCGTCTACATCGGCGAGCCCTCCGTCGAGGACACGCTCAAGATCATCGACGGCCTGAAGGACCGCTACGAGAAGCACCACCACGTGCACTACACCGACGCCGCCGTGAAGGCTGCCGTGACGCTCTCGAGCCGCTACGTGCAGGACCGCTTCCTGCCCGACAAGGCCATCGACGTCCTGGACGAGGCCGGTGCCCGCACGCGCGTGCACCGCATGGTGCTCCCGCCCGAGATCGCGCAGGTCGACGCCGACCTCAACCGAGTGCGCGGCGAGAAGTCCCAGGCCGCCGCGGCCCAGGAGTTCGAGAAGGCCGCGTCCCTGCGCGACGAGGAGAAGGCCCTTATCGCCAAGCGCGACGAGCTCGAGTCCGCGTGGCGGCGCGGCCTGGAGGAGCACGCGGTCGTCGTGGACGAGAACGACATCGCCGACGTCGTCTCCAGCATCACGGGCGTGCCCGTCTCCAACCTCACCGAGGCCGAGGCGTCCAAGCTCCTGCGCTGCGAGGAGGTCCTCCACCAGCGCGTCGTCGGCCAGGACGAGGCCGTCACCAAGGTCGCGCGCGCCATCCGCCGCAGCCGCAGCCCGCTCAAGGACCCGCGCCGCCCGGGCGGCTCGTTCATCTTCCTGGGCCCCTCCGGCGTGGGCAAGACCGAGCTCGCCAAGTCGCTCGCCGAGTTCCTCTTTGGCAGCGAGGACGCGCTCATCACCTTCGACATGTCCGAGTTCATGGAGAAGCACACCGTCTCCAAGCTCGTCGGCGCCCCTCCGGGATACGTGGGCTACGACGAGGGCGGCGAGCTCACCAAGGCCGTGCGCCGCAGACCCTACTCCGTGATCCTCTTCGACGAGATCGAGAAGGCCCACCCCGACGTCTTCAACGTCCTGCTCCAGATCCTGGACGAGGGTCGCCTGACCGACGGCCAGGGCCGCCACGTGGACTTCTCCAACACCGTGATCATCATGACGTCGAACATCGGCGCCCGCGACATCGCGCACACCTCGACGCTCGGCTTCTCGGCCATGGGCGACTCGGGCCTGTCCGACAAAGAGATCTCGAGCCGCGTGATGAGCGAGCTCAAGAAGCACTTCCGCCCCGAGTTCCTCAACCGCGTGGACGAGGTCGTGGTCTTCAAGTCGCTCACGACCGAGCAGCTCCGCGGCATCGTCGAGCTCATGATCGCCGACCTGCGCGACCGCCTCGTGGCCCAAGGCATGTCCATCGAGCTCACCGACGCTGCCCGCGACCTCGTGGCCAAGGAGGGGGCCGATCCCGTCTACGGCGCCCGCCCGCTGCGCCGCGCCATCCAGACGCTCATCGAGGACCCACTCTCCGAGGAGCTCCTGCAGGGCAAGTGGGGCCGGGGCGACATCGTCAAGGTCCGCGCCAAGGACGGCAAGCTCGCCTTCGAGAAGACGACGGGCGAGATCCCCGAGCCGCGCCGGCGCGAGAACATGGCGCGCCCGAGCTTCGATTTGCCCGCAGGCTCGGCGCCGCAGGCCCCGGCATCCGGTGCCGACGGCCTAGCCGCGTCGGGGGCCTAAGGGCCGGCCGCATACCCGGGGGATATACTTTCCCCAAAGGCGCAGCCGCCAAGAAGCCCGTGCTTCTTGGCGGCTCGACGAATCCACGACTCCACGGGCCCGATCGGGCCCGCAGCTTACCCGAGGAGGGACCAGCATGGACGCAGCCCCGTTTGACCTGGGCGCAAACGACCACGAAGCCCGGCTGGAGAACGCCATCCGCATGACGGCCCCCGGCACGGCCCTGCGCCACGCCCTGGACATGATCATCGCGGGCCACATGGGCGCCCTCATCTGCGTGGGAGATACCGAGAACGTGCTCGCCGCGGGCGACGACGGCTTCAAGCTGGACGTCTCGTTCACGGCGAACAGGCTCTTCGAGCTCTGCAAGATGGACGGCGCGGTCGTGCTCGACAAGGACCTCACGAAGATCCTGCGCGCCAACTACCACCTGAACCCCGACCCGTCCCTGCCCACGACCGAGACGGGCACCCGCCACCGCACCGCGGCGCGCATGAGCCTGCTCACGAAGGCCGTGGTCGCCACGGTCTCCGAGCGCCGCCAGGTCGTGAACGTCTACGTCGACGGCCACGGCTTCGACCTGAAGCCCGTCTCGGACCTGATGGTCTCGGTGAACCAGCTCACGGTCGCCATGCAGAACACCCGCCAGCAGCTCGACCGCAGCCTGCTGCGCCTGACGAGCCTGGAGCTCGACAACTACGTCACGCTGGGCGACGTCACGAACATCTTCTACCTGTTCGAGACCCTGATGACCGCCGACGAGGAGCTCGACGGCTGCATCCTGCAGCTCGGCCGAGAAGGGCGCACCGTCGCCATGCAGCGCGGCGAGCTCCTGGGCAGCATGGACGAGGCGTACACCCTCATGATCAGGGACTACGCCGCCGACTCCTCCGAGGAGGCGGCCCGCGCGATCCGAGCCAAGCTCCACGATGCCGACAACACGAAGCTCCGCTCCGCGAAGTTCGTGGCAAAGATCCTGGGCTATTCCGACGAGCGCGGCGAGGACAGCATCATGACGCCGCTCGGCCTGCGCACGCTCTCCCGCGTCTCGGTCGTGCGCGAGGGCATGGCCGACAAGCTCGTGGACGAGTACGGCTCGCTCCAGGAGGTCCTCGAGGCCGTGGACGACGACCCGGCCCGCCTGGGCGAGATCGGCGTGAAGAATCCCGGCGTGCTGGCGAACAGCCTGCACCGTATGTGGGGGAAGAACGAATGAGCGGCACGACCGGAAGTCCCAACGTCTGCTCTTGCGCCGAGACAAAGCCCGTGGGCGCCCCGGCGCAAGGGCCCGATACCTGCGCGATCATCCTCGCGGGCGGCACGGGTGAGCGCTTCGGCGACCCGCGCGGCAAGCAGTTCGTGGACCTCTGCGGCCTCCCGCTCATGTGCTGGTCCGTCATGGCCTTCGACCACGCGCCGTCCGTCGAGCGCCTCGTGATCGTGTGCGCCCCCGACAAGGTCGCCGCTGTCGAGCGCGACGTCCTCGGCCCGCTCACGCTGTCCAAGCCCGTGAGCTTCGCGCCCGCGGGTCCCACGCGGCAGGACTCGGTCTACTCCGGCCTGCAGGCGGTTCCCCGGGACCAGAGAATCGTCGCGGTCCACGACTCCGCCCGCCCGCTCATCGACATAGAGGCCATCGAGCGCGCCTGCGCGACGGTACGCGCCGACGAGACGCTCGCGGGCGCCATCTGCGCCTGCCGCTCCATCGATACGCTCAAGCTCGTGGAGGGCGAGCAGGTCGTGGCCACGCCGGACCGCTCGTTCTACTGGTGCGCGCAGACCCCGCAGGTCTTCTGGGCAAAGCCGCTTAGGGCCGCGTACCGCGCGGCGCTGTGGGACGGCTACCTCGGGACCGACGACTCCTCGCTCGTGGAGCGCCACGGCGGCCGCGTCCTGTGCGTCGAGACCTCGCGCGACAACATAAAGGTGACTATCCCCGAGGACCTCGCGGTGGCCCAGGCCACGCTCGAGCAGCGCCTCGTGGAGGAGGGCTGCGGCAGGAAGCCGGGAAGGGACGTCCAATGAGCATGAGAATCGGCCACGGCTACGACGTGCATGCGTTCGCGCCAGGGAGGAAGTGCATCCTGGGCGGCGTCGAGGTGCCCTCTGAGCTGGGGCTTCTTGGCCATTCCGATGCCGACGTGCTCGTGCACGCGCTCATGGACGCCATCTTGGGCGCCCTTCGCGAGGGCGACATCGGCAAGCTCTTCCCCGACGACGACCCCGCCTACGAGGGCGCCGACTCCATCAAGCTCCTCGAGCGCGTGGCCGCCCTCGCCGCCGAGCGCGGCTTCAGGATCGTCGACTGCGACTGTACCGTCGCCGCCCAGGCGCCCAAGCTCGCCCCTTATCGCGAGCAGATGCGCGCCCGCATGGCGGCGGCGATGGGCGTCCCGGTGGACGCCGTGGGCGTGAAGGCGACCACGACCGAGCGCCTCGGCTTCGTGGGGCGCAAAGAGGGGATCGAGGCCTGGGCCGTCGCCCTTCTCGAGCGCGTCTGACCCCGATTCCGGCGGCGCTGCGCCGAGCGACGCCGAGAAGCCCAAGATTGACTACACTTCCTAGATGCAACACCGTGCCGCCCGCGCGGCTCGACCATGAAGGAGAGCGCACCATGCTCGTATACAACAGTCAGACGCACCGCAAGGAGGAGCTCGTTCCCATCGAGCCCGGCAAGATCCGCATGTACGTCTGCGGCCCCACGGTCTACGACCAGATCCACATCGGCAACGCGCGCACGTTCCTCAGCTTCGACGTGATCCGCCGCTACCTCATGTACAAGGGCTACGAGGTCACTTTCGCCCAGAACCTCACCGACGTGGACGACAAGATCATCAACCGCGCGAACGAGCAGGGGCGCACCGCGGCCGACGTGGCCGAGGAGTTCTCGAACGCCTTCATCGAGCAGATGCACCGCTTCGGCATCATGGACCCCGACATCCGCCCGCGCGCGACGCGCGAGATCCAGGCCATGCAGGACATGATCCAGATCCTGATCGACAAGGGCAATGCGTATCCCGTGCCCTCCGGCGACGTGTACTTCTCGGTGCGCTCCGACCACAACTACGGCATCCTGTCCGGCCGCGACCTCGACCAGCTGCGCGCCGGCGAGCGCGTGGAGGTCAACGATGAGAAGCGCGACCCCTTCGACTTCGCCCTCTGGAAGGCCGCCAAGCCCGGCGAGCCCAGCTGGCCCTCCCCGTGGGGCGACGGCCGCCCCGGCTGGCACACCGAGTGCTGCGCCATGATCCATCGCTACCTGGGCACCCCCATCGACATCCACGGCGGCGGCGCGGACCTCATCTTCCCGCACCACGAGAACGAGACCGCCCAGGCCATGTGCGCCTGGGACAAGCCCCTCGCGAACACCTGGATGCACACGGGCATGCTGCGCGTCGACGGCGAGAAGATGTCCAAGTCCCTGGGCAACTTCCTCACGCTCAAGGAGGTCCTCGACGCCTACCCGGCCGACGCCGTGCGCCTGCTCATGCTGCAGACCCACTACCGCGCGCCGCTCGACTTCTCCCGTAAGCGCCTCGAGGGCTCCGTGGGCACGCTCGAGCGTCTCCAGACCGCCGTGCGCAACCTGCGCTGGGCCGCCGACCAGGCCCCCAAGGGCAGCGAGCTCACCGAGAAGGACAAGGAGTTCGCCGCCGCCGTCGACGCCGCCCGCGAGGAGTTCAACGCCCAGATGGACGACGACTTCAACACCG